>DAOLUH010000013.1:0-118098 GCA_035420085.1 Anaerolineae bacterium
GGCTGAATTGGAAGTCGCAGGGCCCGGCGATGGGGTTGCCGGTGCTATCGTCGGTGAGCCGCCCCTGGTAAGTAAAGGCGGTGCTCACGTCAGCCTGTGGGACAAGTCCACCTTGGGGAGCCGGCTCTTGCGCCCGCGCCTGGTGGACAATCTCGCTCCCACTGACCAGAGCCAGGACCAACACGAAAGCCAACAACAGGTTGAACATCGTCTCTCGCTTCATGTGAATCGCTCCTTTCGTTAGTATTGTTCGAATAGCTGAATGGGAAAAACTACAGATCATAGTATTCACAAATCAGGTTTTGTTTTTTATGCACCCTTCTCTTCTGCATCGTAAGCTACAGACCGGCGTTTATTTGAGGCCGGTACCAGGCGTATCCAACCTGGATGTGGAGCTATCGGACAAACGCCCGGCCCAGCTCTCAATGAAGGCGATCAGCTCGTCCTGGCTATGCACGCAGACTTCCTCGCCGGTATGGACGTGTCGCACCCAACCTCGCCAGGCGGATTGTCCCGCTTCACGCCAGATACGGATAACAAACGATTGTCGGACGACGAACTCATCTCGTTGCACCGTTGCTTTTTCCATTGTTTCTGCGCCACAAAAAAACTGCCACTCTCTTATGAGTGGCAGTGTATCATAGCGGTGTCTCGCCGGTGTCTCTATCCGGCGAACTGGGGCTTCACTTTTTAGCTCATTTTGGGCTGCCCCGCGTTTTGACCGGCGTTCCCTGGCGGCGTAGCGTCTCCAGGTCACGTTTGATGGTGGCTACGCTGACCTCCAGCGCATCGGCCAGGTCGTCCTCTGTTGGGGCGGCGTCCTGCGCCGCGGCTTCTTCCAGCAGACGCGCAAGCCGGCGCTGACGGCGCGCGCCCTTGCCAATGATGACCTCGTCCTCCGGCGCGGCGACGGTCCACGTCACGCTCACGCGCTCGTCGTCGCGCAGCGAACGGCGCAGAGGCGCGCCGGCGCGGGGCAGGCAGGCTTGTATACGGCGCACGCCCAGGCTGTGATAGTCGTCCCAGATAGTGCGGCCCGGCGCAATGTCGTGGAGATAGGCGCGGCGGCGTTCGGGGTCGGTGATGCTGTCGGCATAGCTCATCAACAGCGCGTAGGCGGCGCGCAAGGCGGCTTCGCCACGCGCCGTTTGCCCGGCCGCCAGCAGCGCTTTGTATGCGCCCACGTAGGCCAGGCAGGGATCGCCCACGCCGTTGGGACCGCGTTCGTCCAACCAGGCCAGCACCTCGTCTGCATACTGCACCGCCAGGACGTGATCGCCCTGCGCGGTAGCGACGCGCGCCAGCCCGGAGAGAGCGTCAATCGCCAGGGCGTGCAGACCCACCTCACGGCGCAACGTCAGTCCTCTCAGGTAGGCGTCCCTGGAAGCATCAAATTGACCCAGATACTCCAACACCAGCGCCAGATATACCCAGCCGTAGCCCTCGATGCGCCGGTCGCCGATGCTGTGCGCCAACGCGCAGACCCGTTCCAGTGCCGCGCGTGCCGCTTCCGGATTGCCGCTATCATGAGATGCGGTGCTGAAGTTGTAGAGGCTGCTCGCTTCGCCACGCCGGTCGCCCAGCGTCCGCCGTAAGCTAAGCGCCTGCTGGTGATGCTCCAGCGCCGCCGGAAAATCCGCCAGGTAATGTGCGATATTTCCCAGGCTGGTGTGGACGTTGGCTTGCACGGTCTCAACGCCGCTTTGCACGCTCAAGTCCAGCGCGCGCAGGGACATAGTCAACGCTGCGCCATAGTTCCCCTGATCGAAGGCCAGATCGCCCAACTCTTTCAAGCTCACGGCCTGCACCGTCAAATCATCCAGTTCCTGAGCCAATGCCCAGGCCCGCTCTGAATGTTGTCGAGCAAGCTCGAGCTCGCCACGATGCCGCAGCATCCGCCCCCAGGTCAGTTCGGCCTGATATTCAGCCTGCACATCCAGCGTCAGCGCAGCCTGCGCCGCTGCTTCACGGACGGCATCAAACGCCCGTGGATAGTCGCCGATGACCTCATAATAGGTGGCGCGGCGCAAGCCGATGTGGGTACGGTTGGTCGGCGTGTCCAGCAGGGGATGGGCGAGCCACGTTTCCAGAGCGTCCAACTCGTCGGCCTGGGCGCGACGCTCCCCCACGAACGCATACACGGCCTCGCGCGCCTGATGCAACGCAAAGGCGCGCTCAGGAGCGATGGGGTCAGGCAAGCGGTCCAATGCTTCCAGGGCGTGTGTATAGTGTAGGATGGCCTCCTGGTTGGCGTACACGGCCCGCGCCAGGTCGCCGGCCTGCTGATGGTAATCGGCGGCTTTGTCCCAGACCGCTGCGCCCTCCCAGTGATAGGCCAGGGCCGCCGTCTGATCGGGGTTAAGCGATTCCAACGCCTCGGCGGTCCGGCGATGGAGCTGCGCCCGCTCGGTTGCGGCGATAGCGCCGTAGGCCACCTGGCGGATTTTGTCGTGATGGAAGCGATAATCCTGGTCGGTCTCGTCCAAAATATGGCAACGCACCAGTTCGTGCAGGGCATCCAACAGCACGCGCGGCTCGGCGGCGCTGGCGAGGCGCAGCAAGTCGAAGTCGAAGCGCTCTCCCAGCACGGCAGTCAGGTGAACGATGGGACGGAGAGCAGGGGATAGCGTGTCCAGGTGGCGGGCGATGATCTGTTCCACCGCCTGAGGCAGGGGCAGTTCGGCGTAAGTGTCGGTGCTTGCGTCCCACGGCGTACTCCACCACCCTTCCGCATTGCGGAAAAGCAAGCCTTCGCTGTGCAAGGTGTGCAACGTCTCCAGCAGGAACAGAGGATTGCCGTCCGTTTCGGCGAAGAGGCGAGCTTCGAAGAGAGGGGCAGGGTTACCGATTCCCAGGCTGAGGCGGATCAATTTGGCGCTGGCAGCGGCGTCCAGGCGGCTCAACGCGATGCGCTGCCGCGTGCCCGCGCGCTCCAACACCTGTAGGGGCTGCCAGACCTCCGGGCGGGCGCGAGCTTCGCCGCTGCGATAGCTGCCCAGCAGCAGCACGCGGCTTTCACCCAGCGCCGGGAGCACACGCGCCAGCAAGGTCAGGGTGTCTTCACCCGTCCAGTGCAAATCTTCCACGATCAGGGCCAGGGGAGTGATGTGCGCCCAGCCGCGCAACAATTCGCCCAGGGCCGCCGCCAGACGCGCCTGTTCCTGAGTCGGTTCGAGCGGCAGAGGCGGCGAGAGATCAGGCAGCGCGACGCGCAACGGGAGCAGCAGCGAGGCAAGCACTTGCAGCCAGATGCGCTCGACCACTTGCGCCAACTGCCGGATCCGCAGCGGCGAGAGTCCTCCCGCCAGCGCGTCTACAAGCGGGCCGTAGGGCTGGGCCGGGGCGAGAGGCTCTGCGCCGCCCCACAGCACTTCGATCCCCCGCCACTCGGCGTCGCGGGCGACTTCGCGGAGCAGGCGGGTCTTGCCCACGCCGGCCTCCCCTTCGACCAATACCAGGCCGCCCAGGCCGTTGAACGCAGCTTCGAGGTGCGCGACGAGTGTAGCGCGCTCCTTTTCGCGCCCAATCAGCGGTAACCTGGCCGCGTCGATCTCCTTTTCGAGCAGAGGAGATGGCAGATAGGGCGCAGTCTCCGGCGGCAGTTGCCGGGCGATCTCCGCCGCCAGCGCTTCTGTTTCGGGCGCGGGGTCGAGTCCCAGTTCGTCGGCTAACACCTGACGACACACCTGGTACTGTTTGAGCGCCTCGGCGTCACGCCCCAACAGGTGGCACAGGCGCATCACTTCGCAGTGGGCCGATTCGCGCCAGGGATCTTCGACCGCCAGCCGGCGCGCATGGGTCAGCGCGTGTTGGTAATCGCCCCGCGCCTTGCAATCGGCGATCAGCCGTTCCAATGCAACGAGAAACAATTCTCGCAGTCGTTCCCGCTCCGGCAGCAGCCAATCGTCATAGTACCCATTCAGGAACTCGCCCCGGTATAAGGCGACGGCGCGGGCCACATTCTGCGCCGCGTCGCTCACGGCGCACTGCTCGAACTCGGCGACATCGAGCCAGAGGGACAGGGCAGGATCGAGACGGACCGTGTCACCTTCGGTGAGCAAAATGGGGTAAGGGGCGAGGCATTTGCGGATGTGCCATAGCGCCTGGGTGAGGCGGCGGCGGGCAATAGTTTCCGGCAGGTCGGGCCAGAAAAGACCGCTCAACAGGTCGCGGGTGTGGGACTGCTCGTGGTGGGCAAGGAGATAGGCCAGCAGCGCGCGCGTGGTCGCATTGGGGAGCAGGAGTTCATCCTGCTCGTCCCAACGCAGTGTGAAACCGCCTAACATGCGGACGTTCAGGGTGTCCATGCCGTTGTTTTCCCCCGGAAATGTTGACCTCAAGCAATCCTAGAAAATCCGAGGCTATCTACCACGTTCACGCTCTCCCGATACGTCTCCCACACAACAGCAGCAGGTAGAGCATCGATAGCGCGCTCCAGCACCATCAAAGGTGCGCGTCGAACACCGTAGAGGCGCGATACAACTCGTCACGCCAGGCAGGAAATAAGCCCGCGTCGCGCCACTCGCGGAGCACACCGGCGACAACTTCAGTTCGCGCGGCGGGCGTGTCCAGGCGCGGATCGAGCACCACGCGCGCATCATCAATGTGGAAGATGCCGGGATGCTCCTGCAATAGCGGCAACCGGCTGTGATGCACCGCCCCCACGACCGTATCCTCGATGACGAAATCGAGGTAGTTGTGCGGATCGAAGACGTTGTGGGCGTCGATCCAGTGGAGGAAAGCAGCGATATCGTGATAGAGCATTCTAGTTCATCACCTTCTGACAAAATCATCTGTTACTGTTACAAATCGCGACTACAACTAAGGCCGATCCAAGAAAATACTCTGTCATGAACTTGGGATCCAAACGAGAATCCTTATCAATAGGGCTTCTGGCAGATTGTGATCTGCCAACGTCGCAGCAGCGTAGCATTGTCCTGCAGGGAAGCTATGCTCTGTTCCCCATACGAATTCACAAGTGAGAATTTATGACTTTGATTCTTCTTGACTCGCCTCTACTATCGACTTACTCTCCCGATACGTCTGCCCAAACACCGCCGCACACACCAACATCAGATAGAACAGCAACGGCGCGCTCAGCACGGGAATCAAGATACACAGCACCATCGTCACATACAACATCATGATGCCGTAGTACAGAATCCCGATCAGCCCACCGCAGAGCACCCAGGCGATAAAATAGCCCATTTTATTGCGCCACAGCAGCGGCCACCACTCGCGGAAGCGAAATGCCGCTCCGACCTGATCCCTGGCGACGAAATGCGAGAGCGCTACCGGCAACGGGATCGTGCCGAGAAAAGTCAATATCATCCCCAGGAAGATCGAGACGAACAAAATCAGAATACTGCCCATAAACAGAAACGGGATGACGGCAACATCGCGCGCATGCTCGGCCATTTGCATCGACACCGGAAGCAACATCGCGGCAAGCATATAGATGCCCATCCCGCCAAAGTAGACGAGGAATCCGGGCAGCATAAACACCAGGCCAACCACGCTGTAACGTAGGCCATCCACGCCCAGCTTGCCCCAATCGGCCCATTCCGGCAGCTCTAGCGCCTGACCTTCGATCGCCCGCCGCATCACCTGCATCACGTAGCCAGCGACGAAAATCAAAGGGATGACCGGGATGATAAAACTCACCAGAATCAGCGCCGCGCCGATGACAAATCGCTTCTGCCAATCCGCCCCCTCGAACGGGAACTTGAAAAACCGCTTCAACCCACCCAGCGTCGCCACTTCCGACATCGCACACCTCCCTCAAAAGTATCTCAACGGATTGAACGGATCAAACGGAAGAAAAATCCGTTTGATCCGTTCAATCCGTTGAGGAAAATCCATCCCATGTGGTTACTTCTTCCCCGTCAACTGCCCCGCGAACGTCAGCCCCTTCTGCTCCTCGCTGCGGTCGGTGGCGGGGGGCGGCTCCGGCGAGAGCGCGGAGATTTCGGCACGCAGTTCCGGCGTCATATCGATCTCCACGGCAGCCAGCGAATCCTCAAGCTGCGCCACGTTGCGCGCGCCGATGATCGGCGCAGTAATCGCGGGGTGACTGCCCACCCAGGCAACAGCCAACGCCACCGGGTTGTAACCGCGTTCTTGCGCAAAGGCCGTGAAATCCTCCGCCACGCGGTATACCCATTCGTCGCCGTAGCGCGCTTTGTACATCGTGTTCTCGATCAGCCGCCCGGATTCCGGCCTGCGCCCCACCCCGTATTTGCCGGTGAGCAACCCGCCGCCGAGCGGACTGTAGGAAATCACGCCCAGGCTCTCGGAGAGCGCCAGCGGCAGGATTTCGACCTCGGCCTGGCGCTTGACCAGGTTATACATCGGCTGCAGGCAAGCAAACGGCGACCACCCGTGCCGCGCCGAGATGCCGAGCGCCTTGGCGATCTGCCACGCGGCGTAGTTGCTCGCCGCCGGGTAGAGGATTTTGCCCTGCTCGACCATGTCATCCAGGGCGCGAAGCGTCTCTTCGATAGGCGTGTCGGCGTCGAAGTGATGCATGAAGTACACGTCGATGTAGTCCGTGTTGAGGCGCTTGAGGCTGGCCTCCACAGCGGACATCAGGTGCTTGCGCGAAGAACCGCGCGCGTTCACGTCGTCGCCCATCGGAAAGTGCGCCTTGCTGGTGATGACGACCTCATCGCGGCAGTTAGCAATCAGTTTGCCCAGGATTTGCTCAGCGCCCCCGCGCTGGTAGACGTTGGCGCAATCGAAGAAGTTGATGCCGACTTCGCGGCAGCGGTGGAACATCGCCGCGGACGTCGCCTCGTCGGCGGGATTGCCGAAAGACATCGTGCCGAAGCACAACTGGGATACTTTTACACCAGTACTGCCTAAAAGTTTGTATTTCATCTTAACCTCCTGGAAAAGAATCATGAATCATGAATTGTTTGACGAAGCTATAGCTTTGAGTATATAGGACAATCGCGTGTAGGACAAACGAACCTCCTGCATCTTGCCTCTTGCTTCCTGCATCTTGCCTCCTGCTTCCTGCATCTTGCCTCCTGCTTCCTGCATCTTGCTTCCTGCATCTTGCATCACCAGACAATCGGTGGAGAACCGTGGGCGACGAGGTAGGCATTGGCTTGCGAAAAGTGGCCGCAGCCGAGGAAGCCACGATGGGCGGAGAGTGGGGAGGGATGCGGGGCTTCGAGGATCAGGTGGCGCTCCGCATCGATGAGTGGCTTCTTGGATTGCGCGTGACTGCCCCACAGCAGGAAGACCAGATGCTCGCGGTTTGCGCTCAACTGCGCGATGATTTGGTCGGTCAGCGCATGCCAGCCCAGGTCTTTGTGCGAGGCGGCTTTGTGGGCTTCCACGGTGAGCGAGGCGTTCAGCAGCAGCACACCCTGCTGTGCCCAGCGCGTCAGATCGGTCGAGAAAGTGCGCGGCTGTCCGTTGTAGACATCACGCTGCACTTCCTTGAAGATGTTGCGCAGCGACGGCGGCGCTTTGACACCTTCTGGCACCGAGAACGCCATACCGTCGGCCTGACCGGGGCCGTGGTATGGATCCTGTCCCACGATGACAACACGCACCGCTTCGAACGGCGTAACGCGCAATGCGTAGAAAACCCGCTCCGGCGCGGGATAGATCGTCGCCGTTTGCCGCAGCGCATCGGCTGCGGTGGCGAGGTCACGGTGGTAACCTGCTGCCATCAACGGCACGCGCGTTTCCCATGTCGCCAAAGACAAGAAGTCTGTCACCATTTGCAAGTCCTTTTCATCTTGACGCAGTGAAAGAATCATGAATCATGAATCATGATTCATGATTCTTACCCAAGGAGTTCGCATGATCGCACTATCCGACAGGACCAGATTGATCGCCCCTTCGATGACGTTCGCCATTGACGCCAAAGCCAAAGCCTTAGCCGAACAGGGCATCGACGTGTGCAACTTTGGTGTAGGCGAACCGGATTTTATCACGCCGGCCAATGTCCGAGAGGCGGCCAAGGCCGCGCTGGACGCAGGGCAGACGAAGTACTCGCAGACCGCCGGCCTGCCTCGGCTGCGCGCCCTCGTCGCCGAGAAGCTCAACCGCGAGAACAACCTGCCCTACACGCGGGAGCAGGTGATGATCAGCACCGGCGGCAAGCAGGCGTTGTACAACGTGATGCTGGCCATCCTCGGCCCTGGCGACGAGGCGTTGATTCCTATTCCCTACTGGGTCAGCTACTCAGAGATCGTGAAGCTGACAGGCGCGACACCGGTCTTTCTGCCCACATCGGAGGCCACCGAGTTCAGGATCACGCCGGAGCAATTGCGGGACGCCATCACCCCGCGAACCCGGATGCTGCTCCTCAACTCGCCGTCGAACCCGACCGGCTCGGTTTACACGCCGGAGGAGATCGCGGCGCTGGCGGAGGTCATCGTCGCGCACGGCATCGCCGTCGTCTCCGATGAGATTTACGAGAAGCTGATTTACGATGGGCTGCGCCACCTGAGCATCGGCAGCCTGGGTGAGGACATTTTCAATCTGACGTTAACGTGCAACGGGTTCAGCAAAGCCTACGCCGCCACAGGTTGGCGTCTGGGCTACGCTGCTGGCCCCAAACACGTGATCGAAGCCGCGATCGACATCCAATCGCACACGACATCCGGGCCGAACACCTTCGCGCAATACGGCGCCATCGCCGCGCTGGAAGAATCGCAGGAGAGCATCGAGATGATGCGGGCCACCTTCGAGCGCCGTCGTGACTTGATGTACGCGGGCGTCAGTACGATTCCGGGTCTGGTAAGCCCTAAACCGCACGGTGCGTTCTACCTCTTCCCCAACATCAGCGCCACGGGCCTGGATTCGATCACCTTCTGCGCGCGGCTGCTGGAGCAGGAGCACCTGGCGCTCGTGCCCGGCATCGCCTTCGGGATGGATACGAACGTGCGACTCTCCTACGCTGCCGATACCGAGACTATCGAGAAGGGCCTGGAACGGCTGGCGCGGTTTATGCAGTCGTTGTAAATCAAACCTGACAGGTCTCGGAAGACCTGTCAGGTTTGTATGATACTACCGCAGCGCCACCACCTCGTAGACGGTCTCTGGTCGATCCTGCCCCTTAATTTCGACGGGCGGCAGCCTCTTGACCTGCACGTGGTCACGTACCATCGCATACGTGTGCTCGCAGATGAGAACAGTATTCGGCGGGGCAATTTCTTGCAGCAGGTGACCTTTGTTGACCGTGTGCCCGATGACGGTGAAGTTGACGACATTTTGCGTGCCGAGGTTGCCCACGATGGCTTCGCCAGTGGCGATGCCGATGCCAAAGGCGATGTGATGCGCTTGCGGCAGAGAGCGATACATCTCGCGCGTGTTCTCAAGGATGTGCCACGCGGTACGCACCGCCCGCAGCGCGTGATCGGGCTGCGGCAGCGGCGCGTTGAAGAACGCCATCGCCTCATCGCCCATAAATTTATCCAGCGTGCCTTCCTCCTGAAGGATGGCATCGGCGGCGACGGAGAGGTAGCGGTTGACGACTTTCATCAGCAGTTCGGGCGGCGCTTGGGCGGTGAACGTCTTGAACCCGCGCAAGTCGGCAAACAGCACGGTGATGATCTGCCGCTGCCCGCCCGGACGGATGCTCTGTGGCTGCTGAAGGATGCGTTCGACCACTGACGGCGCGACGTAGTGCTCGAAGAGATTGCGCAACTCGCGCTTCTCGCGGTCGCGCTGCGCTTCGATCTCTGCGACCATGCGGAAGTTCTCGATAGCAATGGCGGCATAGTCGCCCAACATCCGCAACAACTGCTGATCGTGACGACTCAACGGCGCGCGGTTGAATTTGTTGCTCACGACCAGTGAGCCAACCCGCTTCTGGCCTACCGCGAGCGCCGTCGTCGCCATCAGACCATCGGTGATGGTATACATGGTCTGGTCGCTCTCCGGCGACTGGTACGAGGCTCCGACCCGTTGGCGGCGCACTTGCAGACTCGGTCTGCCGGTCTGGGGATCAAACAGAATCAAATGCCCATCCTGCGCGCCGGTAAGATACAGCGCCGCTTCGACGATGCGCTCCATCAACTGGTCGCGCTCTCGCAGGGTCGTGACCGCCTTGCTGACGTGGTAGAGGATGTCCAATTCGCGCAAACGACGCGCCAGCTCCTCGTTCGTCTGTTTCAGTTGGACGAACAAGACATCACGTTCGCGCTCGACACGTGTCATATACAACACACGAGAGATGGAGGCCCGGAGCTGCTCGACGTCGAAGGGTTTCACCACGTAGTCGCGCACGCCAAGCCGAAAAACTTCCACGGCGACGGATTCTGAACCATAGGAGGTCACGAGGATGACTGGAACAGTAGCTTCGTGTTCCTTCAGCGCCCGCAGTACTTCGATGCCGTTCATCCGCGGCATCTCGTAGTCCAAGAGAATCAGGTCGGGATGCAATTCCAGCGCCATGTTCAGACCCTGGAACCCATCCACGGCCACCGTTACCTGGTAGCCTTGCGGTTCCAGGACGGCGCTGCGGACGAATTCCCGCACTTCTGCACTGTCATCAATGACAAGTATGTGGTCGGTCAGTGATGTCGTCATACAGCAAGAATATCCCATCCGCAGCGCAAAGCTATCGCACCGATACTCAGCGTGTCGTTCTCAAAACCTCAAGCAATGTGGCGACCTGGTAACCAGAAGCCTTTTCAGCGTCCAGCCAGCGTTGAATCAGCGCGTAACGGGCTACAAAGGCGGCGGCAAAGTCGGCGTCCGCGGCGGTAGCCAGTTCCACGGTGGAAAGCAGCATAAGCCACCGCACCCACTGCTCGAAGGATTCCTGGTTGAACCAGAGCACGTCCTGGTAACGGTTGACGCCGAGGTAGGCCTGGACTTCGCGCTCGCGCAGCATCGCGTACAAGATGCGGTAAGCCGGATTCTCTGTCTCATCTATGTCTTCAAACCAGCGGCGATACCCTGACAGCAATTTGACAGCCGCGGTCGCCCGGCGCGCAGCGTCCTGTTCCAGCCCCCACTCTTCCAAAGCGCCGGTGATGATTTTGCCGAGCAGCCACTCGTCCAACCAACTGCGGCTGATTTCATCCGCCAGCTCCGCATTGACGATTTTGCCCAGGGCGTGGGTGAAGAGCCAACCGAAGAGCACACCCCAGGTGAGCGGCGCGCCGGTCTTCCAATCTTTGAGGACGTAATCCGTCGCCGTCCGGTACGCGGTCGTCATTCTGTAGGCTGAGGCCGCGCTACCGGCGTCGCCTGGCGTGGGCGCCAGCTTTTTGAGGACGAGCGGCAACGTCAAAATGGTTTCCAGTTTCGCGCAGACTTCCTTCGCCACCGGAACTTCGTCGCCTTCAGCTTGCGTCGCAGCTTTGACAGCGCGCAGCAGGTCAATCATTTTCTGCTCGACCTGGCTCAGAATGTCGGCCGTCGGCACAATAACCTCTGCCTTTGCTTCCGGCCTGGTAACGCGAGCATCCAACAACCAGCGGAAGGCCGGCGCGCTCACCAACATGCGGAACGGCGCGTGAACCGGAGCCAGGAACAGCTCTTTCAGCGCCTCGTCAATGCTGGCGACGCCGCGCCCGTTGAGATAGGCGGCAAGTTGCCCATATTGGCGCCACTCATTTTCGTAGACTTCGCGGAAATCCACAAAAACGTGGATTTGATAGGCGTGCAGTTCCGCGTACAGGCCGTTTTCGACCAGTTCCCGGCAGTTGCGGATGTATTCCAGGTCGGAAACGGCGTCGCGGAAAATCAAGTACACATCGGGGTCATTGGGAATTTGCAATCCTTCGGCGAGGGATTGCTGCACCAATGTCTTTTCACCCGCGTCGTCCTTCACCACGTAGGCGACCGACATCCGCGCCCACCCGCGCGTCTCGGCATAGCGGTTGTGATACAGCACCAGCGACCGCTCTTGCCCCAGGCGGTTGGAGTAAGCGAAAACGTTCTCATCCACGAAGCCGGCCGCCGTGACGAAATCGTATAGCCGGAAGTTTTCCACCTCGGCGAAGAGCGCGCGGCGGTGCAGCAAGGGGAAGATTTGCCGCTGGTGGCGCTCCACCAGGTAGCTATCGGGGACTTCATCCCAGTAGGCGCGGCGATACTCCATCCCGTACTTTTCGGTATAGCCTTCCACCTGCCCGTGCCCGAACATCGGCAGGCCCGGCAGCGTCGCCATCAGCGTGCAGATGCCGAAGTATTTGTCGCCCTTGCCGAACTGATCCACGGCGGTGCGTTCGTCGGGGTTGTTCATAAAGTTCACGTACCGCTTGAGGATTTGCGGATCGAAATCCAGCGTATTCTTGATCAACTGGCGGTACTCGGCGTTTTTCTCGTCGCGCATCATGTTCATAAACGCGCTGTTGTAGACGCGGTGCATTCCCAGAGTGCGGACGAAGTAACCTTCCATCAGCCAGAACGCTTCGGCCAGCAGCAGCGTGTCAGGCGCTTCCTGCGCCACGCGATCCACGACCTCGCGCCAGAATTCCTCCGGCATCGCCGCGTCGAAGTCCGCCTTGGTCATCCCAAAATCGGCGCGCGAGGCGATGTCGCCGCCGGTCCCCGGCTCCGGGAACCAGAGGCGCTGGAAGTGCTTCTTGGTCAACGTCATCGCCGCGTCGAAGCGGATGACGGGCGAGCGCCGCGCCACGGCCAAAATCGTCTGGATGACGGCCTCGCGCACTGCGGGATTGAGATAGTTAAGCTGCGCCGTGTCATTCCAGGGCATACTCGTGCCATCGTTGCCGTGGTAGATGTAGCGCGTGTCGCCGGTCCAGTGATCCACGCGCTTGAAGACCACGGCGGCGTCGGTGCGGTCGTAGTAGTGATCTTCCAGGTAAATGCCCACGCGCGGGTCGCGGCTCAAATTCGTCCCGTTGAACGTGTAGCCGGGGAAAGGACTGTACGGCAGGCTGATGAACCAATCCGGGTGCTCGAAGACCCAGGTGGAGTCAATGCCCATGTGGTTCGGCACCATATCGCTCGCCATACGGATGCCGCGCTGCCACGCGCGCGCCTTGAGATCGTCGTAAGCGCCCTCGCCGCCCAGGTCGTCGGCGATGCGGTAGCCTTCCAGCGAGTAGGCCGAGGCCACCGCTTCGGGATTGCCCATCATCTGCTTGATGCGCTGCGACGCCGCACTGCGCTGCCACAGGCCAATGAGCCACAAGCCGCTGATGCCCCACTGCGCCAGGGTGTCCAATTCGGCATCCGGTACTTGATCGAGGTGCACAATCGCGCGTTGGTACTTCTTAGATAGTTGATCCAGCCAGACGTAGGCGTTTTTGGCGATGAGCACCAGGCGCGGCATCCACGCGCTGTCGGGGCTGAAGCGTTCCGGCTCCAGTTCCATCCCGCCGAATTCGTAGGGCTGGACGGGGCCAGGGCCGAAGCCAAAGAACGGCTTCTGTTCCTCGGCGAGCAAGTCCAGGCTGCTGAGAACGCGATAAAGGTACTTTCCCAAGACGGTGGTCCAGGTGGTGCGGATGAACTCCAATTGCGCTTCGAGGGAATGGGGGAACTTGCGCGCGGGCGTCCGCAGCATCTCGATGAGGGTCTGGTTCTCCGGGCCGAAGCGGGGCTGCGTGCTAAAAAACTCGTCGAGCAGGGCAACGATCTGCGTGTAGACGGTGAACTTCTCCAGATCGCTGTCGTCGAAAAGTTCCAGGAAAGGCGCAAACGCCGGGTTATCGTTCGCCAGCCAAAGCATCAACAGCTCTTCGAGCGCCACCTGCCGGTGGGGCGTGTCGCCGGTCGCGCCGGCAAGGTAGTCCGCCACCGTCGTTTCGCGGCGGTAGACGGCGAGCGGTGGGAACTGGTCGGTGAACGTGCGCAGCGCGACGGCCAGCCGGTCCGGGCCGACCGCGTCTTCCACGTAGGCAAGCGCCTCGGTCAACACGGTGGGCTTGCGCTGCTCGCAGTATTCACGCACGACGGCGTGCAAAATCTCGTCAATCAACCCCATCGCGTTGATCTGCCCGGCGCGCACCGCCCGCTCCGGGAAGTTGATGAGATCGCGCTTGTCGTTCATCTTCTGCGCGAAGACACGCGCGGCGTGGAAGTTCGCAAAGATGACGTTGCCGCTCAACGCGAACAGACTTTCATCGAACTGGTAGGTTTCGCGCGCCTGCCGCGCTACGTGGAACTCCCTCAACGCATTGTCGTGGTGCATAATGGCTCCTTCACATAAAGTCAGATAGCCGTCAGTCGAGTCGTCGCACAATCCGATACACTCAAGCTCTTGAGTTTTTGTCAACGGATGTTAATCAAGAAGCCCAAAATCATACTCAAAAGCAACATAATGCTAATCACGGTGAACACAATCCGTGCTATCCTGGCCTGTCTAGTTTTCATGCTTACCTCCCAACACATCACTGCACATCTTTGAAAATATACTTGCTGACCAAGCGAAACAACACCAACGCGGCAGACACCAGCACGAGCAAAACCGACGCCACAAAGACAAATCGCAGCGGCGCGCTCCGTGGTTCAGATGACGGCGCAATCTGCTGGGATTGCGGACTGGGCAGCGTGGCCGCGATAGGCGTGTCTGTCGCAATCGCGCCTTCCTTAACCGACCCCAGGAGAACGTAAATCAGCAATCCCCCAATCACGATCAGCAACACAAGCATACTCATCAAAATGATCAACCGACCACGCCGCATCGTTGCTCCCCCTCGAGGCTTGGCAACGCTCACCGAATGGCAAGCGACAACCGCGCACACGTTTCAACTGTGCCGTTCATTATAGCATAATTAAGAATCCGGCATATCCTGTTTATGACATATTGACACAAAAAGGGGGATTTTGGATGCTGCACGCCCCAAAATCCCCCTCTATCTTCAACACACCCATCAGGTGAAAAGTGTAGCGCGAGTTGTCAACTCGCGCTACAAAGGATCACTTGCCCGCCGACGTTGCTACGGCCCGTTCCAGCACGTCCTGAATGCGCGGCACCATCTGCGCAGGGTTGGGATGCAAGCCCTCCAACAACAGCAGGTTCTCGAAGAGCTGCTCAATCGTCGCGTCAATCAGCGGATTGGCGAACTGCGTCTCGGCCAGATGCGCGAGGTTTTGGATGAGCGGGTGTCCCCGGTTGATCTCGATGATCTTCACCGGCGTCTGATAGTCCTGCTCAATCAAACGGCGCACACGCTGCATCTCGCGCTCTGGGCCGCTATCCGGCGAGACCAGACGGCACGGGCTATCCTTGAGCACCTTTGACTCGCGCACATCCGAAACGCGCGCGCCGAGGACGCTCTTGAAGCGCACGATCAGCCGCCCGAACACCTCCGGCGACAGCGCGTCGGCCGTGATGGCTTCCGGTGGCGCCGGCTCGCCGGGCAATTGCAAATTAGGATCGTCCACGTTCTTGAGCGGCTTGCCCTCGTACTCCCGCAGGCCCTGCACCATGAAGGCATCCAACGGATCAACAAGGTAGAGCACTTCCAGGTTGCGCAGCTTGAAGGCATCCAGGTGCGGGCTGCGGGCGACGGAATTGAGGTCGTCGCCGAGGATGTAGTAGATGTCGGTCTGGCCTTCGACCATCCGCGCGACGTACTCGCTCAGCGCGACAAGCCCGCCGTTGGATTTGGACGTGGGGAAGCGCAACAGCGGCAGCAGGTCGTCGCGCCCGCCATAATCGGAGGCGACGCCTTCTTTGATGAAAGGGCCAAACGCTTCCCAGAAAATCTTGTAATCGTCCGGCTTCTCGTCCCCCAACTCCTTGAGCGTTTTAAGCACCCGCCCGCGCAGCGCCTTCTTGATGTGGCCGATGGTGCGCGTGCTCTGCACCGACTCGCGCGCCACGTTGAGCGGGATGTCCGCCGAATCTACTACGCCCTCGATGAAGCGCAGGTATTCGGGCAACATCTCCTTGTTGTTCTCCTGGATGAGAATCTTCCGCGAGTAAAGTTTCAGGCCGTGATCGGTGCGCAGGCGGAAGATGCCCTGTTCGCGGCTGCGCGGCACGTAAAGCACGCTGCGGATGTCCACCGGCGCGTCAGTGACGATGTGCATGTGCAGCAGCGGCTTGTCGAAGTCGAGGGTAAGCTGGCGGTAGAACTCCGCGTGCTCGTCATCCGTGACCTCATTCGGCGGCTTGCGCCACAGCGCCGTCTGCTGGTTGACAACCTTATCCTTCACGTAAATGGGGAACGAGACGTAATTGGAATGCTTTTTGACGATCTGCTCCAGCTTCCACGCCGAAGCAAACTCGACGGCATCCTCTTTGAGTTCGATCTCGATGGTCGTGCCGCGATCCGTCTTTTCGGCGGGGGTGAGCGTATAAGTGTTGTCGCCGCGCGAAGCCCACGTCCACGCCGGCGCATCCGGTAGGTAGGAACGCGACGTCACGCTGACCTTTTCGGCCACCATAAAGACGGAATAGAACCCTACCCCGAACTGGCCGATGATGTCGCCGAGGCGCTTTTCGGCTTCCAGCTTCTTGATGAAGGCCATCGCGCCGGAATGGGCGATGGTGCCCAGATTTTCGATCAGCTCCTCGCGGGTCATGCCGATGCCGGTGTCGGAGACGGTGATGGTCTTGGCCTGCTCGTCGAAGTCAATGCGCACAGCCAGCTCAACCTCTGGGTCAAGCAGATCGTGGTTGGTGAGCATCTCGAACTGCACGCGGTTGAGCGCATCCGACGCATTCGAGATCAACTCGCGCAAGAAGATCTCCCGCTCCGTGTAGAGCGAATGAGAAAGAATATTCAACAGCTGTTGGACTTCCGCTTTGAATTCAAGCGACTCTGGTTGTATCGTCATCTGTACCTCCTCGATATAATTGCAAGTTAGACGTTTCTACCTTACCATTTTAATCCCAGTCCATTAGAATAAGATTAGCAGGGCATTAACATAACATAGTAATCGCCTTTGTATTCTATAATGAAGTAAAACAAGAAACGTGAAATGTGTTGCGTGATCCGACAAAATGTGAGGTCATTTGCACACGGGGGATAGGGAAATGGGTGAAACGATCACAGCAGTGTATGAGAAAGGCACTTTGCGCCCCTTAACGCCGCTCAGGTTGCGAGAGCAGCAACGGGTGCGTATCCAGGTGATGCCGGAAAACGCAGCAGAAGACGACGACGAGCGTGAACAGGTGATCAACATTCTAGTCGCTGCGGGTCTGGTGCAACCGAAACCCAAGGGGCCTGTGCCGCCGGCTCCACTTTCCTGGAAAGAACGCCAAGCGTTGGCAGACCGTTTGGGCAATGTGCCGGGCAAGACCGCTTCTGAGATGGTGATTGAGGATCGCGGCGAATGTTGAAACATCTCTACTTCGATACCAGCGCACTGGGCAAGCACTACATCACTGAAGCAGGTAGCCGCTGGGTGCAGTTGTTGGTGCGCAACAAGAAAACAATAGTCCTTACTTCGTCGCTTACCCGCATTGAGGGTATTTGTACTTTTGCGCGACGTCGTCGTGAGGGGATGCTTTCTGAAGACGATCTTATGCAAGTTTGCACCATTTTCAACTACGACCTTGCACATCATTACGTACTTGCAGAGGCAGACCTGGAAATTCTCAGTTTGGCGCAACAACTCGCGTTACGATATCCATTGCGGGCCTATGATACCGTGCCATTAGCAACGGCTGAGTTTTCTAACAGGCAATTGGTGCAAGCTGGGAAATCGCCACTTACGTTTGTCTGCGCCGATGACCGTTTACTCGCCATTGCCAAAGTCGAAGGTTTGTTGATCGAAAACCCGAATCATCATCCTTGATTCAGCGCAAAGATCAGACTTGCCTCGCCTGCAAAGCCAGCGTGCCGTGGCGCGGCGACAGTGTCGCCCCCCTTTACACATAAACTTTTCTTAAGGTTGACCTTAGTTCCCCTTAAAGACGCGCCAGCGGGAATGTGGTATCGTAGGGGATGACGTGTGACAGGTCAGCCTTGACAATTCGCTCACGTTCATTACCATGTCAACGTGCTGCGCCCACCGGCATCCAATTGCCGATAACCAAAGAGCGAAGCTTATACGTAGGATACACTACGGCCAGCTTTGCTCTTTTTCACGTCAGCACACAATTCGCAATTCGTAACTCGGCAAGGAGGAGTCTATGATTGATGTCTCAAATCTATCCAAATCGTATGGCGATGTCGAAGCCTTGCGGGACGTTTCGTTCAGCATCGCTGCCGGGGAGATCGTCGGCTTGTTGGGGCCAAACGGCGCCGGCAAAACGACGATCATCAAAATCCTCACCGGCTACCTGCAACCCGACGCGGGGACGGCGCTGATCAACGGCCTGGATGTGCTCGAACACACCCGCGAGGTGCAGGCCCAGATCGGCTACCTGCCGGAAACTGCCCCGCTGTACCCCGAACTGTCGGTGCAGGCGTACCTCAAGATGATGGCCGACCTGCGGCAGATTCCGGCGGAGCAACAACCGACGCTGCTCTCCGAGGCCATCTACGCGACCGGCCTGCAGGATCACCTCACCCGCCTCATCGGGCATCTGAGCAAAGGCTTCCGGCAGCGTGTGGGATTGGCGCAGGCCATCCTGCACAAGCCGCGCCTGCTCATCCTCGATGAGCCGACCGTGGGCCTTGACCCCACGCAAATCGTGGAGATCCGCCACCTGATCCGGCGGTTGGCCGACCACAGCACCGTCCTCTTCTCCACGCACATCCTCTCGGAAGTCGAAGCCTTGTGCGACCGCGCCATCATCTTGATGAACGGGCAGGTGAAGGCCGACGCGCGTCTGGCCGACCTCGAAGCCACGTCCGACGCCGTGTTGGTGTTGGGACAAAAGCTCTCCGGCGTATCCGACGCGCTCAAACGCCTGAAGCAAGTGCGCGGCGTGGACCCGTTCCAGAGTCACGACGGCTTCCCGGCCTATCGCGTGCTCGGTCACGCACGCATGGCTGGCGATCTCGGCCCCGCCATCTACGACCTGGCGCGCGAGCACGATTGGCCGGTGCGCGAGCTGCGGCGCGACGTGCGCACGCTCGAAACGGTCTTCAATGAACTGGCAACCCAGGGAAGCGCGGCGACTAGCTCCATGACACCGGCGGAGGTGGCCCAATGAAACAAATCCTGACGATCACCCGCAAAGAACTGCGCGGTTACTTCGGCTCGCCGATGGCGATGATCTTCATCGGCGCGTTCCTCGTCGCCACCCTGTTCTCGTTCTTCTGGGTGGATACCTTCTTCGCGCGCGGCATCGCCGATGTGCGCCCGCTCTTCCGCTGGATGCCGGTGCTGATGATCTTCATCGCGGCGGCGCTCACGATGCGCCAGTGGTCCGAGGAGCAGCGCGTAGGCACAATGGAAATTCTGCTGACGCTCCCGGTCTCAACCACGCAATTGGTCATCGGCAAGTTTTTGGCCGTCCTCGCCTTGATCGCGATTGCCCTGGCGCTGACCCTCTTCATTCCCATCACCGTGGCGTTCCTCGGCAACCTGGACTGGGGGCCGGTGATCGGCGGCTATCTTGCGGCGCTGCTGTTGGCGAGCGCGTATGCTGCCATCGGCCTGTTTGTCTCGTCGCGCACCGACAACCAGATCGTGGCGTTGCTCTCGACGGTGTTGTTGTGCGGCGTCTTCTATCTCGTCGGCTCGACCGGCGTGACGAACTTCACCGGCAACAACGTCGGCGAAATCCTGCGCGCCATCGGCGCCGGAAGCCGCTTCGAGAGCATCCAGCGCGGCGTTGTTGACCTGCGCGATTTGCTCTACTACGTCACCCTGGCCGGTATCTTTCTCGTGCTCAACGTCCTGTCGCTCAAGGCGAAGGGGTGGAGCGCGGGCGAGCAAACGCTGCCCAAGCGGCGCGCGCTGACAATCACCTCTGTGCTGGTCATTGTGAACTTGCTCATTGCCAACGTATGGGTTTACCCGTTGCACGGTCTGCGGGTTGATCTCACCCAGTATCACGAATACACGCTCTCCAAACCCACCCGCACCCTGCTCAGCGGTTTGACAGAGCCGTTGCTCATCCGCGGCTACTTCAGCGAGCGCACCCACCCGCTGCTGGCCCCGCTGGTTCCCACCGTGCGCGATATGCTGCGTGAATACGCCATCGCCTCAGGCGGCAAGGTGCAGGTCGAGATCGTTGATCCGGCCAAGGACCCGGACAAAGAGGCCGAGGCCAACCAGGTCTACGGCATCAATCCCACGCCCTTCCAAATCGCCGGGCGCTACGAATCGTCCATTATCAATTCATACTTCGACATCCTCATCCAGTATGGCGACCAGAGCGCCACGCTGGGATTTAATGATCTGATCGAAGTGAAATCCCAAAATGATGGCAGCATTGATGTGCATTTGCGCAACCTGGAGTACGATCTCACCAGCACTATCAAGAAAACCGTCTACGGTTTCCAGAGCATTGACACGGTTCTCGCCTCGCTCACTGAACCGGTCAATATGACCATCTACGTCACCCCCAATACCATGCCGCAGGGGCTGACCGAGGTTCCGGCGACGATGGAGAAGGTGGCGCAGGAGATCGCGGCGAAATCCAACGGCAAATTGACCTACACGGTCGTTGATCCCACCCAGGCCAACAGCCCAATGACCCCGCAGCAGCTCTACGACACCTACGGCATCCAGCCGTTCGCCGCTTCGCTCTTTTCCAGCGACGTGTATTATATGCACATCGTGCTGCAGACGGGCAGCAAGGGCAACGTGATCTATCCATCCGGCGCGATGAGCGAAGCCGACGTTCGCAGTTCCATCGAATCAGCCCTCAAACGCATGTCCACCGGCTTCCTCAAAGTCGTCGGCGTCTGGTCGCCCTCGACAGAAGCCACGCAGGATATGTTTGGGCAGACTGTCCAGCCGCTCTCGTCATGGAAGCAGGTACGCGAGGCGTTGCGCCAGGAATACGAGGTGCGCGACCTCGATCTGAGCACCGGCGTCATCGCGCCTGACGTAGATGTGGTACTCGTCATCGCGCCGCAAGGGTTCACCGATGTGGAGCGGTACGCGATTGACCAATACCTGATGCGCGGCGGCACTGTGCTCCTGGCGGCGGGCAACACCGTCATCACGCAAGACCCCTACACCGGCGGTCTGGCCGGGAAAGTTATCCCCGATGGCGTCGCCGGGCTGCTCGCCCATTATGGCATCACCGTCGAACAGGGGTTGGTACTCGATGCGCAGAACGAGCCGTTCCCCATCCCGGTGACGCGGCAAGTAGGCAATTACCAGGTGCGCGAGTACCAGGCATTGGATTATCCCTATTTCGTGGACGTCCGTTCTGCCGGGATGGCGAAGAACAACGCTATCGTTTCCAATCTGCCCGCTATCACGTTGAACTGGGCATCGTCGCTCCAGGTGGATCCGACCAAGAACGCGGAGCGCAAAGTAGACGTGTTGCTCTCTTCGACGAAGAACGCCTGGCGGCAAGATGACGGCGTCAACATTCTGCCCAATTTCGATCTCTACCCGCAAACCGGCTTCGCGCAGCCTACCGCCACGCAGGTGTACACGCTGGCCGTGTCTGTGCAGGGCACGTTCAATAGCTACTTCGCGGGCAAGCCCTCACCGCTAGAGTCGGCGCAGACCGCAGAGGGTGCAACGCCCGCGACCAGCGCCGGCACGATTGAGTCGTCGCCGGAGACAGCGCGTTTGCTCGTCGTCGGCAGCGCGGAGTTTGTGGATGACATCGTCTTCCAGATTTCCAGCTCGCTGGCCGGCGATCGCTATCTCAATTCGCTGCAATTTATACAGAACGCCGTGGCCTGGGCTACCGAAGACGCCGAACTGTTGGAAATCCAGGCGCGCGGCAGCGCAAGCCGCATTCTGGCGTCGCTAGAAGAAAACCAGCAGTCGTTCGTGGAGATTCTCAACTACGGCGCGGCGCTCCTGGCGCTGTTGGCGCTTGGCGGATTCGTGAGTATGCGCCGCCGCAATGAGCAGCCGATGGAGCTTATCCAGCCCAAGAGTAGTAACCACAGAACACACAAAAAACACGAAGTGCAAGAAAGTGTAACTGCGGAGGTGGAGCAATGAAACGCCATCAACAGATTCTAGCCGGTGTCTTGATCCTGCAGATCATCCTGGGGGTGATCACTTTTTGGCCCAGGTCGGCAGCCACAGGCAGCAGTAAGCCCGTGTTCGCGGAACTCAAAGCCGAAGACATCACCGCGCTGACCATCACCGACGACCAGGGCGTCAGCATCACCATGCGCAAGTCGGGGGATGGCTGGGTGCTGCCCAACGCGGGCGACTATCCCGTGCAGGCCAGCAAGATCACGCCCATTCTCGAAAAGCTCACCAAATTGAACACCGCCAGCCTCGTCACTCGCACCGAGGCGAGCTACAAGCAGCTTAAGGTATCGAACGACGATTTTGTGCGCCGCATTGACTTCGAAACCGCGGACGGCAAAACCTATATGCTCTACCTGGGCAGCGCGCCGCGCTACACTGCCACCCACTTCCGCGTGGTCGGGCAGACCGAGACGTATCTGACCACCGAGCTGTCTACGTGGCAGCTTTACACCGCGCCGGCGTCGTGGGTGGACACTGCGTATGCCAAGATTGACGCCGCCACGCTGACGGAGATCGTGCTGGAGAACGCCAACGGCGCGTTCACCCTGGTCAAGAGCGGCGACGCCTGGACGCTGGCCGACCTGGCCGAGGGCGAGGTTGTCGCAGCGGGCAAAATCAACGACGTGGTGAGCAAAGCGACCAATGTGATGATGCAACGCCCGCTCGGTACGACGGAGGAGGCCAGCTACGGCCTCGGCGCGCCGACGGCGGTCGTCACGCTCAAGAACGCCGACGGTGGAACCTACACGCTGCGCGTGGGCGCAAAATTCGACGGGACGAACTACGCCGTCAAATCGTCGGAGTCGTCGTACTACGTCGCGGTGACCGAGTACAATGTCAAGCCGCTGGTGGAGAACACCCGCGCGTCGTTCTTGCAGGAACCAACGCCGACACCGACGCCGCAGCCGTAACAACGCTTGCACACAAAACCGCCGGTGGGTCTATCGACTCACCGGCGGTTTTTTATGCAAATCTATATTTCTACATCACAGTACCGATACATTTCATTGCATAATCGCTCACTAACTCAACGGACTACGTAAGGCAGATAGGTTTTGTACAGCAGCAATATGTTAATTAAAAGCACATCAGCAGAACTATCATTCGCGATATAGATGTCAAGATCACCATCGCCATCTACATCACCCATTGCTACACCCATGCTGAATGGGTTGTCAAAGTCTTGGCCATTTACATGAAAAATCCCCATGCTGTCATTGAGTAGCACTTCGCCTGAAGGTACGGGCGAGTACGTTCTGCCACTGGCAACGAACGCGTCGAGATCCCCATCTCCGTCCAAATCTCCTAGTGCAACACCTTGACTATAGGCATAGGGCAAAACCTGATTACTCTTACTAAAAAGACCTGATCCATCATTCATCCATACCGTGTCAGCCGCTTCCGAACACGTAATAAAGGCGTCCAGGTCTCCATCACCATCCAGATCGCCTAATGCCACATCATTGTTGCAAGCAATGGACAAAGTCTGATTGCTCTTAGTGAAAACACCTGCTCCATCGTTAAACCATATATGATCTGAGCCACCACAGTACGCGAAAAAGGCGTCGAGATCATTGTCACCATCCAAATCTCCCAATGCAATCGCATGGCCTGATTCAAAGTATTGATAGCTGTCGTAAAAAGTACCCGCTCCATCGTTTAGCCACAATTTGCTGCCCCCACTAATCGCCACAATGGCATCCAGATCAGCATCACCATCTACATCGCCCAATGCCACAGCGTCACTCCAAGTCATATTGAAATTTTGGGGTTTCTCCATAAACTCTCCGTGGCCATTATTCAACCATACGCTGTCAGAATACTCAGTACTACTGGTTACAACAAAGGCGTCAAGGTCACCATCGCCATCTAAGTCACCTAATGCAATAGCTTTGGCATAGTGCATATCGCCGAAATTCAATGAGCTATCCTTGAAAGTGCCTGTCCCATCATTCAGGTACACCTTCACAGCTTTGCCAGATACAGTATACAAATTGATATTCGCTACAAGAGCATCCAAATCGCCATCACCGTCAACATCACCAAAGGCGACTCCTCTGCTATCCGTGTGACTTACAGCTAAAGCAGTGCTTGTGAAATATCCACTGCCACTTGTGCTCACAGCCGTCCGGAACTGCCATACCGTTGGGGAGATTGGACCCTGCCCACCGATACCAAGAGTGGATGTAGTAGCACTTACTTGAACCAGTTCTCCTGGCTTGAAAGGACGGGGAAACACAGACGTACCAACGATCTGAGTAGGGGTCAAAATGATAGTGCCGCCATCAACACTATATTCCCGCATGAGTTGACCTGTCTGCATTGCATGCACAGCAAACGTTCGAGTGGAAACTGTCGTCGCATCGATAGGTTCATCGTAAGTAATCGAGACAGCAGTAGTCCTCTGAGCCGTGTGCATGTTACCTGTAGGACTAATAATTGGATTCGCTAATCTCAATAACTGGCGAGTAGCCGATGCTACTTCACTATTTGCTGATGTAAACAGCCCTAAGATCATCATTGTTACTACGGTCAGGACGATTGTTGATATGATGTTAACTCTGAAGTGTTTCTGCTTCACCATTTCTCGACCTCCCCTACAGATTAATGTCTTATAGTCTAGTTGTGGGATTGCCTGATGTATTTTGTACGATCATTTTACTTACAAAGTTATAATAGCACAGGTTTTCTAAAAGGAAACAGTTTTGATTACCAGGAAACCTTGTCCAACATAGCGCTAGCACGACCATGCCAGATGTCAGGGGTCGGGTTGGGAATGACAATACATTCCTCTATAATATTGTGGTTGACCCGCAATGGAATAAATCGTATACTGATAGTGATTTGAGCAGCAGGTATCGGCAGTGCACTCCAAATACATCTCTCTAGCGAACGGGCAGTTCCATCTTTGGCAAACCGGCTCCCTTTTCCACTCAAATCAATAGGATTTCCGACTGGAGGTTTTCATGAGAAGATATGTTCTAGCATTTGCTTGTTTGCTGGCAGTCGTGATTGCCGCTGGATGCCAACCTGCATCTCCTCCTCCAACACAACTCGAGGCAACCACGACAGCACCCGCCGCGACGGTCGCTGCCACCCATACTCCACATCCAATGGAGACGCCAATCCCCACAGCCGAACCCGACGCCACCGCAACACCCGCACCGGCCGAGACCGCGTCGCCACTCCCCACCGCGACGGCGCAGCCCACGCGCGTCGTCCCACCAGCGGAGCCGATCACGCTGCCACCGGGATTTGGCATCTCGGTGTTCGCGGAAGGGTTGTCCAATCCACGCATGATGACGGTGGGGCCTGACGGACAGCTCTACGTGGCCGAGCGCGGCGCGGGACGCATTATTCGTCTGCCCGACCGTGACGGCGACGGCGTAGCCGACACTATCGAGGTGGTCGTCGATGGATTGCGTGCGCCCAGCAGCATCGCCTTCTACCGGGATGGTTCGCTCTACGCCGGCGAGACGACGCGGGTTTTGCGCCTGACTGAGCCGGATAATAACGGCGTTTTCCAAACGCGGGAGGTCGTCGTCGATGGGCTGCCCGAAGGCGGTCACAACACGCGCACGGTGCTCTTCAGCCCCGATTGGGAGTACCTCTTTGTTTCGGTGGGATCGTCGTGCAACGTCTGCAGCGAAGCAGATGAGCGACGCGCGACGATCATGCGCTACAACCCCGATGGCAGCGGCGAGCAGGTTTACGCCCAGGGTCTGCGCAACGCCGTCGGCATCGTCTTCCGGCCGGGAACCGACGAATTGTGGGCGACGAACAACGGGCGCGATCGGATGGGCGACGACCTGCCGCCCGAAACGATCTACCTGGTCCGGCAAGGCGACGACGCGGGCTGGCCACGCTGCCATGCCGGGCGCATCAGCGACCCGGACTTCGGCGGGCCTGGCGCTTGCGACGGCGTCGCCGCGCCCGCCGTCGAGATGCAGGCGCACTCCGCACCGTTGGGCCTCACGTTCTACACCGGCGAGCAGTTCCCGGAGTCCTATCGCGGGCATCTGTTCGTTGCGTTTCACGGCTCGTGGAATCGCAGCGTCCCCACAGGGTACAAAGTGGTGGGCATCCCGATGGAGAACGGGACGCCCGGCCGGGTGTATGACTTTGCCGCCGGGTGGCTGCGGCCAAATGGCACTCGCTGGGGCCGGCCCGTCGATGTGCAGACCGGCGCGGATGGCAGCCTGTTCGTGTCGGACGACGGGGAGGGCAGAATCTATCGCATTTTCTATGCGGGCGAATAACCCGGTTGACAGCAAGAGACTTCCGCCAGCAGCCTGATTGAATTGTGATATATTAGGTCAGGTACAGATATTCCGGTTCTTTACCGGCTGAAGTCCGGTGGATACCTGTACATACCGGCTATTGAGCGCGAGCCGGCCTGGCAGGAATAGTAAACCCGCTACTGTTGCGGAGAATTCAGACTAAAGGAAAAGGTGATTGAGATGTCAATGCTTTCTGCTCAACTCTATATTGATACAAAACGCACCATCGGTGAGATCTCACCCCTGCTCTTTGGCGGTTTTACCGAACACATGGGACGCTGCATCTACGAGGGCATCTACGATCCGGCGTCGCCCCACGCCGACGAGCGCGGCCTGCGCCAAGATGTGCTCGCCGCGCTGCGCGAACAGGCTTACACCGTGATCCGCTATCCGGGAGGCAACTTCCTGAGCGGCTACAACTGGCTCGACGGCGTCGGTCCCAAAGACCAACGCCCGCGCCGGCGTGACCTCGCCTGGCAATCGCTGGAGACCAATCAATTCGGCACCAACGAGTTTATGGAATTCTGCACTGCCATCGACGCGACGCCGATGCTAGGCGTCAACATGGGCACGGGCGACATCCAGTCCGCCGCCAATCTCGTGGACTACTGCAACACGCCAGGCGGAACAGTCTGGTCGGATTTGCGCATCAAACACGGATACGCCCAGCCGCATAATGTGCGTTACTGGTGTGTCGGCAACGAAATGGACGGACCCTGGCAGATCGGGCATCTGGACGCAGTCGCCTACGGCAACAAGGCGCTGGAAGCCGCCAAAATGATGAAGTGGCTCGACCCCACCATTAAAACCGTGCTGTGCGGGTCGTCCAGCGACGGGATGCCGACCTATCCGGACTGGGATCGCACCGTGCTGGAAATCGCCTGGGAACACATGGACTATCATTCGATGCACTACTACATCAACAACAACGCAGGTGACACGGCCAGCTATCTGGCCAGTGCCGTCCGCTTCGAGCGTTTTGTCGACACGATGGAAGGCACGCTGCGCTACGTCAAAGCCAAACGGCGCAGCACCCACGACGTCTATCTGTCGTGGGATGAGTGGCAAGTCTGGCATTCAATCGGCGCTCCTATGGGAGGCCATTGGACGGAAGCGCCGCCTCTGGCGGAGGACATCTACAACCTGGAGGACGCGCTGGTCGTGGCGCAGTGGCTTAACGTCTTCCTGCGCAAGAGCCACGTGCTCAAGATCGCCTGTGTGGCGCAAATCGTCAACGTGATCTCGTGGCTGCAAACGCGCGGGGATGCCCTGCTCAAGCAGCCTTCGTTCTACGTGTTCAAGCTGGTCAGCAACCTGGCCCGCGGTGTCGCGCTGGATGTGCTCGTCAAAGCCCCACTGTTGGAAACCAAACAACACGGCGAAGTCCCGGCGCTCGACGTGTCCGCCAGCTTCGACGCCGAAACCCAAAAGGGCGCGATCTTCCTGGTCAACCGCAGCCAGACCGAGACGGTGTCCACCGATCTCATCTGGCAGGGCGAAGCCCCCCGCCAGGTCACGGGTGCATACCAGGTCGCGGGGACGGACGTCAAGGCGGTGAACACCTACGAGCACCCCAACACAATCGTCTCGCGCCAGATCGCGGTTGGCCCGATGGACGGCAACTCACTGACCTTGCACCTGCCCCCCCTATCGTTCACCGCGATCAGCGTCGTCTAAAAACCTGTATGGAAAACCTTGAAGCCTAAGGGGATGGCAATCTGCTTGCTTGCCATCCCCTTAGGTTTCATGATCGGATGATCAACGGCAGGTAAACCAGCCGCACGGTAGAGCAACTGCCCTGGCGCGATTGCAGTCCTCCGCGACGATCGAGTAGGCGTAAGTCCTCCCCATCGTCGAATGGCTGCTCGCGCCAAATCCCTCGCATGCCACTTTGAAACCCTGAACGTGCATCTCGTTGTCTACATACAAACAGTCTTGGAAAAAACCACGATACACCGCCCGGATGCGGCTGTTGATCGTGACGGTCATCACCAGCATGTAAGTGGCCGGCGCGCTGGAGACGGCTGGTGGCAGGTTGGCAAATAGCTGCTCACAAAGCCGATGTTCGGGCTGGCGACTATAATTTTTCGGCGTAACATACTCCCTCCACAATGACCGGCGAACAGTCCCCCCTATCCTCAAAGGATATAGGGTAGGCAATTTCCATTCACCATATTTTCCATTACAATATGAATACCAAACCAACATCCCTACTTCCAAACAAAAGCTTTGTTTAACAACAAAAGGAGGGTCACATGTCCGGGTGGATGGGCAAAACGACAACTGATCTCAATTTGCGGGCGGGCACAGGATTGGAATACCCA
Source organism: Anaerolineae bacterium (assembly GCA_035420085.1). Lineage (GTDB taxonomy): Bacteria > Chloroflexota > Anaerolineae > B4-G1 > SLSP01 > DSWT01. Next base: position 28,577 of record DAOLUH010000013.1, read on the forward strand.
ATCCTTGCGATGCTGGCCGAGGGGACGGTGTTCGACATTCTGGGCGAGGTGGGAAGCAACTGGCTGCACGTCAGCGTGGGCGGGCAGGAAGGCTACGTCTTCCGCAGCTACACGCAACTGCCGCGCGCCGGTAAAACCGCCACGGCGGTTGCAGTACGCAACACGCCCGGCGAAACCCTGCCCATCGTCACGGCGCTGTACGAAGACACGCAACTGCTCGTCTTTGGCGAGGAGGGCGGTTGGTATGACGTCATCGCGCTCGGTATGCCCGGCTACGTCCCAGCGGAGGCCATTCTGTTCCCGCAGATCGGGAGAACCACCGATTTCGTCAATCTGCGCGCGGGATCGAGCACCGAGAGCAAAATTCTCGAAGTGCTGTCACCCGGCACGCAGGTTCACGTCTGGCAGCATCAAGGCGATTGGATGTACATCGCAGATACAGTACGCTCAGGGCATCTCTACAGCGGTTTTGTGCAGTTGGAGGCCGCGCCGACGGTAGAAAAGGAGAGCGAGAAGCCTAAACCGATCCCCGAAGTTTCCCTGGAGCCGCTGGAGATCGAGAAAATCAAGCCCGGCGTCAACCGCACCTACATTGAGCGCCAGGTGGCCGACCTGTGGAACCGGATGGGCGGTCTGCTCAAGGCGTTAGCCGACCAACTGGACATTGATCCCGCCGCCGCCGTCGCCGTGTTGACGGTGGAATCCGGCGGGCGCGCCTTCGACGCCAACGGGCGAATGATCATCCGCTTCGAGAACCACGTCTTCTACGACCGCTGGGGCAAAGACAATCAAGGCATCTACCAACAGCATTTTCAATTCAACAGCGGGCAGCGCTGGACAGGCCATACCTGGCGCCCTGCGCCGAACGATATGTGGCGCAACGGGCACACCAGCCAGGATGAGGAATGGCGCGTCTTTGAGTTTGCCCGCAGCCTGAACGATACGGCGGCCAAGCTCTCCATCAGCATGGGCGGCGCGCAGATTATGGGCTTCAACTACGCCGCGCTCGGCTACGACTCCGTCCAGCAGATGTTCGACGCCTTCTCCCGCAGTGAACGCGAACAGATCATCGGCTTCTTCAACTTCCTGCGGGGGCGCACTACGGAGTCCAAACGCATCGCCGCCCTGCAAGCTCTGGACTTCGTCACCTTCGCGCAGCTATATAACGGCATCGGCCAGGCCGCCCAATACAGCGCGGCCATCCAGAGCGCCTACGATACGTACTACCGGCTACGGCAGAGCTGATACACCCTTGTGAAGTAGAACGGAGCCCGGATTGAACGGATCGGACGGATCGGACGGATGAAGACGGATTTTCTCGCTGGTGCTACATTCAGGCAAGCATTTTCTGGTCACTATCTATCCGATCCGTTACATCCGTCTACTCCATGTTGGGTTGTTTCTCCAAAGAATACGATACTCATAAATGGAAACTTCCATCATTGATATAAAGACCGCGCCACCTATCGCTGGATTACACTTTCGTCATTTTCAAGGTGAGGGTGATTATTCTCAAGTTGCGGCTGTGTTAACTGCAAGTGAAGCGGCAGACAATGTAGTGCGTCATGTAAAGGCGGATGATATCGCAAATGCCTATCAACACCTAAACAATTGCGACCCTTTCAGGGATATTGTTGTTGCTGAAATTTTCGAAAAAATAGTTGGATATGCGCGTGGCTGGTGGGAAAACGATACAAATTCTGGGCGGTTGTACCACCATAATGGTTTTCTTGTTCCTGAATGGCGACGAAAAGGTATCGGTACTGCGATGTTGCTTTGGATGGAAAACCATCTTCGTGAACTAGCCGAGTCCCATCATCCGAAAAGTGATTACACTTTTCAGGTTAATGTGACGCAATTTCAAATAGGTACTGCCACCATGTTGGAACGCGCAGGTTATCAGCCTGCACGCTACTTTTATGAAATGGTGCGCCCCTCTCTCGAGGGTATTATCGAGTTTCCGTTGCCAGATGGTTTAGAAATTCGCCCAGTAGCATCCAGCCACTATCAAGCCATTTGGAAATCAGTTGATGATACCAGTAAAGACGAATGGGGATACAAAGAACCAACAGATGAGGATTATCAAGAATGGTTGGCAAGTCCGCACTTTCAGCCCCATCTCTGGCAAGTGGCTTGGGATATAGCCACCAATCAGATTGTCGGTCACGTTCTGACATTTGTTGATAATGACGAAAACGAACAATTCAATAGAAAACGTGGTTACACAGAAGGCATTGGCGTTGACCCATCTTGGCGCCGACGTGGAGTTGCCCGCGCCTTGATTAGCCATAGCCTTCAAGCGCAAAAAGCCGTTGGAATGAGAGAATCCGCTTTGGCTGCTGATAGTGACAACACAAGCAATGTCATACGGCTGTACGAAAGTTGTGGTTTTCAGATTATCAAGCGCGATACCATATACCGAAAGCATTTTTCGTTCACAAAACAGCCCAACTCCCGCGTGCAGGCGACTCGCTACGCGAGCGGCTGACGCGGAACGTTAGCCAACCTTTTTGAGAATCAGAAATGCCAAAAGATAGAGTGAATGACCACCAGCTCTGGTGGTGACCATTTACCCCACTGCCACGCACGCGCCGCGCTTGTCAATGCTGGTGACGACGGCTCCACGCGCAAAAGGGTTATTCTTGAGATGCGGCGCATCGAGCAGGCCGGTCGTCACCGCCCGCGCCAGCGTCGCCGGATCGGTCAGCGGGTCAACCACGCCGGGTTCGGCCAACGCCACAATCTGCGCCAGCATCGCCCGCGCCTCGCGCACCAGCTCGTCCTTGCGCGCCTGCACTGCCGGGTCTGCCGTCATGTCGGGCTGACCGCGCAGCGCGTTGTCGATGGCCCGCCGCGCCATCGCGCTCGCGGTGATGATGTCCTCGGCGGTGGCGGCGTGATGCGCTTCCGTGTGCCCCACGATATGAACGATGTGCGGCTTCAGCGCCATCTGCACGTAGATGCTCGCCGCCAGGTGCGCGCGCGCCGCGTCGTCATCCAGCGGATAGCTCAGCAGGCCCGTGCGCGTCTGCTTCCAGATACGGAAATCCGGGCCGGCCAACGGCGCGATCAGTTCGAGGATGGCCAGCATCTTCGCCAAATCCATCGCGTCCGAGAGGCCCGGCGGGCTGTTGAACATCAACTGCGCGATGTAGTCGCGCACGCCGAACGCCTTCGCGTTGTGCGCCGAAAGGTATGCCGCGACGACGGAAACCACGTCCAGCGCGTCACGCATGCCCCAATGATGCGGCTCGTTCAGCTCCACCGGGATGTCGCGCGCGCCGTACCACGCCATCACCCGCTGGTGCTCGCGGATCGAGCCTTCCAGATCCCACGGCCCGCGCCCGTCCATCTGGTTGAACCAAAAGAGCGGGATAGCGCACCAGGCGATGTTGATCGTCTCGACGTAGACTTCCGCCAGGCGGATGAAGTCGTCGGTGCCGGAATAGGTGCGCAGCAGCGGGTAGTTGCCGCGCCGGCTGGCCTCGTAGAGCGCGCGGTAATCGGCGGCGCCGCGCACGGGCACGCCGCCGGCCCCTTTGCGCCGCACGTCCTGCCGCTCCGGGTGGAAGAAGTGCTCCTGCGCGTCCTGGTCGATGCCCAGGGAGATCACGTCCAGCGCGTGCGCCTCGGCAATTTTGGCGATGCCGTCCAGCGTCGCCTCCATCGTCGGCAGGCCGAAGTGGTGGCGCAGGATGGGGTACGGCGCTTTCCAGGCGATGCGTTCCACGGTCGTCTGGGGGAAATCGGCCTCGACAGCCTGCGTGCGCTCCTGCCCTTTGAGGTACGCCAGCACCGCATCCGGCGGCTCACTGCCATCGAAAACCCGCTCGAAGAAACCGATGGCCCGCGCGCGCTCGGCGACCGGGGGCGTACCGCCGAAGGTAAACCGCACCCCGGCACTGCGCAGCTCATCCGCCGCTTCGGCGAAATCGGCCAGCAGCCGCTCGCCGGTTTCCGGCGTCAGCCGGTACGAAACACCGACGAGGTCCGCCTGCTCGCGGCGCGCCGCTTCCAGCAGCGCCTCCACCGACACCGCCGGGCCAAGGAACACCGTCCGCCACCCCGCCGCCTCCGCCAGCCGCAGGAAGTTCATCACCCCGGCCACATGCACGCACTCCCCCAACGCCCCCGCCACGACTGTCTTCATCCTTCGCCTCTCCGTAACTGGTAATCGGTCATCAGGGATTGGGCAGTAGGTATCCATAGATTCACCGAATTGCCCCATTCGCTGATTCGCTCATTCGTTGATCCTTCATTCGCTGATTCGCTGATTCTTCATTCGCTCATTCGCTGATTCGCCCTACCGCTCCCCCGTCTCCACGTAATGATGCAGTTCCGACACCGAAATGCCCTTGATGCCTAGCCGCTCCAATGTACGCCCGGTACGCCAGTAATCCGTCCCATGAACGATGTTCCCCAGGTTGATGATCGAACGGATGCACGTCGTATCCACGCCGTACTGTTGGCCGATCAGGGCGATGGGCACCAGGCTGCATGGCACATCCTCGAAGATGTAACGATGTTGGATGCGGTTCGGCGCTTTGATGCCGCCGTAGCCGGGGTTGGCGTGCATCGCTTCGTAGAGATTGCCGCCCACCGCACCATACGCCCGCTCCAGCCATTCCTCCGCCGTCTGCGCGCGGATGCCCACCGCCGAGGCGACGGTCACGCGCTCACGGTCCAGCGCCGCCAGCACCCGCGAGGTCGCCGGAGTGACGCCGTCCATGTAGAACTCAAAGTCCCCCTGCCGCGCCTCGATCCACCCGGCGCTGAGCAAGGTCAGCGCGGGATGGAAAATGGCGCCCATGTTGTTCAAGCTCGTATAGAGCACGTTCTTGGCGGAGACAAACTGCGGGTAGACCTGCGTGAGCAACGCCAGCCCCTCCTGCGTGCGGGTCGCGGGGAACGCGGCGACTGGCACGGAGAACTTCGTGCGGAAGATGCGCGCTTCTGCCGGCCCGTTGCTGCGCGCGGCGAAGAGGAAGGTTTCCGCTTCGCAGATGATAGGCTTGCAGTTGCACCCGCCTTCGACGAGCGCCTGCATAAACTCCAGCGCGCCGCCGGTCCGCCCGGGATGCAGCACGACGACGTGTGCACTGTTCAAGTACGGCGCCGCCGACAGCGCAATATCCCGGTGCCCCGAAGCCGGAACAACCACCATCACCAGTTCCACATCCTGCAACGCCTCGCCCATATCGGCAGTGATTTTGTGCAAAGGCGCGACAACGTTGCGCCCATCTTCGGTTTGCAGCTCGATGGCCCCGCGCATATCCACGCCTTCAATTCTGGCGTAGGTGCGATTGTAAAGTGTCACTTGAAACCCGCGCGAGGCCATTTCGGCAGCCATCGCCTTTCCGCCGTGCCCGGCGCCGAGAACGGCGACCCGTGTAACTTTTTGTTCCATGGCGCTCCTTTCAGCCAACCTGTCGGTCTTGGGGACGTAAACGCCGATGCCGCCAGCGCACTTCCCACACACGCAGCGCGGCCTCGATCTTCACCGGCACGGTCATCTTGGATTGGCCGATGCGCCGGTCTTCAAAATAGATAGGAATTTCCACCGCGCGATAGCCCAACCGCTCGGCAACATAGGCCATTTCAACCTGAAAAATGTACCCTTGCGAATGGATGCGGCTGAGGTCAATGCCCTGCAGCGTCTCCCGCCGCCAGCATTTGAACCCGGCGGTTGCGTCCTTGACCCTACAGCCCAGGATCACGCGCGTGTAGATGCTGTTAGCCCACCACGACAGGAACCAGCGCCCCCACTCCCACCGCTCGTCCGTCCTCCCGCCCGCGACATAACGTGAACCGATGACAACGTCGCATGTTTCAATCTGTTCCAGGAATTGCGGAATGTACGAGGGCGAATGAGAGAAATCACAATCCATCTGCACGATGTAGTCCGCGCCGTGCGCCAACGCCCAACGGAAGCCGTCAATGTAGGCCCGTCCCAGGCCGCGCAATCCCGTGCGGTGCAGCACGTTGACCCGCCCCGGATGTTGCGCCGCCAACGCATCGGCGATGGCGCCGGTGCCGTCGGGCGATTCGTCATCAACGATCAAAATGTCCAGGGTGGGAAGTCCCAGGGCAAACAAGGCTTCGGTCATCGGTCTGATGTTATCCGCCTCGTTGTACGTGGGAATGACAACCGTTAGTTTCTTGTCAGATATTGGCATACTCCCTCCACAGCATAGAGCCGGACATCGGCGTTCTCCACGACGAGACGCGCGCCCGGCAACAACAACACGCCCACACCGCCCAGCGCGCGCTCCACTGGCCCGATCCAGACGTAATCCACGCCTTCACGGCACAAAAAGGCGCGCTGCTTTTCGGCGTCCCAACTGCCATCGAAGAACCGCAGCGCGTCAGCCTCGCGGCGCGAAAAGTCCACCGTCTCCATCGGGTGTCCCACCACGACCGGATGCCCCGTCAGCCAGGGCAGCGCCTCCCCGCGTTCGGGTGCGGCCAGGATCACCCGGCTAGGGCCTTCACGCAACAAAACCTGCGCGGCTTCCAGCTCCCCGGCGCTGATGTAGAAGCGCTGTGGCGCTTGCGCCGGGTTGATGAAACCCGTCGTCAGCAAAAAGAGCGGCGTCAACGCCAGAAAGAGCGTCATGCCGACTTTCGCCAGGCGCACCCAGCGCGACTTGTCGCCGCGCGCGTCCAGCCAGGCGCCCCAGCCCAACCCGGCGAGCGCGCCCAGCGGGATGCTCAGGCCCAGGCTGAGCCGTCGCTGCAAGCTGATAGGCACGACCATGCCGAGCAAGCTGCCGACGGCCCACGCGACAAGCATCCGTTCCAGCGGTCGCCCAGCGCGCCACGCGCGCACCGCGCCCGGCACAGCCCACGGGAGCGTCAGCGCGTAGCCGATCAGCCAGTTCCACCACGGCGGCGAAGTCGTCACGTTCTGGGCGTTCCACGCGGCCAGAACCGGGTCGCGCTGAATCGCCAGCACGCCGTAGACCGGATAGAGCAGTCCCGCCGCGCCCACAACGCCAAGCGCCAGCGCCGTCTGCCAGGGGATGCGCCGTTGCGTGATCCATTCGAAGATCAGCCAGACGCCCCAGACCAGTCCGACGTGCCCCACGGCGAAAGGTTGGAGCACGCCCAACGCGATCAACATCAGCGCCATCGCCGGCAGGGCGTAGCGCGTGCGGATGCTGCCCGAATGCCACAGCGCCGTCAACGCCAGGGTCAGCAGCAGCAACACCTGCGCCCACGGGAAGTGCGCGTTCGCCAGGATGCTGTAGAAGACATAGCCTTCCGGCACCCACACATCCACAGGCAGCGGAGCGGTCCAGATGAAGGCCCACCCGATCCCGCCGCCGAACAGGGCAAAGGCATAGCCCCAACGCCGCGCGCGTCCCTCCGGCAGGGCGATCTGGCAGAGCCACCCCAGCGCCGCCAGCAACGCCACGCCGCCTAACAACCGCGCCGCGTGATAGATCACGGCCAGCGGCGCACCCAACCACCTTGCCAGACGGCCAAGTCCCAGGTGGAAGAGGAACAAATACGCGCCCGTTTGTTTCTCCGGCGTGAACATCAGGCGGAAGCGCCACTGTCCCAACCAGCCCAGGCGCATCTTGACCAGGTAGCTCGCGCCGTCGGCAGGATTGTAGACGTAGCCGACAAATTGCTTACCCGGATCAGTGCGCGCCCACGCCACGGCGTAAGGCACAATGGCAAACACCAACGCAGCAATCGCTAAAATGATAACAAAACGTTTCATCGCATCTCAATCCAAAATTTTCTAAAACGTAAAACGTGAAACGTAAAGTTTTACGTTTTACGTTTTACGCAAAAACCACGCTCGCACAAGAACACGCACACCACCAGCAGCGTGAGCGCCGAGAGCAACGCGCCTGACACGAAAGCCAGCGGGCGATAAACAAACGTGACGCGATGCTCCCCGGCGGTGGGGATGAACACCGCGCGCAGCGCCAGATCGGCGCGCAAAACGGGCGCGGCCGCGCCGTCTACCCGCGCCGTCCAGCCGGCATCCCAGGCGTCGGCGACCACCAGATAGGCCGGGCCATCCACCGTCAGGGCTATTGTAAAGGCATTTGGGGAGTCCTGCAACTGCGTGACGCGGCCCGCCCCGCCTGCAACCGCGAGCGGCGGCGTGGATTCCAGCAGCGCCTCCTCACGCGGGTCGAAAGCAGCATCCACTAGCGCAACGGGCAGCGCCTCAGCAGCGACCTGGCGCGCGCGCGACGCGATCCAGGCGCGCGGCGCGTAGCCGACATCGCAGAGCTTCACGCCCGCAACGGAAGCGACTTCGGCTTCCCCGGCGGCGCAACGCGCGTCGAGCCGGTGAGTGACGCCCAGGAGCGGCAGCAGATGGGGGTGCGCTTCCGCCAACGTCTCCAGCGCCTCCCAGCGTCCCAGGCGGATGGGGTCCTCGTTATCGGCGAAGGGAACGCCGGCCAGTTGCCCCAGATTGGGCAGCAGCGTCTCGCAGACCTGCGCCCAGCCGCCCTCCGGCGCGCGCCAGTCCCGCGTGCGGAAGTAGCCGAACCGCACAGCGTACTCCGTCCCGCCCACGCGCGTCCCGGCAAAGAGGATGCGCCCTGGCTGGTCAGTCTGCCGCCAGGCTTCCGCCAGTGCGGGTGAAGCGCACGCCTGGTAAAAATCCGGCGTGGTGTGCGGGAACTGTTTTTGTCCCCACAGCGCCAGATCAATGAACACCAATCCGAGCAGCGCCCCAACCAGCGCCGAACGCGGCACCCTGCCGCGCAACAATGACAGCCCACCCCACGCCGCCAGGAGCAATCCCGCGCCCAAGACGGCGCGCGCCGAAGCGCTGAGAGTCGGCAGGGTGTAGGCCGTCGCGCCGCCGACCCCGGCAAGGACGACGCCCACCAGCAAGGGGAGCGCCTGCCAGCGTTTGGGGCGGTCGTCCAGCCAGCGTTCCACGGCCAGGGCCGCGAGCGCCGCGAGCGCAATCTCCGTCACCAACATCCGGCGCACCGGGCCGTTAAAGATGCGCAGGAAGGGGAGCGCCGCGAACGCCGCTTCGTAGCCGGGTAGGAACTTTCCCAGAGCCAAAACAAGCGCCGCACCGCCGACAATGGCCCAAAAACGCGCCTCGCGCCGTTCTGCTTGTGGTGAGCGCAACAGAAAACCCAACGCCAGCAGCAGCGGCGCCAATCCCACATAGCCCGCGGCCTCCCAATACGTCGGATATCCCATGTAATCGCCCGCCGCCGGATGTCCGAAGAAGTCCGGCGCGAAAAAGGTCAGCAGTCGCCAGGGCCAGAAGGAATAGATGAGGGCTTCATCGGCGAGACCGCCGGAGCGGACCGAAACGCCCAGGTAAGCGGCAGTGGGCAGCAGTTGCGCGGCGGCCAGTCCCGCGCCTAGCGCCAGCCCGGCGCAGCCCCAAATCCACAGCCGGAGACGTTGCGGTTTCTGCGCCGTCCAGCCGCGCCAGAGCAGCAGAAGGCCGGTCAGCGCCAGGCCATAGGCGGCAGTTTGCGCGTGCCCGGCCAGCAATCCCAGGCCGACAACGACGGCCAGCCGCGCCGCCCGGCGCCGGTCAGGCCGCTGCGCCAGGCGCTCCATCCGCCACAGCCAGACGGGAAGCCACGCGAAGGTGAAGGCAATGCTGGAGAAAAGCCCCGCGCGCGCCACCAGGTAACCGCAGCCTTCCAACGCCAGCGCGCCAACGAGCGCCGCCGGACGGCTCAATCCGCGCGCGCGCGCCCACGCAAACATCCCTGCGCCGGTCAGCGCCAGATGCGCCGCGATCAGCCAGCCGAGCGCGCGTTGCGGCGGCGCGGCGATCATCAACCACGTGGGAGGATACAACGCCGCGACCTGGTAATTCGCCAGCAGCGGCGCGCCGCCGCCCACCCACGGATTCCACAACGGCAGCGCCCCGGCGCGCCACAGCGCCGCCGCTGCTGTGTACCAGGGGATGAACTGGTAGGCCACCACGCCCCAAAAGAGGACGCGCCCGCCCAATGTCACCGGAGCCGTCATCCACACGGCCAGGGCAACTATTGCGGCCCACGGCCCCCAACGCGCTATTGTCCGCTGCATCAATCGCCCTCCATTGCCCACACCGTCCGCAGCGCCACGCGCAGACCTGAAGAAATTTTACTCACTTCAGCGGGATTGTCTATTGTTGCACCAATCAAGGATGCCAACCTGCGCTTTTGGGTTATCGGTGGTAAAATGCACGTCATTCTTCGAGCAGACGGGGGATCACATGGGAAACTTCTTTGCGAAAGATTGGAACGGCGCACCGTTTGAACTTTTCGGGACGGCTCACCTGATCGGGTTGGCTCTCATCGCACTCTGCAACGTGTGTCTGATCTATTTCCGCGATCATTCCAGCGCCACGGCCCGGCGGAACTTCCGCTATGCGCTGGCCGCGATCTTGATCGTCAACGAATTCGCCTGGCATCTGTGGAACTGGAGCATCGGCCAGTGGACCATCCAGACGATGCTCCCCCTGCATCTGTGCAGCGTCCTCGTTTGGTTGAGCGCCTATATGCTGGTTGCCAAAAGCTATGCCGTCTACGAATTCGCCTATCTTTTGGGGATTGCGGGCGCTCTGCAAGCTCTGTTAACGCCAGACGCCGGCATCTACGGTTTCCCGCACTTCCGCTTCTTCCAGGTGCTCGTCTCGCACGGCGCAATCGTCACGGCGGCGATTTATATGACCGTCGTCGAAGGCTTCCGTCCCACGTGGCAATCGGTGAAGCGCGTACTCGTCGGCACGTATCTCTACGCGCTCAACGTGTGGGTGATCAACGATCTGATCGGCAGCAATTATCTCTACCTTGCCCGTAAATTGGAAACCGCCAGCCTGTTAGACGTGCTGCCGCCCTGGCCCTGGTACCTCCCGATCATCCTGGCGCTGGCAGTAGGGTTCGTGCTGCTGTTCTACCTGCCGTTTGCGCTCAAGGATATGCGCCAAAAAACGTAAAACGTGAAGCGTAAAACGTAAGTTATGAACGAGCATCCCGCCTTTTTCATCCGCGATCTACCCATATACGGCAACCTGATCCTCGCGCCGTTGTCGGGCTACAACGACCAACCGTTTCGCCGCCTGTGCCTGGAATTCGGCGCGGCGCTGGTCTACACGGGGCTGCTCTCGGCAAGCGCCATCCTCTACGGCTCTCAACGTTCGGATGAGATGCTGCGCTTCCATCCCGATGAACACCCGTTGGTATGCCAGCTCTTCGGCAGTGATGAGAGAATTCTGGAAAGCGCAGCACATATTGTCGAAACGCTTGACATTGATGTGTTGGACTTCAATATCGGCTGCGCGGAACCCAAAATCGTGAAAGGCGGCTATGGCGCGGCGCTGCTCAAAGACCCCGCGAAGATCGGGCGTCTCATGACGCGCCTCGTCCGCGCCACACGGGTGCCGGTCACTGGTAAGATGCGCCTGGGGTGGGACGTGAACTCGCGCAACTACCTGGACGTCGCGCATATTCTGGAAGACAGCGGCGCAGCGCTGATCGCCGTTCACGGGCGCACCGCCGAGCAGGGCTACCTGGGCGTCGCCGATTGGGACGCCATCGCCGAGGTCAAACAGGCGGTGCGCGTCCCCGTCCTCGCCAGCGGCGACGTGAAGTGCGCCGCCGACATTGATCGCCTCCGGGCGCACACCGGCTGCGACGGTGTGATGATCGGGCGCGCTGCCATCGGCAACCCGTGGATCTTCCAGCATCGTGATCTGCCCGACATCCCATTGGCCGAGCGTGCGCCGGTCATCATCCGCCACTTGCAATGGATGTTGGAGTTTCACGGCGTGGAGCAGGGTATTATGCGCCTCCGCAAACATCTGCGGCGGTATTTGACCAGCACCGACATCAACCGCCAGCAACGGCGAGAGTTCCTGGAGTGCGATGACGCAGATGTGATCGTGGAATGGCTGGAAGCCGCCGTCAGCCAACAAACTGTGCTCACTTGAACCTACCTCGACAAGGAGTATAGTTGGATACAATGTAACGCAGGCTGTAGCCGCAATGGTGCGGCGCTTGCGGTTGGGGCAAACTGGCAGTTTGCCCTACATTTGATGTTTCAAAGGGGAAAGCCATGAATATTGATGCGGTCAACCTGGTCTATTTCTCACCAACGCACACGACGCGACGTGTTTTAGAGAGCATCGCCCAGGGGATGGGCGTGCAGACGGTGCGCCACTTCGACATGACGCCGCCGGACGCCCCGAACCAGATGTTTGAGGCCGACAGCGATACACTCACTCTGATCGGCGCGCCGGTGTATGCCGGACGGCTGCCGGCCGTCGCCGTGCGGCGCTTGCAGCGCGTGCTCGGCAACGATACGCCGGCCGTCATCGTGGTCGTCTACGGCAACCGCGCCTACGAAGATGCGCTCCTGGAGCTGAAGGATATGACGATGGCGCGCGGCTTTATCCCCATTGCGGGCGCTGCGTTCATCGGCGAACACTCGTATTCCACCGCAGCCATGCCGATTGCGCCAGGTCGCCCGGACGCGGAGGACATCGCGCAAGCCGTCGCTTTTGGACAGCAGATTCGGGAGACATGGATGGAGACAACCCGCGAGATTATCCCTGTTGACGTGCCAGGCGCTTTCCCGTATCGAGAACGCAAACCCGCGCCGGAGACGCCGCCGACCCCCATCACCATCGCTGACCTCTGCACGCTCTGCGGCGACTGCGCTGCCGTTTGCCCCACAGCAGCCATCACTGTGAACGACACGGTCATCACCAAAGCGGCAGTGTGCATCCAGTGCTGCGCATGTACGCGCGCCTGCCCCACCGGCGCGCGGGTGATGGAAGACCCGCGTGTCCTGCGGACAGCGGCGTGGTTGTATGAAAATCACAGCGCGCGCCAGGAACCACAAGTCTTTTGAGAAGTGCAACCGAACCTACGGTACAGCGCCGATAATGAAAATTTTAACCGCGAATCGCGCGAATGTTCGCTAATTTTTTAGAAGATTCGCGTAGATTAGCAAGATTAGCGGTTTATTTACAGAGGAGTCGTTATGGACACCAAGAGTAAGAATCCGGGGAATGTCCCCAACCGTTCCACCCGCGTTAGCCGTCACATTGAACATCACGGTGGAGGAGGAGCGCTTTCAGACATTATTCTAGGCGGGCAGGACGGGTTGGTCAATGTCCTGGGCGTGATTTTGGGCATCGTCGCTGCGACACCCGATCCGCGCATCATTGTGGCCGGTGGGTTGGCGGCGACGTTCGCCGAGAGCATTTCGATGGCGGCGGTGGCTTACACCAGCACCTTGGCCGACCGTGATTTTTATCGCGCAGAGTTGGAACGCGAACGTTATGAAATCCAGGCCATGCCCGAGGCCGAGCGTGAAGAAGTCCGCCAGATCTACCGCGCCTGGGGACTGGAAGGCGAGGCCCTGGAAGAGGTTGTACGGCAGATCACCGCCAATGAGGAGACCTGGCTTCAAGTCATGATGGCCGATGAATTGAAGTTGCAGCCGGTCGATGAACAGCGTGTCCTGCGCAGTGCGCTCATCGTGGGTCTGGCGGCCGTCGTCGGATCGCTGATACCGCTGATCCCCTTCTTTTTCCTGGCGGCCGGTCTGTTGTCGCGGGGATGGGCCATCGGCATCTCGCTGGCGGTTTCAGCAGTGGCGCTATTCCTCGTGGGCGTATACAAGGCGCGCCAGACGGTCGGGCGACCCGGACGCTCCGGCCTGCAAATGACCATCATTGGAATAGCTTCGGCGCTGGCTGGCTACGGGATCGGAACGCTGTTCGGTGGGTAACAGATTGGGAGGGACATGGGCACTCAAGACACGCACGCCAATCACTATTGGAGCCAGACAAGTGATCAACTCCTGACGACGCTGCGCAGTTCAGCCGCCGGTCTCACGGCGACAGAAGCGCAGCAACGCCGGCAACAGGTCGGGCCGAACGTCCTTGAAACGCGCGAGGAAATCACGCCGCTGCGGTTGTTCCTCAAGCAATTCCGCGATCCCATTGTGTTGATTCTGCTGTTTGCCACCATCGTTTCGGCGGTGACGCAGGAATGGCTCGACGCGAGCATCATCCTGGCGATTGTGGTCGGCAGCGCGCTCCTGAGCTTTTCCCAGGAATACAGCGCGGGCAACGCGGCGGCAAAGTTGCGCGCGCAGGTGACGCTCAAGACGACGGTGTTACGCGACGGTCAGCCACAGACCATCCCCGCCGAGGACATCGTTCCGGGGGACGTGGTGCAGCTTTCTGCCGGGAGCCTCATTCCCGCCGATGGGGTGTTGCTGGAAGCCGCCGACTTCTACGTGAACCAGGCCGTGCTTACTGGTGAGACGTTCCCGGTGGAGAAAAGGCCAGGGGGGGTGGTGGAAAGCGCGAGCCTGCCGGAGCGCACGAACTGCGTCTTCATGGGCACAAACGTGCGCAGCGGTTCGGCCAAAGCGCTCATCGTGCAAACCGGCGCGGCGACCGTCTTCGGGCAAGTGGCGAAGCGGCTCACCGTGCGCCCGCCGGAAACCGAATTCGAGCGCGGCATTCACCGCCTGGGCTACATGCTCACCCGCGTGATGTTCATCCTGGTGTTCCTGGTCTTCGCCGTCAACGTCTTCTTCCACAAGCCGGTGCTGGATTCGCTGTTGTTCTCCATCGCCCTGGCGGTCGGCCTCACGCCGCAACTGCTGCCCGCGATTATCAGCATCACGCTCGCTAAAGGCTCGCAGCGCATGGCGGCAGACGGGGTCATCGTGCGGCGGCTGGAATCCATCGAAAACTTCGGCAGCATGGACGTGCTTTGCACCGACAAGACCGGTACGCTCACGCTGGGCGTGGTCAGCCTGGACGGCGCGATGGATGTGCTGGGGCAGCCTTCAGAGGACGTTTTCCGTTACGCTTACCTCAACGCCTACTTCGAGACCGGCCTTACCAATCCGCTGGATGAAGCCATCACGGCGTACGCGCAGCCCGACGTGACCGCCTACACCAAAGTTGACGAAGTCCCCTACGACTTCGTGCGCAAGCGGCTGAGCATTGTCGTCAAAACGGGAACCGACCTATGGCAGATCACCAAAGGTGCGCTGGACAACGTGTTGGAGGTGTGTACACACGTTCAGGAAGGCGACGGCAGCGTACCGTTGAATAATGACCACCAACAGCAGATTCGGCAACGCTACACCGCCTGGAGCGAGCAGGGATTCCGGGTGCTGGGCGTTGCCATACGGCTGATGCCGGAGCAGGCGCGCTACACCCGCCGTGACGAACACGACATGACGTTCGTCGGCTTCCTGCTCTTCTTCGATCCGCCCAAGCCCGGCGTCCGCGAGACGATTGCGGCGCTGGAAGCCTTGGGCGTGCAGCTCAAAATCATCACCGGCGACAACAAACCCGTCGCCCTGCACGCTGCCGACGCGGTCGGGATGACCGTGACCGGCGTGCTCACCGGCGCAGAGATCGCCGACATGCCCGATGAGGCACTCTGGCACGCCGCCGAACACACGAACCTCTTCGCCGAGGTGGATCCCAACGAAAAAGAGCGCATCATCCTGGCGCAGAAGAAATTGGGCCGCGTGGTGGGGTATATGGGCGACGGCATCAACGACGCCCCGGCGCTGCACGCCGCCGACGTCGGCATCTCGGTGGACACAGCCGTGGATGTGGCGAAAGAGGCCGCCGATTTCGTGTT
Source organism: Anaerolineae bacterium (assembly GCA_035420085.1). Classification (GTDB taxonomy): domain Bacteria; phylum Chloroflexota; class Anaerolineae; order B4-G1; family SLSP01; genus DSWT01. The sequence continues at coordinate 44,200 of DAOLUH010000013.1, forward strand.
GCTCCAACACGACCTGTCCGTGCTGCGCCAGGGGATCATCCTGGGACGGACGACGTTCGCCAATACACTCAAGTACGTCTTCACCACCGTCAGCGCCAATTTCGGCAACATGTTCAGTATGGCCGGCGCGTCGTTGTTCCTGCCGTTTCTGCCGATGCTGCCGCTGCAAATCCTGCTCACGAACTTCCTCACCGACTTCCCCTCGATGAACATCGCCAGCGACAGCGTGGATCAGGTGTTGATTGACAAACCCCGCCGCTGGAATGTCACCTTCATCCGGGATTTTATGGTCACCTTCGGCCTTACCAGCTCGGTCTTCGATTATCTGACTTTCGGCGTACTGCTCCTGGTTCTCAAGGCGAACGAAACGCAATTCCACACAGGCTGGTTCGTTGAATCCGTCCTGACGGGAGTGCTCACCATCCTTATCGTGCGTACGCAACAGCCATTCTACAAAAGCCGGCCGGGCCGGATGTTGTTGATGGCAGCTCTAATTGTAGCAGGCATCACGTTGGCCCTCCCTTATACACCACTGAATACGCTGTTGGGACTGGCCCCGCTGCCTCTGTCAACCTTTTTGACTTTGATAGGCATCACACTGCTTTACCTGATAACCTCCGAAACAGTGAAACACTTTTTCTATCGAAAGGAGCGCATCTAGTATGAAACGCATCGCAGTTCTGACCAGCGGCGGCGACGCCCCAGGAATGAATGCCGCCATCCGCGCCGTGGTTCGCTGCGGCCTGGAGCAAGGGTGGGAAGTGTTCGGCGTCCAGCACGGCTACGCGGGACTCATCGCCGACGATATGGCGCCGCTAAACGCCAGAGATGTCGGCGGCATCATCCAACTGGGCGGCACGATGTTGGGCAGCGCGCGTTGCCCGGAGTTCAAAACGGAAGAAGGCCGCCGGCAAGCCATCGACGCGCTGGAGCGGCGCGGCATAGAAGCTACGGTGGTCATCGGAGGAAACGGTTCGCAGACCGGCAATCACGCGCTGGCGGCGATGGGATTCCCCACCGTTGGCGTCGCTTCGACCATCGACAATGACCTCTACGGCTCCGAAATTACCATCGGTGTGGACACGGCGCTCAACATCGCGCTGGAAGCGATTGACCGGCTGAAGGTCACGGCTGCGTCGCACCACCGCGCCTTTCTCGTCGAGGTAATGGGACGCGAGTGCGGCTATCTGGCGCTGATGGCGGGCATCGCCGGCGGCGCCGAGGCTGTTGTGATCCCTGAACTGGAAACCGACCCGGAGGTCGTGGCGACCGATCTGCTCGCCGCCTACGAACGCGGTAAATCGCACGCGCTGATCGTCGTCGCGGAGGGCGCAAAGTACAATGCCGCAGGATTGGCCGCGTACTTCAAGGAACACCAGGAGCGCCTGGGCTTCGATTTGCGGGTGACGACGTTGGGACACGTGCAGCGCGGCGGTGCGCCGGGCGCATTCGACCGCCTTCTCGCCAGCCGCCTGGGTGCGGCAGCGGTCGAATGTCTGGCCGCCGGCAAGCACGGCGTTCTGGTGGGATTGAACAATGACACGATCACGGCGACATCCCTGGCAGATGTGGTAGGCAAACAGAAACCTCTGGACATGAAATTGGTCAAATTGGCACACGTCTTGTCACAATAGGCCAAAAGCAAAGGAGTAACACCTATGAAACGGCGGTGGCTGCTTTGGATCCTGGTGATTGCCTTTGTGTGGGTTGTCCTCAGCCATTTCGCGGAACTCAAAACGCTGGCAACGACGTTGGCCCAGGGGAAATGGCAATGGGTGGCGTTGGCGCTGCTGTTGCAGATAGGGTACTACGTCTTATACACCGCGTTGTATCAAGCGGCTTTTTCCACGGTTGAGGTGCGCAGCCGGGTCTGGCAGTTATTGCCGGTGGTCCTGGGCGCACTGTTCATCAACGTGGTCGCGCCCACAGGCGGCACGGCGGGAAACGCGCTCTTTTTGGACGACGCCACCCGGCGCGGCGAATCTCCAACACGGACGGCGGCCGGGGTGTTGCTGGCGTTAGCCGCCGACTTCGTGATGTTCGCCGTGGTGTTACTTGGCGGATTGCTGTTCTTGCTGGTCAAACACGATCTGCAACCCTACGAAATCGTCGGAGCTATCATCCTGTTCGTGTTGATCGCTGTCCTGGGAGGTGTGCTGCTGCTGGGTCTCTGGCGTCCCACGCTGCTCCGGACCCTCTTCGGTTGGCTACAGCACGTGGTCAATGGCCTGGCAGCGCGTCTCAAGCGCGCCCCTTTCCTGGCCGAGACGTGGGCAGAAAGCACGGCGGCTGAGTTTACCGGCGCTTCGACGGCCATTGCCGCGCACCCTGGCAGGCTGCTAAGGACATTGGGGATCGGCCTTCTGGAACAGCTCTGCGACGTTGCCAGCCTCTACGCCCTGTGTCTGGCATTTTACGGCCCGGTCTCGCTGGGCGTCGTCGTGGCGGCCTACGGCATCGGCGTGCTGTTCTGGATCGTCGCCATCACGCCGGGCGGGATCGGCGTGGTGGAAGGCGTGATGCCACTGGTCTTCATCTCGCTGGACGTTCCCGGCGCGGCTGCCTCCGTGATCACCCTGGCTTTCCGGGGACTGTCCTTCTGGCTGCCCGTCTTTCTGGGCTTCGTCTTGCTGCGCCGGATCAAAACGTTTGGCGGGCGCGCACGCGCAGTCAGCCATGCCTGGGGCGTTCACATCCTCGCGCTGCTGACCGGCTTGATGGGCGTCGTGAACGTGATTTCGGCTGTCACCCCCTCGCTTGTGAGCCGCGTCGCCATTCTGGAACAGGTGTTGCCGCTCGAAGTGCGCCGCGGCGGGCATCTCACTGCGGCACTGGCCGGCTTTGCCCTGTTCCTCCTGGCGGCGAATCTCTGGCGACGCAAACGCGCAGCCTGGTGGGCGACGCTGGGAGTTTTGGCGATCTCCCTGTTCAGCCACTTGTTCAAAGGGTTGGATTACGAGGAAGCCGCCCTGGCGGGCCTGTTGATCGTTGCATTGCTCATCGAACGTCATGCCTTTCATGCGCGTTCGGATGCGCCCTCGATCCGGCATGGCCTGCGGGTATTGATTGGCGCGCTGCTGTTCACGCTGGCTTACGGCGTAACAGGGTTTTACCTGCTCGATCGGCACTTCAGCGTCAATTTTAGCCTGGGCGCGGCGTTACAACAAACGTTAGTGATGTTTACCCAATTCTATGATCCGGGGCTGGAACCGCTCACCAGGTTTGGCCGCTATTTCGCAGATTCCATCTATCTGGTTGGCGCAGTGACGGTAGGCTACGCACTGCTCATGCTGATGCGCCCTGTTTTTATGCGACGGGCGGCTACCGCTGAAGAACGCGCGCGCGCAAAGACCATTGTCGAAGCCTACGGTTGTTCATCGTTGGCGCGCTATGCCCTGTTCGACGATAAAGCGTACTATTTCAGTCCTGGCGGCTCGGTCGTCCCCTTCGTGGCAAAAGGAAGGGCAGCCGTCACCCTGGGCGATCCTATCGGGCCGGTTGAAGATCTAGCGGATACGATTCGGGGTTTTATGGATTTCTGCCACGGCAACGACTGGCTTCCGGCTTTCTACCAGACCTTGCCCGACCATCTGGAAGCCTACAAGGCTGCCGGATTTGATATCCTGACTGTCGGCCAGGAAGCAGTTGTGGATCTGACCACATTTTCTCTGGAAGGAAAGGCGAACAAGCACCTGCGCAATACCATCAACGTTTTCACCAAAAAGGGATATCGAACCGAATACATCGCCCCACCCGTGCCCGCTGCGATACTGCGGGAATTGCGCACCGTCAGCGACGAATGGCTGACGATGATGCACGGTTCGGAGAAACGTTTCTCCCTCGGTTGGTTCGACGATGATTACATCGGCAACGGGCCGGTGATGGTGGTGTGGACGCCGGAGGGGATCATCAGCGCCTTTGCCAACATTCTCCCTGAGTATCAGCGCAACGAATCCACCATTGACTTGATGCGCCACCGCACGGAGGTGGAAGAGGGAACGATGGACTTTCTATTCCTGGCGCTGTTTCAGTGGGCCAAAGCCCAGGGCTACGCAGGGTTCAATCTGGGATTGAGTTCACTCGCTGGTGTGGGGGAGCAAGAAAATGATCCGGCTATCGAACGCGTATTACATTACATCTACGCGCATATCAATCAATTCTACAACTTTGCAGGACTCCACCAGTTCAAAGAAAAGTTTCATCCCCGGTGGGAACCTCGTTACCTGGCCTATCCAGGGCCGGCCAGTTTGCTGCCCGTGGCCCTGGCGATGGTACGCGCCGACTCCGGCGACAACTTCGTGCAAACTTACATCAAAGATTGGATAGAACAACGCCGTTTGCGCCGTCACGTGAACCCTCGTTAACCAGAGAATCCGCTTATGTCCAGTCCAAATGCCACACAAAAGATCGCGGCCTCGATGCGAGTTCCCAAGCTGATGCTCCGGCTGGCGCGCCAACTTCCGGTGCTCATTCTGCTGGGGCTGGCCGTGCATCTACTCTTACCTCAGTTGACCACGCTGGAAAGCTCCCTCAAGGTCATCGAAAATATGGCCTGGTGGGCCGTAGCCTTAGCCATTGGAGTGCAGGTCTTGAGTTATGTGGGCAGTGGTTATTTGATCAGCAGCCTGGCGAGCATTTCACCGCCGCGGTTGAGCATCGGACGCGGCATTGTCGTCACCCTGGCGGCATCCAGCGTGGGATTGGTCGCCGGAGGTATGGTGGGCAATGCAGCGGCGGTGTATCGGTGGACACGCAGCAACGGCGTAGGAAAAGAAGGGGCACTGCTGGCGAGCTGGCTGCCCTCCCTGTTCAATAACGCCATCCTGGCGTTGCTTGCCGCTACAGGCGTGCTACATTTGTTGATTGTCCATGACTTGTCGACTCTCCAGGCGATTGGCTTTGGTCTGACGTTGGCGCTGCTCGTCGGCGCGACGAGCTTCATCGTGTGGGGCGTGCAGCACCGCCCCGCTTTCACCGCACTTCTGACGCGGATTGCCCGCTGGTGGGCCAGCTTGATGCGGCGTTCGTACGATCCCATAGCAACCACAGACATCACTGCGCGCATCTTCGGCGCCTGGGATGTGCTGCGCAGCGGCGGCTGGCGACAGCCAGTATTAGGCGCAGCGTTGAACATCGGCTGCGATATGGCGACGCTCTTTCTGCTCTTCATCGCTGCCGGGCACGCGGTCAGTCCCGGCATCCTGCTGACCGGCTACGGCCTACCGCTGCTCCTGGGAAAAGTGACCTTTCTACCCGGTGGCGTGGGCATCGTCGAAGGGACCATGGCCGCTTTGTACAACGGCTTGGGGGTGCCGAACGCCGTCACCGTGCTGGTCATTCTGGCCTATCGCATCATCTCGTTCTGGGTGCCCACGGTGCTGGGATTCCCGCTCGTGATTTACCTGCAACGCACCACACGCCCGGTGGAAGAAACACCATAGGAGTAAAAACATGGTCACTACAGTAGCATTGATTCAAGGGAATGATCGTTATGCCAATGTGCGCGCGGCGCTGGACTTGATCGCCGATGACATTACATTCGATGGGCGCCGACAAGTGCTCATCAAACCCAACTTTGTCAGCCACCGCCAATTGGCCGCCACACACAACGACGCCATGCGCGCGGTGCTCGATTTTGTGCGTGGGCGTTACGGCGGACGGCTGATCGTCGCCGAGGGCGCGGCGCTGGTCAACACCTGGCAAAGTTTTGCGCACTTCGGGTACGAGGCGCTCGTCGCCCCTTACGATGTGACGTTGGTGGACCTCAATGCGGATGATACCGTCCCCTTACAAGTCTACGACCGGCATTGGAAGCCCAGAACGTTGCGTCTGGCGCGCACCGTGGTGGAAAGCGACCTGCGTATTTCGGTCGGGCCGCCGAAAACACACGACACGGGCATTGTTACACTCTCGATCAAGAATATGGTGATGGGATCGTTGATCAATCCGATGGTGGCGGCGCGTGTCCCGGCGCGACGTGAATCGTTGTCGTCACTCGACAAATTGACGCCGCAGTGGTTGCGCTTTTCCGCGCTGGCGGACTGGGCGATGGAGCGCATGGCCGAGCACAACCTGAGCGACAAATTCGCCATGCACCAGGGCTATCCCGTCTTCAACCTGAATATGGCGATGTTAGCGCCGTGGGTCTGGCCAAACGTGGCGGTGATTGACGGCTTCGAGGCGATGGAAGGCGCCGGACCGACGAAAGGCGACCCGGTGGATTGGCGCGTGGCGCTGGCGGGAACCGACGCGCTGGCAGTGGACGCCTTCACCGCGCGCCTGATGGGATTTAACCCTGATGAGATCGGTTACATGCACCATTGCCAACGTCTGGGGCTTGGCGTCGCCGACTTTGCCGACATCACGACGGTGGGCAACGTGGAACCGGACGCCGTGCGGCGGCAATTCATACCCCATCCAGGCTACCGGCGGCAGCTCAAGTGGCATTCCGAGACGGCCAATCGCCTGCTGCGTAAAGCGCCGCAAGCGAATCCATGATCCATACAAACTGCTGTGCTAACGAAGACGCCATCAAACAAGCGTGATTTCAATATCTGGCTGTGGCTTACGCCGCTGCTGCTGGCCCTGCCGGCGATCCAGCCCTTCCTGCGCAACGAACTCACCGTCGGCTACGACAACGTCCTGCACCTCTGGCGCAGCCTCGAAGCTGATCAGATGCTTACCCACGGCATCCTCTACACCCGCTGGTTCCCCAATATGGTTTTCGGCCTGGGCTATCCCATGCTGCTGTTCAATCCGCCGCTCTCCGCACTGCTGGCGGCCTTGTTCCACCGGCTAGGGCTGGATTGGCCGCTCGCCATCAATGGCGTCTTCGCGGTGGGAACGCTGCTTTCCGGCTGGACGACCTGGCTCTGGGTCCGCGACCTGCGCCGCACTGCGCCGCGCGTGGAACGCGAGATCGCCGCCCTCGTTGCCGGGCTGGTGATGGTCACACTGCCCTTCCACGCCTACGTCAACTACCATCGCGCCAGCATGAGCGAGGCGCTGGCCTGGGCCTTTCCCCCGCTCATCCTCTGGGGATTGGGGCGCTGGCAACGTGACGCCGAACGCCGTGGGCTGTGGGCGGCGGCAGGCGGTCTGGCCGCGATGCTGCTCACGCACGACGCCTTCGCCTACCTGACGCTGCCGCTTCTGGCAGCCTGGGTAGCGGTGAACGCGCTCGATGCGCGCACCTGGCGCACGGCCTGGCGCGGCATCTGGGCGCTCGGATTGGGAATCGGCGTCGCTGCGTTCTTCTGGCTCCCTTCGATCCTGGAACGGGGCAACGTGCAGTTCGAGCGCGTGTTGAGTTACCGCTATTCAGCCAGCTTCGTCTCCCTGACGACCCTGCTGGAGCCACCGCGCGCCTTCGATACCAGCCTGCTCAATCCCTGGCTGCCCAAAGGGATCGGACTGTTGCCGGCGCTGTGTATGCTCCTGGCGTTGCCGGTGCTTGTCTCGGTCCGTCGCAAGGAAGGCTTTTGGCGGCTTCTCATCCTGTGGATTGCGACCCTCGGCTACGTGTGGCTCGCCACCCCGGCCGCGGCCTGGTTCTGGAAGCTTGTCCCACAACTGGCGTTTTTGCACTTTCCCTGGCGCTTTCTCTCGCCGGCCGCCGTGGGCGTCGCCACGCTCGCCGGGATCGGGTGCGGCTGGCTGGCGCAGCGTTGGCCCCCTGCCGGCCCGCTGGCGCTCGTTGCCTTGAGCCTGGGCGCGCTCGGCTGGCTCTACCCGCCCCACACCGCCCTGCCGCAACCGGCGACGCTCGCCGGGATGCTCGACTACGAACATCAAACTGGCTGGCTCGGCGGGACCACCTTCGGCGAGTTGCTCCCCAAAACCGTGCAGCAACTTCCCACAACTAACCCGCTGGAAGCCGACCTGCGCGCCGGGCGTGAACCGGTGCGTTTGCGTCCCGAAGAATTGCCCGCCGGCGCGACCATCCACGAAGCCAACTACGGGCCGAATCGCGCGCGGCTGGTCGTGGAATCGCCCGCCCCCTTCCGCGCGCGCTACTGGACGTTCGCCTATCCCGGCTGGCGGGTGCAGATTGATGGCGCATCTGTCCCCGTTATCCCTAGCGAACCGGAAGGCCTGATCACCTTCGACATACCCACCGGACGCCACACCCTGGACATTCGCTTCGGTGAAACCCCTTTACGGCTCGTTGCGGACACGCTATCGGCGCTCAGCCTCGCGCTATTGCTGGTCAGCCTCATAAAATCGCCCCCAAGCCAGGCGCCGGAATCACCGGAAGCCTTCAACGCAACCGGCTTTTTCGCCCTCGCCCTGGGCTTGATTTTGATCAAAACGTTGTGGATCGACCAGGCCAATATCCCGCTGCACTTTGCGAATCTTGAGGATAACCACTTGCGCCGCGTGGATGTCCCGCTGGATGTGACCTTCGACGGGCAGTTCCGCCTGCTCGGTCACGATGCCCTGCCCACGACGCTGGCGGCGGATACGCCCCTGGATGTGTGGACGTACTGGCAGGATACCGTCCCCGGTGGACCGGAGTATGGCGTCGGGATGGCGCTCAAGGACGAATTTGGCGTCACCTGGAACACGCCGATACCCTGGCCGCCTCCCTGGCATCGCGAGCCGCCCGCAGCCAACACGTGGCCCGCCGACCAGTACGCCGCCATCGCGCAGCGGTACGACCTGTGGCCTGGAACGCCGCCGGGCGTCTATACGCTGACATTGAGCGTCTTCGAGCAAACGTCCGCGTTTACCTACCAGGCCCAAGACGCCGCCGGGCAAAGCCTCGGCACTGAGTTGACATTGGGAACGATACAGGTCACGCCGCCGCGTCATCAAGCGCGCGCTGGAGAAACCCGCTTCAATGCCGACGGCAACGCCGTCTGGGGACCGCTGCGGCTGATCGGCTACGACGTGGATCGTGAGATGGCTGCGCCCGGCGCGCTCATCCTGCTCACCTTCCTGTGGCAGGCCGACAGCGCCCCGCAGATTGATTGTTCCTCGCACGTACAGTTTTTGTCGGAGAATGGAGCCATCGCGGCTGAATTCACCTTGCCGCCGGCCCGCGCCGACTTCCCGACGACGCGCTGGCAGGCCGGCAACGTTTGGCGCGGGCGGCATCTCGTGCGATTGCCTGCCACGCTCAACAGCGGTCGCTACCGGTGGACTGTGTCCGCCTGTCCAGAAATCGAGACTACCACGCCGCCATCGCTATTGGCGTTCCTCGACGTGGAAGCTCCGCAGCGCCTTTGGGATGCGCCCGATTTGGACATCACAACCCATGTGCAATTGGGCGGAAGCACCACGCTGTTGGGCGCGCTGGGCGCGCTGGACACGCTACGCCCCGGCGACACCCTTTCACTCACGCTGGTCTGGCGCGCGGAAGCGGTCATGGTCGAAAGCTATCGGGTCTTCGTCCACCTGATTGGGCCAGACGGTACACTCGTGGCGCAATCCGATGGCGAACCCGCGGGATGGTATCGCCCTACCACCAGTTGGGCGCCCGGCGAGATTGTGCTGGATTCGCGTTCACTGGCGCTTCCGGCCGATCTAGCGCCGGGCGTCTATCGCCTGTACGCCGGTCTGTACACCCTGAAAGAAGGTCGCCTGCGCACACCGGATGGCACAGACGCCATCGCACTAAGGGAAATCACGATAAAATAAAGCATGGCGCGTGAGTGTAATGCACTCCATTGATGACAGAATGACTATCAGACCACACGACTAACGACTACCGGACTACTCGGAGGATTCAATGACTCGATACATTGCCGCTTACGATACCGAAATGCCCGGCGCGTGCCTGGTGGCCTGCCGAACAATCCGTGACGTCCACGAACGGTTTGGTTTCGACGCCACGTTCTTCATCCAGGGGACGCTGTTGGAAGCCGACGGGCCAGCCTTCCGCGCATTGCTTGGCGACGTGCCGCAGTTCGAGATCGCCTCGCACACGTACTCCCATCAAATGCTGCGCGATCACCCGTTCTGCGGTCCGGCGATAGCACCGGCTGCGCGCCTGCGTGAGATTCGCTACGGCAAAACGCTGGTTGAGCAGACCTTCGGGCGGCCCTGCGTGGGGATGCGGCCCGGCTGCGGCTTCGACCGTGGTTTGCGAGGCGACCCGTGGCTGGTGAAAGCGGTTGCGGATGCAGGTTTCGGCTACATCAGCTCTGTGCTGTGGGGGCCAGAGATGACCGTGCCCGCCCTACTCGAACCGCCGTTCACCTACGCCGGCGAAGGCTGCCCCGACCTATGGGAGATGCCCGGTCACGGCTGGCACGAAAACCTGCTCAAGGGTCACAACCTCACCGACCGGCCGCAGCGCATCCTCGCCTGGCCCTCGCCCTTCCCGGAGGCCATTCGCCTGGGACCGATTGCCACGCCGGAAGAGGAATTCGCGATGAACCGCCTTTTCATCGACCGCGCCATCGAACTCGATCTGCCCTACGTCTCCCTCATCTGGCATCCCTGGTCCCTGGCGCGCTTTGATCCGGCGATGACGATGCTGGCCATGACCTTCGCCTACGTCCGCGAGCGCGGCCTCGAACCAACCACGTTCGCAGGCGAGCAACAGCGTTTGAAGGAGGCGTTATAGCGCGAGTTGACAACCCGCGCTATAGCATCGGTACCTCGAGAACTTTTAACTTGGAACTCTGAACTTGAGACTTTGAGGAGATTCAACCATGATGCGACTTGTGACGTTTGTAGCTGCCGTTGCGTTTCTGGCTCTATTTGGGCATCCGCGTGCTATTCACTGCCGCCAGCGTGTGGGCGATGTCCGAAGCAGTCGCGCGCGAGCGGATGAAGCCCGGTCCAGGGGCGAAACCGGAGCCGGTCTACAACGTCGGCGCGACGCTGATGTGGATTGCGCACGTCGTCATCGTCTCGCTGGATTTGGGACGCTATCACTGGAGCGCGGGATTTCCGGTCTGGGTGCAGGTGATTGGCATGATCGGGATGCTTGGAGGCATGGCCCTGCCCGTCTGGGCGCTGCGCCACAACGAATATCTCTCGGCGCGCATCCGCATCCAGGGAGAGCGCGGGCAGATCGTGGCGACGACGGGGCCGTATGCCTACGTGCGCCATCCCAACTACGCGGGTGCGGTTCTCCTCGGCCTGACCAGCGGCCTGGTCTTCGGCTCGTGGCCCTCCATCCCGCCGCTGCTGGTCTGGATCGGCCTGCTGGTGTATCGCACCCTTAACGAGGAAAAAGTCCTGTTTGCCGAGTTGGAAGGCTATCGGGAGTATGCGGAGAAGGTGCGGTATCGGTTTGTGCCAGGGGTCTGGTGAGGAAAAAACTATGCTGGAGGCGATTCTTGCCATTTCGCTCATCATCGGCCTTATGTCGTGGATACTGATTCTTCAATATCGTCAGATCCCGTCATTAAAGGGATTTACAGAGTATGAAAAGATTGTTTTAAAGCGACAAGCTACAGTGGCGTTTATACTCATTCCGCTCCTGTTATTGGTTATGGTGCCGCTCATAACGGAGAAAAATCTTGTGCCACCCATTATTTATGCCGTTGGAGGCGCGTTAGTCCTTGGATACATCGCTGTGACTTCTATTGTCCACCAAGTGTCAATTTTCCGAAGTAAAGGACAGGCTGAGCCATCCAAAGGCAAACGAGCTATCATATACAGTGTCCTTGTTATTGTCTTTATATTCGTTATAGGTTGGGAACTGCTGTCTAATCGTTGAGGAGTAAATCTTTATGAGTCACTTGTCAATTCTTCAAAATTCCCTAATCAACCTCGCCGACTTCGCCCGCTTCCGCTGGTGGACCGGCACGGAGCGTCACAACCTGTACACCCACGACCTCACGCCAGACACCGACGGCCTGCTGCGCCCGGTCCGCGATCCCGAATCCGGCGTGTGGCAGCTTGGCCTGGAATGGGATGAGCCGCGCGACATACGACAAGTGGTTGTGCGCTTCGCGGGCGATGCGCCGCCCGACCTGCGTGCGCAATACTGGCAGAACACCTGGCCCACGCCTGCCCCGGAGCGACGACCGGGCGCGCGGCGCGGCTGGATCGGGCGCGACGATCCCTGGCACGGCCGCTGGGTGACGGTGCGCGCCGAAACGACAATCGCGCGCGCCCCCTTTCCATCTCCGCGCGTCCCCCTCCTTCCTTTTGCTCGCGTCCCCGTCTCGGGGACGCAAAGCCCGCCCCCGGGGACGGGGGCGGGAGCAACGATCACCTTCACCTTCGACCCCGTCGATCTGCCCGAATTACGCGGCGTGATGTCGGCGGCGCAATTGGAGGAGGCCGCGCACTATCTCGCACCCTTCCGGCGCACGCTCAAGCTGCGGCTGGTCTGCGGTGGAGATGCGCAACCCATCATCGCTGAACTCGGCGTCTACTCCGATACACGGTGGGACGAAGGGGAGATTGATGTGCGGTGCATAGAAAATGGCAAATGGCAAATGGTGAATGACGGATGGCAGGCGGTGAACGGGGAAGCGCTGAGCGTTACGCCGATTGACGCAGCGTGTGTGCGGCTGCGCGTGCGATACGCGGATTGTGGGGCGGATTCGGCGGATCGCACAATCCTCACGCTGCATGACGGAGAGCGCGGTTTCTCATTCCGTGTCGCCGACCTGGATCGGGGGCCGATCTACATCAAGGACTACGGCGCGTACATCACCTGGGCGGGCGGCGAGTCATTCGAGGCATATCAGCGGCGGTTGGCGGGTGCGCCGAAACCCATTTACGACCGCATCTTCGATGAACCGGAACAATCGCTGGCGCGTGCCCTGGCAGAGATTCCGCCGTTGGACGTCGTCAAGCAGGATTCCTACACCGGCCTGGGACGTTATCTGCCGCTGAGCCTCGAAGCTGGACGGCAGGAGTTCGCACTGCGCCACAACGGTGAACTCTTCGCCGACAAGACCCAGTTGAAATTGTCCGGACGGGACGCGGCGCGCCTGCTCTGGCCGGGGGCGCAACTGCGCTTTCGTTTCGGCACAGGCGATCCACCTGACTTTCGAGAACCAGGCCATCGCACCGCGCAATCCCTGCTCGACGGCTGGCTGCCGGTTGTCATCAGCCGGTGGTTGGATCGAGAGATCGAAGTCGAAGAGACGGCGTTCGTCGCGCAACTCGAAGGTCCGATGACCGGCCCCGACGCCCGACGCGGCGACGAAGATGTGGTCGCCATGCTGCGCTTCGTCCTCTGCAACACCACCCACGGGCGCAAACAGGTCCACTTCTGGCTCGCCATCGCGCCGCAGGAGCAGCTTGAGGTGTGCGACGAACTGATTCTGGCCCAGGGCCGCGTCGTGCCAGACGTGCCCGTCGCGCGCGCGTGGCGCGTGGACGCTTACCCGGAATCCCGGCTGCGCGGCGTGTTCCACAGCGGCGGGCGCGGGACACTGGCGGCGGTTCCCTGCGCCGAAAATGGCGTCTCCCGCGTCATCCCGACAGCGATTCTGTACACCGTCGAGCTGGATGGCGGTGAATCGCACACACTCACCATGACCGTTCCTTTCGTCACTTTGTCAACGGATTTAACGGATAACGCTAATCCGTTAAAATCCGTTCAATCCGTTGACACTCCCAACTTTGATGAGAAGTTGGTAGACGTCGTCGCTTACTGGCGCGGCTACGTCGAGTCCGGCGGGCAGATGGACGTGCCGGACGCCGTGCTGTCCGATTTCCACAAGGCTGCGCGCGTGCATGTGGGCATCAGCGTGGACAAGGAGCCGGAGAATGGTCTGTACGTCGTCCCGGCAGGAACGTGGTCCTACGGCGCGTGCGGCAACGAAGCCACCTGGCAGATTACGATGCTCGATCAAGCCGGGCATCACGACCGGGCGGCGGCGTACCTGGAGACGTTCTTGCAGACGCAAGGCATCGCTGCGCCGGATGGTAAGTTCACCGCGGCAGAAGGCGCGCTCGTGGCGGTGAACTTCGACGGCGGCGCGCCGGTGATGGGCAGCTTCGCCTACAACCTCGATCACGGCTACATTATGGAATGTCTGGCGCACCACTACCGCTACACCGCTGACCGGACGTGGCTCGACCGGGTAACGCCCAACCTCATCGCCGCGTGCGATTTCGTCATCCGCGAGCGGGAAAGCACCAAGCAGCGCATGTCTGAGTCACGTTCCATCAGATTCAATCCTGAAAATCCTGTCAATCCTGTCCAATTCTCAGAAGAATCCCGCGTGGCGGAATGGGGTCTGCTGCCCGCCGGGCATCTGGAGGACAACCCCGAATGGCGGCACTGGTTCACCGTCAACGCGCACGCCTACGCCGGGTTACGCGCGATAGCCGATGTGCTGGCATCGGTGGATCACCCGGAGGCGGCGCGACTGACCCGCGAAGCAGACGCCTACCGGCAAGACATCCGCCAGGCGGCGCTGCGGGCGATGGTCGAGTCGCCGGTGGTGCGCCTGCTTGATGGAACGTACAGCCCCCACATCCCCACCCGCACCGGCATCCGTGGGCGCGAATGGGGCTGGTTCCGCGAGGCGGCCTACGGTGCGCTGCACCTGCTTGAAGGCGGCGTTTTCGCTCCCGACGAACCGGAAATGACGTGGGTGCTGAAGGATTTGGAAGACAACCTCTTCGTCTCCCGCGAGTGGGGGCGACCGGTGGATTTGGAGAAGTTCTGGTTCAGCCATGGCGGCGTCACCATCCAGCCCAATCTGATGGACCTGGGCATTGATTACCTGCGGCGCGGGCAGATCAAACACGCGCTGCGGGCGCTGTTCAACAACTTCGGCTCGGAACTGTACCCGGACGTGCGCACCTTCACCGAGCATCCGGTCACGGAATTGGGGCACGGCGTCGGCCCGTTCTACAAATCGCCGGACGAGAGCAAGGCGCTGGTGTGGCTGCGGCATTTCCTGCTGCACGAAGAGGGCGACGCGCTGCACCTGGCGCTGGGCGCGCCGCGCGCCTGGTTCGCGCCGGGGCAGAGCTTCGGCGCGCGCGATATGGCGTCGTTCTTCGGGCCGGTGACGTATCGCGTACAGACCAGGCCGACGGAGGTCACAGTGGACGTCGAATTATCGGATGAGCGCCCACCCCGCGAACTCCATATCCACGTCCGCCTCCCCGAAGGACAGGTGATAAAGGCAGTCACGGTCAGCGGTCAACCGCACGCGGATTTCAAGAGCGAGGTCATCCGCATCGCCAAGCCATCGCGTTGTCTGATGATCGTCGTGACATATACTGGCGCTTAATTTTTCAAACCGAAAGACGGTTTTTCGATTAAAAAATCCATCGAAACCTGAATATATTGCATCTTCGTATTAAAATTATTCGATTTGGGTCTTGACAAAAATCGGAGTATAAGTTACAATATTACTCGTAATTAAATTACATAAACGAGGAGCGTAAAAATGAACGAAGATGCAATGATCAAAACCGGCGCTGGGCCAGACGCGCCCAAGCCCCAAGACAAGCGTTGGGCCAGGCCTTTTTTCACCATCTGGATCGGGCAGGCGTTGTCGTTAATCGGCAGCCAGGCGGGTGGGTTTGCCCTGGTGTGGTGGCTCACGCAAGAGACCGGCGGTTCGGCCACCGTCCTGGCGCTGATGACGTTCATCTCGATGCTGCCTTACGTGCTGCTAGGGCCGTTTGTCGGCGCGTTGGTGGATCGCTGGAATCGCCGCCGGGTGATGATCGTCGCGGACAGTCTGATCGCGTTGTTTTCGGCGGGATTGGCTGTGTTATCGTGGGCGGGGGTTTTACAAGTCTGGCACGTCTTCGTCATCATGTTTGTGCGGGCGTTGGGCGGGGTCTTTCACTATTCCGCCATGCAGGCGTCTACCTCGCTCATGGTGCCAAAATCGCAGTTGGCGCGCGTCGGTGGGATGAACCAGACACTGCGCGGCGCGCTGGACATCATCACCCCGCCGGTCGGTGCGTTTTTGATGGAAGTCTTGCCCCTGCACGCCATTATGGGCATTGATGTGCTGACGGCTATCTTTGCCATAACGCCGCTGTTCTTCATTCACATCCCACAGCCGGAGCGCCCCGCCGAGGACCTCGCCGCCCTGCCGAGTCAACGCCAGTCCCCCGTTGTGCTCTTGTGGCGCGATGTGGTCGCCGGCTTTACCTACATCTGGCATTGGAAGGGCCTGTTCATCATCCTGCTCATGGCGACGGTGCTCAATATGCTGGCGAATCCGGCCTTCTCGCTGCTCCCGATCCTGGTGAAAAATCATTTTGCCGGCAATGCTCAGCAACTGGGATGGCTGAATTCATCCTGGGGCATTGGGCTAATCGCGGGCGGATTGACGTTGAGCGTGTGGGGCGGGTTCCGCCGCAAGATCTACACGTCACTGACCGGGCTGGTGGGCATGGGACTGGGCATGTTGATCGTCGGTATGGCTTCGTCCACCGGATTCTGGGTGGCGTGGGCGGGGATGTTGTTCGCCGGATTTATGAATCCGATCGTCAACGCGCCGTTCCTCGCGCTGTTGCAAAGCGCCGTCGCGCCGGAGATTCAGGGGCGCGTGTTTACCGCTGTGAGCAGCCTATCAGGGTTGGCCTCGCCGCTAGGGATGCTCATCGCCGGCCCGGTGGCAGATTGGGCGGGCGTGCAGGTCTGGTTCATTGCAGCAGGCGCTATCAGTATGGCGATGGCTGCTGCGATGCGTATGATTCCGGCGGTAATGCAGCTTGAAGACGAAGCCAGCGCGCGCGAAAAACAAAACGGACTGGCGCTCCAGAGTGCATAAAGGAGGCAGGAAGCATGATGCATGAGTTTTTCATGCATCATGCTTCACGTTTTACGCCACGTAATGCGGATCGGTAATCCGCTGATCCTCTACATTTTTGTCCTTCGACGACGCTTGTTTTTCCGCGATGAAGGCGTCATACGCGGCGCGATCCACCGGCAGCGCGACCGGCTGTCCGGTGTGCCCGGAGAGCAGAATGGCGTTCGCCAGTTCGAGGCTGCGGATGGCCTCCGGCCCCGGGGAGAGCAATTTCTCGCCGTGGAGAATCGCCTGCGCGACGTTGTAGACGACGGCAGCGTGACCGGTGGTGCGCTCTTCCAGTTCCACCGCCACTTCCGCCACATCGGGATGGCCCCACATCGCCTCAACGCCGTCGGAGGCGGCGCGCACGCCGGGTTTGACTTCCCAGAAACGCAGGCCGTGATCGTCGAGCACGAGCTTGCCGTATTCGCCACACAGCTCAAGGCGCATCCCGGTGGGATATTCGTTGACCGTTTCCAGCATGTAGCCAATCGCGCCATTCTCGTATTCGAGCAACGCGGCGGCTTCGTCCTCCACCTCGATGACGTGCTGGCGCGTGTTCACCTGCGCGATCACCCGCGAGGGCATCCCCGCCAGCCAGGTGAAGAGGTCCATCCCGTGCGGGGCCTGGTTGAGCAACACGCCGCCGCCCTCGCCCTTCCACGTGGCGCGCCAGCCGGCCGAGTTGTAGTAGGCCTGGCTGCGGAAGTGGCAGTCGGTGAGTAGCGTGCGGTAGAGCGGCCCCAGGCGGCCTTCGTCCACCAGCTTCTTGGCGGCCTGTGATGCCGGGAGTGTTCGCTGCTGGAACATCACGGCGAAAACCACGCCCGTTTCTTCGGCGGTCGTGATCATCGCCTCCGCGCCCGATACCATCACCGCCATTGGCTTCTCGCTGATGACGTGGATGCCGCGCCGCATCGCATCCACGGCGATGGGCGGGTGGAAGTAGTGCGGGGTGGCAATGATGACGGCGTCTACCAGGCCGCTGTCCAACAAAGCCACATGATTGTCGAAGCCGGGAACCTCGAAGTTGCGGGTGGCCGTCTCCAACGCCGCCGGCGCAATGTCACACACCGCGGTCAACTCCACAGCGGGGATCATGGGGAAGTTGCGCCCGTGCCCTGTGCCCATCCCGCCAACGCCGATGATGCCGAATCGTACTTTGTCCATACGTAACTCCCTGTGAATTTGTTTTGATGGTGGGGGAATGTGTCATAGATTTGATTATGGATGACTCACGCCTCTTTACCCATCTCTGATTGCTTATTATAGTAGTTACGCGAATAGTTCAAATCAGGCCGTACCGCTGTAAAACTCCACTACCCCTTCACACAAGATGCGTTATCCAGAGGGTTGGAACAGAAGGTTCAGTAAAGGGAACAGGTAACACACAGTCACGCTGACAAAGGCCGCTAACATTCCGTATTGGAGGCCCGGAAACTGCGAGCCTTGCGGGTAAACCACCTGAAATATGACGCGGGTCAGCCACAGAACACAGGTTGCCGTCAGCACCACAATCCTGGAATAGCGATTCGCGCGGTCGCTACACATCAACAAGATGTTTATAGCGCCAAACAGGACCAGCGACAAGGAAAAGAACGCATTGATCGCCCGAATCGCGACAACCAATTCTGTGGCGCTGCGATCAATATAGGAATACCACTTCCAGGCCTGGGGCACGAAGAAGTGCCATATTCCAAAGCCAAGTGATGCTTTACTCCCAATCACTACCAGAATTTTGGGTAACAGGTTCATGCTCGCAGCCCCCTTGAAATGACAAAACTCAACCTCGAAGTACGCTACAAATCCGCTTTGTAACTCGCCACGACCTGACCGCATCGAGGACAGGTTTCATGATACCAGGAGTGTGCCGCGCCGCAGTGCTGGCAGCGCCACCGCTTGTCTTGCCTGTCCAGCCACTTGGGCAGACCTGCGTCCCGGATTATTTCCATGTTCCTCAAAACACACTGCCCGTAAGGGTATTGTGCATCCGCAACGAACTTTTGCATGAGTTCGCAGGTCTCCATGTGGCTACATTCACTGCAGAATGTATAACCTTTGCCCTGGGCGCAGGCTTTGATGCCGCAGGTGGCGCAAAATCCGGTCGGTTTCTCGCTTTTGCATCCGTAACACTGCTGAGCGTCAGCGATTTTCCCTGCCCTGGTTGCCAGCATGATCGGGCAAGCGCCGCAATAGACACCACAATAACCGTGCAAGATAAAGTCCATTGTTATTCCACCTCAAGCCGTTCTACCTGAATCTGCGAGCCGTTGTAGTCAGGCACATTGCTGACCAGGGTGCCGTAAAGATGCACGATCTTGCCGGTATCGCGCACCATCTCGATCTGGGACTTGATTTCCGGGTCCAGCGAATCAATGCCAAACCGGATGATCTGCCCCAGGTCGTGCCGCTCGAAGTAGTCATCGAACTGCGCGCCGGGTTGCACGCTCTTGATGACGCCCCACCAGTCCGCTAACACTTCAGTGGCCTCAGGCGGCATGAAACTGCCTGGGGATTGTTCCTCTATCTCGATGCAGTCCACCTGGATTTGCGAGCCGTTGTAGTCAGGCACATTGCTGACTAACGTGCCGTAGAGATGCACGATCTTGCCGCTATCGCGGAGTGTCTCGATCTGAGACTTGATCGTCGGGTCCAATGAGTCAATGCCGAAACGGATTTTCTGTCCCAAATCCTGCCTCTCGAAGTAGTCGTCGAACTGCGCGCCGGGCGGCGTGCTTTTGATGACGCCCCACCAATCGGCCAGCTCCTCTGTGGTTTCGGGTGGCATGTAACCGCCTGATCCATCGTCGCCTGTGCTCTCACTTGCTCCAGGCTCACCAGCAGTTGCTTCTGTAGTTGCCTCGACGGTCATTGTCGGTGTCGGGCTGTTTTGCACTGCCGGGCCGCACTCGCCCCGGTAATAGGCCCAGTCGTCGCAGACGCTGCCATCCGGGAAAGTGCATATTCCGCTTTGGCTGCCATCAGCAGCCATGAGAATTTCGTATTGGTTTCCCGACTCGATGCAATAGACCGCAGCCGGATTTGGCATATTCGCCTGAGGCGTGTCCGTCGCTGCAGGTTCAGGTGTCTGGACCTGCGGTGTTGCGCAGGCTGTCAGTACCATCAAAATCATTGTGAGTGTAAAGATCCTTTTCATTTTTTCCTTTCTCCTTTCAATAGATCATCGGGATTATTCTTTTTGTTCGTTTTTGATAGCCCAGGTAGTCTTCTCCTAACTGATCCCGCATAAACCTTTCCTCCACCTTGATTCGGTAACCATATCCAATTGCAATCGGGATCGTCATTGTCAGAATAGACAACCAATTCGCTAACGAAGTCGAAATTCCAAGGAAGATAATGATCTGGCCCAAGTAACCAGGGTGTCTGATGAATTGATATAGCCCGGTTTCAACCAAACGATGATTGTCTACTTTTACAACAGAGTAAGTAAAGTATTGTTTAAGAGTCAATATGGAGTGTATTCTGATGATTAATCCGATGGCAACCAGCGTAACTCCGATAGCAAAAAATGTATCCCAGGGATGAACCCTGCCTATTTTTGTCGCGCCGATTGAAAATGACAAAAAGTAGCCAAGCGTAATGAGGGCATATAACGCCCACAAACTTCCCTTGTCGCCCGAAGAGCTTATCTTGCCCTGGCTTCCTTTTCTCAAATTCATAAATACTTCAAAGAAGCAGTACAAGTATGAGAAACCTATGATGATAATCAGTTTCATATCCATGGATGCTTTTTCCTGTTTTCGTAGCGACTCGTGTTTTGCATAACTTGCCCGGCACGAAACAGAGTGTTCACGCAGTGATCAGGTGTTGTTATCAGGCTCCACTGTAATGACGACATTGCCCTTTTTGTGCCCTTTTTCAACGTAGCGATGAGCCTCAGCCATCTGTTCTCGCTTTCATGATCGTGCGCCTCCATTGAGCTTATCGTATAGATAGCCAATCCCTATTCCAAGAGCGAGAAACCTTAGTACGTTAAAAATTGCACCGATGAGGAAGTAACGCAAGGCATCACTTGTTGGCGTGAGTAATTTTGCCGGAACTTCGAGTAGCATTGTGACAATGATCAGAACGATGCCGCTTAGAATTATGGATTTTAGGATTGGATTCTTTGTCGGTAACTTATCAAAGAAACGAAGCAGGAAATAGCTGACGCAGAATCCGATAATCAGGCCGCCCAGCAAAGACTCAAGCAGCATTGGAAAATATGAAATTGAAAGGGCAGCTCTATATTCCGCCGCAATGGGAGTTAGAGAAATCGCGAAGTTTGCTAACCAGAAGGCAAAGCCTCCCACGATAGTCAGTATCGCCACCTTTCTCCAGATTTTCTTTGATTGGGTCGTATTTTTCTGCTCCATTTTATTTTTGCTCCTTAGCACCCTTTATCAGAAGCCACAACGTCAGCCCGAATTCCGCAATGAATCCAAGCGGCCAACTGACATAGGTGATAGCCGTGAAGCCTGGGAAGAGGAAAGATTGAAAGAAGGTTGACAACCAGGTAAAACAATGAACCATCAGCACGATGCCCAAAATTTTGGGAAGGAAGCCCGACTTGAAAACTGAATAACCAAGCGGAAAGAGCCAGGCGCCATAAAATAGCTGGGCGATCAAAAACCCTTGTTCGCGTAGATCGAGAAAGAACATTGCCAGAGCCTGCAATTGATCCACCTGGAATAGCTTCAGGTAATCAGGGCCATTCATCAGCAACAGCGCAGCAAATAGATTCATCGCACTCACACACTGAATGGCGACACCAGCCAGGTTTAGTAACAAGAATAGGAGAGCAAGGGCTTTATTGACCGGTTTGAGTAAAACGTAGAGCGCCCAGGCAGCCAAAAAGAAAAGCGCAGCAGCGAGTAGATCGCCTACCGCAGTGAGAGTGAATAACCCTTGATGCGCCATGATATGGCTGGCTGTTGCTGCTGCATCCCCGAGTACGATAAAACTATCGCGCCACGCATCACTTATGATATGCGTTAGCATGTAAATGAAATACAGGAACCCTGCCATTCTTGCGGTCTTATTGATTGAATTCATTTTTTATCTCCTTTGAATAGTGAATAGCCCGACAGGCCAATGCCTACCAGGTATAAAACGCTCTGAACAACATTCACCTGCCAGCGCCCATGCCCAATGTATGCGGAAGCGAAAAACGCCATCACTTCCACAAAGCCGATCACAAACACTAACATCCAGAAAGCCGATTTTTGACCGGCGAGCAGGTTTTTGCGGATAAGCGGCCACGTCAGCACTGAGATAACCAGTGAACAAGAGTTGTACAGGATGGTAAAACAATTGAGCGCTGCAATGGTCTTGGCGCTCAGGCTGGCAATTTCAGCCTCTGAAAAAGAAGCCACCTGCAAGATTGGGGAATTCTGTTTGAAAACGATGACATAGCTCAATATGATGAGGGCGAGTAAGAAATTAATGACGCACCATATTGAAAGAACGATCGAACCTTTTTGTATTCCTGCACTTATTGCGAACTTTCTGAAGTTGTTCATTTTGTATCTCCCTCTTTTGAACGCGATGGATGAGTTTCATTAAATTGGATTTGAGTTTGTTTGACATGACCTTGTACCTGTTGCGACAGGATATAACCGTCCGTGCCACGTGCTCAATGTATAGGTACTATACCGCACCACAGTGTCGCTGTATAGACACTTTAGTGTGGCTTGGGGTGTTGTTTTGCGTTATCGAAAGGGGAAAATGCTGAGGAATACGAACACGTGCCGTTACAACAAGCCCAGCTCGTGGGCGCGGGCAATGGCTTCGGTGCGCCGCTGGACTTGCAACTTGTCGAAAATCCGGCGGTTGTGGCCTTTGACGGTGTCCAGGGCCAGGAACAGCCGTTGGCCGATTTCTTGGTTCGAGAGGCCCTGAGCGATCAAGCCCAGGACTTCCAACTCGCGTTGGCTCAATGGTTCAATAAGTTTCGTTTTCAGGTAGTTGATTTTCGATTGTGGCATACCTTCCGGTTGGGCAAAAGCAGCCAGGAGTTTATCCACATAACCCATCTGTGGATGCGTGCAGTCGCCGGACTGCTTTTCAATCCACAATCGAAAATCCGAAATGAACAACCGCATTGGCTCGCCTTTATCCACAAAGAGACGGATAAAGCCGCCTGGCTCGGCAAGCGCTAGAGCTTCAGCCAGCGCTTGCCGAGCCAGGGCTTTTTCGCCTTTTCGGTGAAGCGCAAGCGCCTGTAACACCAGTGCTCTGAGCCGTTCATTTTCCGCCCCCTTGACCTCCATTTGCTGACGAAACGGAACCAGCACCGCTAGCGCCGCAGATGGATTGTCCTGGGCAATGAGCACGCGCGCCTGGTGGAGCGGAAGGTCATACTGCTGTACCAATTGAGCGGCTGCATCTGTGTCGCCATGGTAAAGGTGGATCAATGCCTGGGTAGCGGCAATATCCGGCAGGCGCAGGGTATGCATCTTTTGTCGAGCGACTTGTTCCGTCTGCGATAAAATGCGTGCTGCACCGATTGCATCCCTTTGGGCTAATTTCAGCTGGGCGAGGAACAGCTCGCTCAAAATTAACCTGTCAATCACTTGATCATACCGCCGCGCCATTTGCAAGCTCTTCTCCCCATACTGCTCAGCGGCGTTCAAATCGTTCCACTCATAGCAGATCCGGGCCAGGCCAAGATACGCTACAGGGGAATTTGGGGGTGAATAATCACCGATCAGTTGTAGAACACGCTGGTAGGTCTCGGCCGCCAGGTGAAGCTGATTTTCCAATTCCTGTATCTGTCCCAAACGGATCGAAGCCAATAAGGCATTAGTCGTATCCCCAGCCGCATGGGCGAGAGATAAGGCTTCGGTATAGGCTCGATTGGCTTCAGCCCAGTCTCCCTGCCAATAATAGGCAAATCCCATCGCCCGGATTGCCGAAGACCGGTAGGATAGGTTGTTGGGGTGCAGGTACTCCAGGGCGCGGCGCGCCTGAACAAGGATGACTTCGGCCTGAGCCTGCGTTTGCGCCAGGTTCGCCCTGGCAACGGCGATTTTTCCGATCAGGTTTCGGGTCGTATCGTCCAGCTCGGCGCATGGTGGAATTGCGGATGCCAAAGCTGCTTCAGCGGCCTGGAGTTTTTCTTCAACGCCTGTTGTCAGGCCGAGAACCAGCATCAGCGAAGCCTGCTTCCACCACAATGCGGGCCTGGCATCCAGAAAAGTTCTTGGCAGTGACTCCAACCAGTTCAGTATCACTGTCGCCACGCCAGGCAGATGTAGAGGCATCCCCTTGCTTTCCATCAGGCGCGCGGCGCGCTCAACATCATTGGCCGCAGCCGCATGGTGAAAAGCTTCAAATTCCAAACCCTCGTCTTCATACCATTGGCTGGCGCGGATGTGGAGTTCGGCCACGCTCCCCCCCGCTGTCCCTCCCGATGAGGAGGATGAAAGGGGGGGCGAGGCGAGGCTCTGCCCCAGGCGCTTGCGCAGCAAATCCCCAAAGAGATGATGATAGCGGTACCAATGCCGCTCGTGATCGAGGGGGACGATGAACAGGTTGGCGTGTTCGAGATATTCCAGCGTCACTTGCCCGGAAACAGCGGGGTCGCGTACAACGGCATCACACAGCGGGCCGCACATGCGCTCGAGGATAGACGTGCGCAGCAGAAAAGTCTGGATGCTTTCGGGCTGCTGCTGCAAGACTTCCTCAATCAGATAGTCCAGCACGAAACGGTGGCTACCGGTGAAAGATTTGATGAAACTGGCGACGTCGCGATGTCCCTGCATGGAGATCGCGGCTAATTGCAGGCCCGCAATCCAGCCTTCGGTGCGGGTCTCCAAGGCAGCGATGTCTTCCGCCGCGAGGTTCAGGCCCATCACCTGGTTGAGAAACTCGGCGGCTTCGGCGGGGGTGAAGCGCAGATCGGCAGCGCGCAGTTCGGTCAATTGGTTGCGGGCGCGTAACCGGGCCAAGGGGAGCGAGGGATCCTCACGGGTGGCGATGACCAGGTGCATCTGCGGCGGCAGGTGCTCGAGCAGAAAGACAAGCGCCTGATCCACCGGCGGGGAATCAATCACGTGATAATCGTCAAGCGCCAGGATGAAACCCTGCCCTGAGCCTGCCGAAGGGGCGTCCGAGACAGCGGCGATCTCATTGAGCAGAACTGTCAGAAGCGATTCGATAGGAGGCGGCTGAGGGGACTGGAGCGCAACCAAAGCGCCTGCGCCCATATCCGGCGCAAGTGTCTGCAAAGCAGCCACGAGGTAGGTCAGAAAGCAGGTGGGGTCGCTGTCCCCTTCGTCCAGCGACAGCCAGGCGACCGGTTGTCCACAACCGGCGATCCACGCGCTGACCAGCGTGGTTTTGCCAAAGCCGGCGGGGGCAGAGACGAGTGTCAGTTTGCGACCCGCAGAAAGTCCTTCGTTCAATAGCTCGATCAGACAGGGGCGCTGGACAGCTTTAGGTCGAGTTGGCGGGATATAAAGTTTAGTGGTCAAAATTGGCGTAGCCATAGATCAATTATAAGACACCCACGCCAAAATACAAAAATCCTCCTAAAAATGCCGCTTTAGCGGCTCAATAAGCTGCCAACAGACCGGGGTTCCTAAATGCAATAGCCCTAATGAGCCTCATCCAATTTCTTGACTGCATCCTGGTTGAATCCCTTCACGATCAGCCAGACCGCAAAGACCATTTCCTGAATGGCGGTGGGGATCATCAATTGCCCTATGCCAGACCCGATTAACGGTGCTGTATGTAGCGGACCGAACATGCTCACAATCTTTGCGGTGAAGTACAACCCTGCGCCGATCAAACCCCAGGCTGACAGCCACCTGGGAATGAGCCTGGTTTGATAAAGAGGTTCACTTGTCGAAAGATTGAACGGAAACGTGGCCTCTGCCCTGAGTGGGACGGTCACAACGCCGCTCAGCATACCTGAAACCGTCCCGATGATGAATAGAATACCAACGATGACGGCGCTCTTTCTGTAGGTATTCATTTTTGGTCTCCTTGATTTTCATGGGTATTTCCCACCGTGATAACCACATTGCCCTTTTTATGCCCTTGCTCAACATAGCGATGCGCCTCGGCGATGTGCTCCAGTGGAAAACTTTGATCAATGACCGCCTTGATCTGACCGGCCTCGATCAGCGCTTTGACAGTCATCAGATCCGCGGCGCTGCCTGGCGCAAGGGCGCAGATCACTTTCCTGCCGCCCGCCCGT
This sequence comes from Anaerolineae bacterium, assembly GCA_035420085.1. Taxonomy (GTDB): domain Bacteria; phylum Chloroflexota; class Anaerolineae; order B4-G1; family SLSP01; genus DSWT01. The sequence goes on from DAOLUH010000013.1 coordinate 70,099, forward strand.
GAAGTCCACAGCATTTGAACCAGTTGCTTCATTTTGAAACTGGCGTAAAGCACAATGCCGTTGGGTTTGAGCGAGTTTTTCATCCTGGAAAACGAACCTTTGCCCAGGATGTCCAAAATGAGATCGTAGGTTTCACCGTTTTGGGTAAAGTCTTCTTTGGTGTAATCAATGACCTGACTCGCACCCAGCGATTTCACAAATTCCAGGCGCGGGGTGCCACAAACCCCGGTTACTTCTGCTCCCAAATGCCGGGCAATTTGCACTGCGGCTGAACCGATCCCGCCGCTGGCACCATGGATGAGCACCTTTTGCCCCGGCTGGATGTTCACTTTTTTGAGTAAATTCAAGGCTGTGATGGCGCCATAAGGAACAACAGCGGCCTCCTCATAGGTCAGGTTGGCCGGCTTGATGGCCAGCATGCCGTTTTCCGGCAGGCAGAGGTACTCGGCATACGCGCCAAAGCGCCCACTGGAGAATCCAAAGACCGGGTCGCCTGTCTTGAAGCGGGTAACCGCCTTGCCAACCGCTTCAATCTCTCCGGCAAACTCGCTACCTGGTATGGATAACTTGGGCCGCTGGAGGCCAAAAGATATTTTCGCCGGTAGCCATATAATGAAAGGCATATTGAATTTGCGTGGGGAGACCGCCTTGAAATTCCGTGCCATCAGGTCCCCAAAATTGACCGAGGTGGCATGGATGCGGATCAGGACTTCGTTCTCCTTTGGGGCAGGTTTCTCTACATCTTTGAATTGTAAGACCTCGGGCGGCCCGAATTGTATATATACGATTGCTTTCATTCTTTAATCTCCTCAAGTTGTTGTCATCTGGCAGCAGCTCTAATTCTGGCCGTTGCCGATGTGCGACCCCGTTTATTTATGCTGTGGCTTGTGTATTCACGCCTGGCTTTACGGCCCTCACACCGATCAGGAGCAGGTACAAGACCATCCAGAGTTCAAAGATCCAGATCGGAATGCTCAGGTAACTGTGAATGACGATGCTCAGATCGGGAAACAAGAAGGCGGCGAGCAAACTGGCATGGTAGCAGCCGCACGCGACGACGAGCGCCACACCCAGCGCCCTGGGAAACCAGCCGGACTTGTAGGTGAGATACCCTAAAGGGACCAGCCACAGACCATAGAAGACTGACGCGATGGAAGACCCATAGTGCTGGGTATCGAGCAACATCAACACGAGCGCATTCATTCCCCCGGCGCTCAGGACTGTTGCATAAGAACTGTCGGTCGCGACCCGCATTCCTTCAAACGCGAAGACAGTATTGATGCTAACGATGCCAGCCCCGATTGCGACCAAGATCACCATAGCGAGCGCGGTGCTCGAATGGACATGCTTGAGCAGATGGTAGAGGGTGAGGGCGAGGATGACCCAGGCCGTCACCTGGACCAACTCGGCGACAACAGCGATGCGGACAAGCTCCGCGCTTGCAACGACATTCGCCGTCGTAGCCGCCGCGTCTCCGGCGATGTACAACTTGGTGAACACATTGAAGGCAAAGGCGGCAAAGACGGCGACGATCAGATAAAGGACACCAGCGATTCTTGCGATCCGTTTGGGTGAATTCATGTTAGTTCCTCCTTATTCGATTTGCTTTGTCTTGAAAAATATCTTGCTTTTTTATGCTATCTTGCCCGGATTGCTGCGCAGCAGCACAATCCCCAGCCAGATGAACCAGACGATCTGCCCCAAGCCAAAGACGCCGACCAAAGCGTTCAGGGCCGGGACAATCGTGATGATGCCCACCGCGCCAACCAGCAAGCCGAGGACATTCAGTCCTTTGGGAAGCCCGCCGGTCCGCAACGCAGCCAAACTGACCAACAGCGTCAAAGGTCCGCCGAGGATTTCGCCATTGGCGTTGCCTAGCCCGTTGGTGATGGCCTCAATCCCCTGGAAGCTCAACACAGCCTGGGCCGGGTCTTTGGCGTAGAGCGCAACCACGGTAGCGAGTCCGGCGTTTGCGGCCATGCCGCTGGCAATGAGCGAGCCGGCCCAGATGATTCCGATCGCGGCGGTCACCTGCATGAGCGCCGGTGCGCCGGACTTCAACCGGTCGTACAACGCCAGTGATAACACGATCAGCGCAAAGCCAAAGAACACGTACATGAGCAGGTTGGTCGAGAAGATGACCGTCTGTCTTTCGACATTCAGGACTACTTTTTGGGCAGGGTCGGTGATACTGGGATAGTCCAGAACAACGAGAAAGATGATGATCCCGATCAGATGGGCAATTGCCATATACAGCGCGGAGAAACCGCCGGATTTCTGTAAGGTTTTCATTTTTTCTCCGTAATTCTTTAAATTTTTATGTAACTGTTTATTGTGTCCTTGATCTACACTGTGTTAGCACCAATTCCACGCGTACCAGATCGTGACCCCGTTGAATCCCATACTGACCGCCAGCAAGAATTTGTCAAATAACGGTGGATAGGTGGGCAGGCCAACCAGGTTGAACAGGAAGAAGAAAACCGCCACAATGATGTTCGCCCAGCGGCTCACAGGCTGCGGCAACACCAGGGGCAGGAAAACCATCAAGATTGGCGTCAACATCAAAACCGCGATCCCCAGCCAAGCGAACTGGTTTAACCCCATGTCAGCCAACGCTTTTGCCATGTCGCCGCCGTGGTAAATGCGCAGGACATCGCCATATAGATAAATCAGCGTGACAACAACCCAGGTTGCCGAAAGAATGATTCTCGTGTCCAGCATTGTTCTCTCTCTCATTCTGTCACCGTGATGACCACTTTGCCGCGGGCATGCTCTTTGTCCAGATAGCGGAAGGCATCGGGGGTCTCGCGCAACTCATAAGTGTGGTCAATGATCGGCTTGACTCTCCCGGTTTCGAGCCACTCCTTTAATTGTGACAAGTCTTTGCCATTTGGCACAGCCACATACATACTCCCCAGTTGGCGCAGGAACGGCGAGAGCAAGAACGCCTTGAACACGTATCCCATGCCGCCATAGCCGCTGTTGGGAACGATCAGCCCTTGTGGGGTAAGGACGCGCATCAGGTCTGAAAATGAATGGCTGGCGACATTGTCGAGAATGAGGTCGTAGCGCCGTCCGTTTTGGGTGAAGTCCTCCCGTGTGTAATCCACGACATCATCTGCGCCGAGGGAGCGCACCATGTCCACATTCCGCGTGCTGCATACGCCGGTCACTTCGGCGCCGAGCGCTTTGGCAATTTGCACGGCAAATGTACCCACCCCTCCCGAAGCCCCGTTGATCAACACCTTCTGCCCCGGCTGTAACTTGCCGACATCGCGCAAGCCTTTCAGGGCGGTGATCGCGGCGGTCGGAACGGCTGCGGCTTGCTCGAACGTGAGGTTGGCAGGCTTGAGCGCCAGTTTATCTCCAGCCACACTCACATATTCGGCAAGCGTACTGCTGCACGCGGCATACACCTTGTCGCCAGGACGGAACTGCGTCACGCTGGAGCCGGCCGCTTCGATCACCCCCGCCATATCCCAGCCGAGAATATGGTTTTTGGGCTTGGGAAACCCGGTTGTCAAGCGGACCAGCCATGGATTGCCCCGCATGGCGAACACATCTCCGGCATTGATAGAAACAGCCTTGACGCGAACCAATACCTGGTTATCTTTCATCGCTGGCTGGGCGACCTCAGCCAGTTTGAGGACATCGGGTGAACCGTAGTCGTTTTGAACAATCGCTTTCATGTGTTTTCTCCTATTCGCTTTATCAGGCTTCGACGTTGCGCCAGGTCCAGGCAACCCCAATGATCAGCAGCAGGCACAGGGTCTCGACGCTGGCGATGAAGATGTAGTGGGGATACGATGCCATGCCGCCCCAGATATAGGCGATGATGACGATGCCCACGATGATATTGGCCCAGCGATTGATTCCGTACTTCAACACGCGGGATAGAATGATCATGGCAATGGCGAGATTCCCCATCACCGCGCCGATCAACATCAATTGGGGAATGGATGCGCCCGCGCTGGCGGCGGTTCTCGCTACCTCTTCCGCCGAGCCGGGGATGAACAGCGAAAGGATGTCCGCTTTCAGCATATTGATCATGACCGCGATCCACAGGGTGGACAGAATAGCTTTCCTGTCCTGGACTTCAATGAGTTTGTTTTTTGTATGCATTCTTTTACTCCTTATTTGGTTTGGTTGGAGGTTCCAATTGATTTTGAAACCCATACAGATAGAGCAAGACCTTGAATAAAGCCCTCAACCATGGCTTTGATCACGACGGGAAAAGTTGTAAATTCTGGCTTTAGGATCAGCCAACCTTCTATCGTGCCCGAGCCGGCAACCGTACTGGCCCATTGACCAAGAACAATATACAGGCCGCCAATGGTTACTACGCGTTTCCAATAAGGCCAGGATTGTAAACATGATAGAAACGGAAAGAGCACAGTTGCAATCAGAAACCCGCGTAGAATCTGGAATGGCACCATCCAAATTGTCACATGTCGCCATAGATCGTGTTGATCGGGGGTTCGCATAATCTGAGCAGCAATACCGTTGGGATTAAAAAACTCGCGCGTGAGAAACATATACGCAAGTACGCCGACTCCGATGTATGTCACAACGTGCGCAACAATAACTCGCGATGAGAATTGAAAGAACTTTTTCATGTCGCTCTTTTTTACAGGAGTGGTGCTTGTATTCATTTTTTTCTCCTTTTTCAAACGATCTGGGTGAGTTTCGTTGGTTTCAACTCGATTGACCGAAATCAACGGGATTCCAAGATCACGCACTTTTTTGAGCAAGCCATGCAACGCGGCCTGGTCAATCACCGGGCCGGTTAGCAGCGTATCGCCGTCCTCTTCCAGCGTGATAGTCAGGTCCTCGAACCAGTCTGTCCATTGACTGTCCAGGTGGCCCTTGAGCCGAATTTGATAAATTACAGGCGAACTTGAAGGTTTGCGTTTATTTGACATGATCTTGTACCTGTTGTGGCCGGAAATGATAATCCGTGTCACTTGCTCAATGTACAGGTACTATATCGCATCGCAGTGTCGCTGTATAGACACTTTGGTGTGGGGCGAAGTGTTGTTTTGCGTATCATCTCAAGAATTCGGGGGTGGGGGTGTGGGGGCGGGTTGTGCCCGCCCCCAAACTTCCACTTCTCTCACTTTTATCGAGATGATACTGTTTTGCGTTATCGAAAGGGGAAAACGCTGAGGAATACAAACACGTGCAGTTACACCAAGCCTAGCTCGCGGGCGCGGGCGATGGCTTCAGTGCGCCGCTGGACTTGCAACTTGTCAAAAATCCGGCGGTTGTGGCCTTTGACGGTGTCCAGGGCCAGGAACAGCCGCGCCCCGATTTCGTGGTTGGAAAGACCCTCGGCAATCAGGCGCAGCACCTCTAACTCCCGTTGGCTCAAGGGTTCAACGAGGTCGGATTTCAGGGCGCCGACTTTTGATTGCGGCATACTCTGCGGTTGGGCAAAAGCCGCCAGCAGGTTATCCACGTAACCGAGCAATTTGTGTTGTTGGCCGCGCGGTTGCTTTTCAATCAACAATCGGAAATCAAAAATCATCAATCGCATGGGTTCGCCTTCATCCACAAAGAGGCGAATAAACCCGTCTGGCTCGGCCAGCGCCAGCGCGTCTCCCAACAGTTGCGCTGCCTTATCCTTTTCACCATGCGCGCGTAGAGCGATCGCCTCAAGAACCATCGCTCGTAGCCTGACGTCCTGCCAGCCCTTGGCTTCCATTTGCTGGCGCAGTGGCGAAAGCAAAGCCAGTGCTCTGGATGTATCCCCTTGGGCCAGATGTACCCGCGCCTGGCTGATGGGGAGATCGTGAGTGTGCGCGAGGCGAGTGGCCGCCGCCACATCGCCCTGGCGAAGCAGGACCAGCACTTGTGCAGCAGCAATGTCTGGAAGCCGCAGGATGAAGTTCTGCTGACGCGCTGATTGTTCAATCTGGGCCAGCATTGCCGCCGCGCCATCCGCATCGCCCCGCGCCAGTTTCAAGCGGACGAGAAACACTTCACAGAGAATGAAGCGATCAAGCGCACGATCAAACTGCTGCGCCAGGAGAAGGGCCTGTTGCCCGTGCTGCTCGGCGGCGTCCAAATCGTTCCACTCGTAGGCGATGCGGGCCAGGCCAAGATGCGCGTCGCTGGTATTCGGCTGCGGCTGCTCGCTCGCCATCTGTAGCGCACGCCGATAGGTCTCGGCCGCCTGATAGAGCTGGTTTTCCAATTCCTGTAACCGCCCCAGGTGGATGACCGCCAATATCGTGGAAAACATACTTGTAGATGTCTGATTGATGGATAGGACTTCTGCCAGAGCTTGCCTGGCCGCGGCGCGTTCACCTTGAAGGTGATAGGCAACCGACAGCGCCCAGTTAGCCGTAAAGCGGAACCGCAGATTCTCAGGCAGCAGATACTCCAGGGCGCGGCGCGCCTGGATGAGGACGGTTTCTGGCTGATATTGCGTGATTGCCAATGTCGCTCTGGCGCAGGCGATTTGCCCCAGCAGGTCGCGGGTTTGAGGAGCAAGCTCGGCATTTTGCAAAGCTTTTTCAGCCGCTTGTATTTTCTCATCCACACCGGTTGTCTGGCCGGCTGTCAACGCCATCGTCGCCAACCTCACCCGCAATAAAGGTCTGGTATCCAGCACCGACTCTGGTAAGGAGGCCAACCACGCCAGGATAGCGTTCACCGCGCCGCGAAAGTGCAGAGGCATCCCCCATCCTTCCATCAATCGCTCGGCACGCTCAATATCATTGGCCGCAGCCGCGTGCTGAAATGCTTCGATGTCCAAACCCTGATCTTCATACCACTCGCTGGCGCGGATGTGGAGTCCGGCAATATCTTCAGACGTGAGGCTTTGACCCAGCCGTTTCCTCAGTAAATCCCCAAAGAGATGGTGATAGCGGTACCAATGCCGCTCGTGATCGAGGGGAACGATGAACAGGTTGGCGTGTTCGAGATATTCCAGCGTCTCTTGCCCGGAAACAGCGGGGTCGCGTACAACGGCATCACACAGCGGGCCGCACATGCGCTCGAGGATAGACGTGCGCAGCAGAAAAGTCTGGATGCTTTCGGGCTGCTGCTGCAAGACTTCCTCAATCAGATAGTCCAGCACGAAACGGTGGCTACCGGTGAAAGATTTGATGAAACTGGCGACGTCGCGATGTCCCTGCATGGAGATCGCGGCTAATTGCAGGCCCGCAATCCAGCCTTCGGTGCGGGTCTCCAAGGCAGCGATGTCTTCCGCCGCGAGGTTCAGGCCCATCACCTGGTTGAGAAACTCGGCGGCTTCGGCGGGGGTGAAGCGCAGATCGGCAGCGCGCAGTTCGGTCAATTGGTTGCGGGCGCGTAACCGGGCCAAGGGGAGAGAGGGATCCTCACGGGTGGCAATGACCAGGTGCATCTGCGGCGGCAGGTGTTCGAGTAGAAAGACAAGCGCCTGATCCACCGGTTGGGAATCAATCACGTGATAATCGTCAAGCACCAGGATGAAGTTGTTCAAGAGAGTGGCGATCTCATTGAGCAGAACGGTCAGAAACGATTCGATGGAAGGTAGCTGAGGGGATTGGAGCGCAGCCAAAACGCCTGCGCCGATATGCGGTGCAAGTGTCTGCAAAGCGGCTACGAGGTAAGTCAGGAAGCAGGTGAGGTCGTTATCCCCTTCATCCAGCGACAGCCAGGCGGCCGGCTGCCCGCAACCGGCGACCCACGCGCTGACCAACGTGGTTTTGCCAAAACCGGCCGGGGCAGAGACGAGCGTGAGTTTGCAGCCCAAAGCAAGCCCGGTGTTCAACTGCTCGATCAGACCAGGACGCTGGACCACTTTCGACCGAGTTGGCGGGATATAGAGTTTGGTGGCTAAAATTGGTGTAGACATAGACGCATTTGCACTTTACCTATCCTGCCCCATACTATATACCTAAATCTAAGGAGGGCGAACATGAAAATAGCGAAGATCGAACAGTTTTTCCCGCGCAAGCGGACGCGGCTGGTGAAAATCACCACCGATAACGGTCTGGTCGGCTGGGGCGAATCCACGCTGGAAGGGCGGCCCAAAGGCGTCGTGGGTGTCATCGAGGAGTTGGCCGACTATCTCGTGGGCAAAGACCCGCTGCGCATCGAGCATCACTGGCAGCACATCTACCGCTCGGCGTTCTTCCGGGGCGGCCCGGTGGTGATGACGGCGCTGTCGGGCCTGGATCAGGCCTTGTGGGATATCGCCGGGAAACACTACGGTGTCCCGGTGTACAAACTGCTCGGCGGCGCGGTGCGTGACCGGATCCGTGTGTACGCGCACTGGGGCATCCATTCGCTGACAGACGAGGGGCTGGAACACGCCAAAACACGCCTGGATTGGTTACGCACAATGGGATACACGGCGTTCAAATCCGGCCCCGGCGGGAAGTGGCGCGGGCACGAGCCGCCTGCCGTCATTGACGCCTTCGTCAAACGCGCGTACCTGATGCGCGAGTGGGTCGGCCCGGAGGTGGAACTGGCCTTCGATTTCCACGGCAAGTTCACGCCCGGCCTGGCCATCGAAATCTGCCTCGAACTCAAAGGAATGCGCCCGATGTTCGTCGAGGAGCCGGTGCCGCAGGAAAACGTGGACGCGCTCAAGCAGGTGTCCGACCACGTCCCCTTCCCCATTGCCACCGGCGAACGGTTCCTCACGCGCTGGGGTTTCCGCGAAACCTTCGAGAAGCAAGCCGTATCCTACATCCAGCCAGACGTATCACACGTGGGCGGCATCACCGAGTTGAAGAAAGTGGCGAATATGGCCGAGGTGTACTACATGCACACGATGCCCCACTGCGCCATCGGTCCGGTGGCGTTGGCGGCGGCGCTACACGTGGACGCCGTCACGCCGAATTTCCTCATCCAGGAGCAGATCGACGCCAGCCTGGGCTATGGCCTCCTCAAGCAGGATTGGCTGGTCAAAGATGGATTCATCGAACTGCCCACTGCGCCCGGTCTGGGCTTCGAGATTGACGAGCGCGAAGCGGAACAGTCGATCGCGTACGAAGAGGAACTCGGCGGTGAGTTTTATTACGATCAGGACGGAAGTGTAGCGGATTGGTGATAAATATGGGTTACAGGTTGAAGGTTACAGGTTGAAGGTTGAGGAGAGGACTTTGTATGGCGAAGATTGAGCGATTTGAGGAGATTTTGGGTTGGCAGAGCGGACGTGAGTTGTGCAATCTGGTTTATGCGTTGACGAAAAACGAGTTGTTTAGCCGCAATTTTGGGCTTCGTGATCAGATGCGCCGGGCAGCGGTTTCTGTAATGTCAAACATTGCGGAAGGTTTTGAGAGCCAGAACAACCGCACCTTCATCCGCTTTCTGTACATCGCCAGAGGCTCATCTGGTGAAGTTCGCGCACAAGCGTACATAGCCCTCGATCAAAAATACATTTTCCAGGAAGAGTTCGACCAACTTTACACTTTATCAACACAAACAAGTCGTCGTATTGCCGGTTTCATTAGCTATCTCGAACAACACCCCGACCAATAACCTGTAACCTTCAACCTGAAACTTGAAACTCAAGGAGAATTATGAAAGAAACCATGACCCCCAAAGAACGCTGGCTGGCCGTGTTGCGACGCGAAAAGCCGGATCGTGTGCCAATGGATTACTGGGGTACGCCAGAGGCGACGGAAAAGCTGATGCGCCATCTGGGCTGCGCCACCGTCGATGAGCTATTCGCCCGGTTACACATTGACCGCCCACTGGACGTCGGCCCGCGCTACATCGGCCCGCCGGTAGAGCCAGGCTACGATATGTATGGTTGCCGCCACGGCGATGTGGATTACGGCGTCGGCGTCTACAGCGAAGTGGTATATCACCCGCTGGCGCAATACACCTCTGCAGACGAGATCGAAGACAAGTACACCTGGCCCTCGCCAGATTGGTTCGATTACTCCATCATCCCCGACCAAGTGGCCGGCAACGAACACCGCCCGGTGCGCGGCGGCGGCTCAGAGCCATTCTTACAGTACACCTACCTGCGCGGCCTGGAGCAAGCGTATATGGACCTGGCCCTCAACCCGGAGCTGGTGCACTACTGTCTGGACAAGCTCTTCGACTTCGCCCACGAGCACACGCGCCGCATCTACGAGCAAATTCCGGGGCAGGTGACGTTCTCCTACGTCGCCGAAGACCTGGGAGCGCAGGAGCGGCTGCTCTTCTCCAAGCGCCACATCCAGGAATTTTTGCTCCCGCGTATGAAGCGGATGATGGACCTGGTTCACGAGGGCGGCGGGATCGTCTTCACCCACAGCGACGGCGCGGTGCGCCCGGTGATCCCCGACCTGATCGCCATCGGCATGGACGTCCTGAATCCCGTCCAATGGCGCTGCAAAGGCATGGAGCGTGAGGGCCTGAAGCGCGATTTCGGCGCGCAGATCATCTTCCACGGTGGTATGGACAACCAGCAGACTTTGCCCTTTGGCAGTGTGGCCGATGTGCAAGCCGAAGTCATCGCCAACCTCGCTATTTTGGGCGCGGGTGGCGGCTACATCCTTGCGCCGTGCCACAACATCCAGGCCGTCAGCCCGCCGGAGAACATCGTGGCGATGTACGAGACGGGCTACCATGAAGGCTGGCTGTAAACTCCTTATCCCCTCCCCGTCCTTAGAGTATCTCCCAATAGGACGCGGATTTTCGCTGATGCACGCAGATCAGTGTAAGCACAGCGACAAAATCAGCGAAAATCCGCGTTAATCTGCGTCCAACGCTCAGCCGAGATTATGCCGGAACAAATCTATTCATAACCTTGCTTGCGCGCTTTTTTATTCTAAACTTTCAGTATTGACAGAAAGTTCTGAACGTGATAAAATAAACTTATGTTGAGGAACACATTTTTAATCCCATAGAACACAAAGGAGATAGCCTTGTCACTGACGACAACGATCCAGGGTCTCACGACCACAGAAGTCGAGCAACGACGCCGCGAATACGGCGAAAATGCTCTCCCCTCGGCCAAGCGGACATCGGCCTGGGGAATTTTCTTCAACCAGTTCAAGAACCCGCTAGTCTACATTATCCTTGCCGCAGCCGGTATCTCATTGGCCGTGGGCGAATATGGCGACTTCGGGATCATCATGGCAGTCGTCCTCATCGACGCCGTGCTGGGTTTCATCCAGGAATACCAGGCGCAGCGCACCTACACCGCCCTCAAGAGCCTGCTCAAGCCCACCACCACGGTTATCCGCGATGGCGTCCGCCAGGAGATCGAAGTCCACGAGTTGGTGCCTGGCGACGTTGTCCTGCTGAATGCCGGTGAGCGCGTTCCCGGCGATGGCGAAGTGCTCGAGGCGCTCAAATTGTCCATCGAAGAGGCGATCCTGACCGGCGAAAGCGAACCGGTGAACAAAACCACCGCTGCCGGCGAGAACCAGGTTTTCATGGGCACGACCGTCCTCACCGGGCGCGGATTGATGTGTGTCAACACCACCGGTGCGCACACTGAGTTGGGGCGCATCGCCACCAGTCTGCACGAGGAAATCGAGAACAAGACGCCGCTCCAGGTACGTCTGGAAGCCTTCAGCCATACGCTCACCAGACTGGTGTTGCTGATCACAGCCGCCATTTTTGCTGTCGGCCTGATCTCCGGTCGCCCGCTTCTCGAAATGCTGCGCGTCTCTATCATCCTGGCGATTGCCGCCGTGCCAGAAGGGCTACTCATCGCCGTCACCGTCATCCTGGTGTTGGGGATGCGCAAAATCCTCAAACGTAACGGGCTGGTGAAGCGCCTGCTGGCCGTGGAGACGCTCGGTTCTGTGACCACCATCTGTACCGACAAGACCGGCACCCTCACCGAGGGCCGTATGCAGGTGACACACCAGGAGGTCCGCGACGTTCAGCGCGCTCTGGAAGTGATGGTGTATTGTAACGATCTGGAAGGTCCGGTGGACGCTGCGCTGTGGGAATATGCCCGCGCCCAACTCAACGGCGACCCACAGGAGATGGCCAATGGCGCGGAACGGCTGGGCGAGGAATTGTTCAGCAGCGAGACCAAGTTCATGATTACGGCGACCCGCGTCGCCGGACAAACGATGCACTATCTTAAAGGCGCGCCGGAAATAGTGTTGGGCATGTGTAACGTCAATGAGCAGGAACGAGGCCGCGTCCTGGCGCAAGTAGAGCAGTGGGCCGGCGAGGGCCTACGCCTGCTCGGATTGGCCTATCGCCCGGATGGGCTACTCGGCGATCACAGCGGCTATACCTGGGCGGGTCTGGTGGCGATGGAAGACCCCATCCGGGAAGGGGTGCGCGAGGCCATTCAGGTGGCGCGGCGCGCCGGCATCCAGGTGAAGATGATCACCGGCGATTACCGCAAGACCGCCGAACGCATTGCGGCGATGGTCGGCCTGACTACGCGCTCCGACCAAGTCATCGACGGCGAGACGCTGAATCAGCTCAGCGACGAGGAACTGGCCAAACGGGTACAGGACATTGCCGTCTTTGCCCGCATCCGCCCGCAGGACAAGCTGCGCATCGTGCGTGCGCTGCAAGGGCGTGGCGAGATCACTGCGATGATCGGCGACGGCGTCAACGATGCGCCGGCCCTCAAACGCGCCAACATCGGCGTGGTGGTCGGCGCGGCCACCGACGTCGCCAAGGAGACGGCCGATCTGATTCTGTTGGACAACAATTTCAAAACCATCGTTGCCGCCATAGAGGAAGGGCGCGTCATCTTCGAGAACATCCGCAAGGTGGTGGCCTATACACTCTCCAACTCGTTCGCCGAGGTGCTGTTGGTCTTCGGGGCGATGCTGCTCGGCTGGCCGGCGCCACTACTCGTCGCGCAAATCCTGTGGATTCACCTGATCTGCGACGGCCCGTCCGACATCGTGCTGGGCTTCGAGCCGAAGGAAAACGGCATCATGGAAGAACCGCCCAAACCGTTGAACGAGCCGATTCTGAACCGGCTGGGCCTGTCGCTCATTGCCATCATCAGCATAGTCAGCGCAGTAGCCGGATTGAGCATCTTCGGTCACTATTTCTTGCAGCATAATAACCCGGCAGAAGGGCGTAGTATCGCCTTTGCCAGTTTCGCCCTCAACTCGATGGTCTACATTTTCGCATACCGTAGCATGCGCCGTCCACTCTTCCGCATGAACCGTCTGAGCGCGAACAAACCGCTGATCTGGGCCGTCGTCGCCGGGCAAATCCTGGTGGTACTTCCCTTCCTCGTGCCAAAGTTGCGGCAGGTGTTGTCTATCGTGCCGCTGCATTTAGAAGACTGGTTGCTTGTTGTCGGCGTTGCTCTGAGTTTACTGGCCACGGTAGAAATAGGCAAATGGATCACCAACCGACGTCACCATACCAAAACGCCAGTTATTTCGTGAGGGAGAAGCGATATGCCCGAACGTTACTACGAACAGAAACACTTTATCGAAGACATCAGTCTGTATTTTGAGCAGATGGGCATCCCGCGCATGGCCGGGCGTATCCTGGGCGTGCTGCTGATCGCCGATCCGCCGGAGCAATCCATTGACGACCTGTGCGAGCGTCTGCAGGCCAGCAAAAGCGCCGTCAGCACCAGCGCGCGCCTGCTCAGCGAGATGGGGCTGATCGAGCGGGTACCTTCGCCGATGCCGCGCCGCGTCTACTTCCGCTTTCTCCCCGGCGGATGGGTCACCTTTATGCGCATGTATCTGCGGATGATGGCCTCGCTGCATCAAATCGCCGAGCGGGGATTGGAACTGCTCAAAGACGAAGAACCGGCTCTGCGCGAGCGCTTGCAAGAAGCGCACGACATGTTTTCACTGATCGAGGATCAATTACCCACCCTGCTCAAGAGCATCGAAGCGCAGCGGGGAATTGGGGAAGGGTAGATTATTTCACGGGGCGCAAGGAGGGATAGCCAATGAAAAAGCACAACGTTTTGTGGATTATCCTGTTGGGCATTGGCAGCCTGCTGTTCTTTTGGCTCGTGCTGCTCAAACTTATCCTGAAGTTGAACAAAGGTCGCGGCGAACCGTGTCCCACCTCGTGGAGTTGGATCGTGGATAACCCGCTGCGCCGCTGGGATGTGCGCCACGCGCTCGACCGGGTCGGGCTGCGCTCCGGCGAGACGGTGCTGGAACTCGGCCCTGGGCCGGGCGCGTTCACCGTGGATGCGGCGCGGCGCGTGGGGCCGGAAGGCCGCCTGATCGCCGTGGACATCCAGCCGGGGATGATCGCCCAGGTGGATGCGCGGGTCAAAGCCGCCGGTGTGACCAACGTCGAAACCCACGTTGCCAGTGCGTACGAACTGCCGCTCCCCGACGCCAGCGTGGATCGCGCGTTCCTCATCACCGTGTTGCCCGAAATCCCCGACCCCGTGCGCGCGCTGCGTGAGCTGCATCGCGTGTTCAAGCCGGGCGGCATCGTCTCCACCACCGAGGAGTTCCTCGATCCAGACTACCCGCGCCGCGCGACGACCATAGCCTGGGCCGACGCCGCCGGATTCGAGCTGGCAGAGCGCTACGGCAACTGGTGGAATTACACACTCAACTTTCGCAAGCCGGATATGGAGGCTTGACCGTGATCACGATCCAATCAAAAGTGCGCGTCGCCGACGTCAGCGGCGCAGACCTTCTTGATTTCATGCTCAACTGCACCGACCGACAGTATCAAGCGTGGTGGCCGGGCACACATCTGGCTTTCCATACCGTCAAGCGCCGGCCGGGCGACGTCGGCAACATCGTCTATATGGACGAATACGTCGGCCCGCGCCGGCTCAAGATGCAGGGCGTTGTGACCGAGGTTGTGCCCGGCAAAAAGATCGTGTGGCAATTCAAGCAGATCATTCGCCTGCCAGCGAGGCTCATTCTGGAAGCAGCCGATGACGACGCGGGCGTGATGCTTACCCATACACTTCAAGCCGGCTTCAAGGGGATTGGCAGCATCCTTGATCCGCTCCTGCGCCTCTACTTCTCGGACGGATTCGCCCACGCCATGGATGAGCACGCCCAGGCGGAGTTTCCTATGCTGGGAGACATGTTGCGCGATCGTTCAGATCAAGTCTAGTGTCCGCAAAAACTGGTCGTCCTGACCTTCCTCGACCGCGACCAGCCCATAGTGCGGATGCGCCGCCGGGCCGAGGCGCGCGATCCCAGGCGGCTCAAGCTGCACATGTTCGATGTGCCGGAGCTGGAGCAGGATCTCGCACAGGCCGGGCTCGAGGGTTACGAGCCGCTGGTGTACGGTGGGGTCATTATCTTTAAGACGTGGAGAGGCAAAGGAGGATGATATGGCTGAAACGACCAATCAAGGTCTGAGCGGTGTGGCCGAAACATTGCTCATGACACTCTACATCCGGGCGATGGAATCGCAGCGCCCGGACGCGCTGATCAAGGACGAGAAAGCCGTGGCGCTGGTCACGCAGATGAGCTACGACTTCGACCGGATCAGGCAGCTCAAGATGGACGAGGACGACAAGGTGGGGGTGATCCTGCGCAACCGGGAATTTGACCGCTACGTGCAGGATTTCCTGGCGCGCAACCCGGAGGCGGTGGTGGTACACATTGGCTGCGGCCTCGATTCGCGCTTCGAGCGTGTGGACAACGGCAAAGTTGAGTGGTACGACCTGGATTTGCCGGAGGTTATCGAGCAGCGCCGGAAGTTCATTGGCGACGAAAAAGAACGCTATCACTTACTGGCCGGCTCGGCGTTCGACAGCGCCTGGTTGGACACGGTAAAAGCGCATCGCCAGCGTCCCTTTCTGTTTCTGGCCGAAGGCGTCTTGATGTACTTCGAGGAAGCCCAGGTCAAGTCGCTGGTGCTGATGCTGCGTGACCACTTCCCCGGCGCGGAGCTGCTCTTCGATGCCTTCTCGCCATTTATCGTTCGGATGAACAACCTGCGCATGGCCATCAGCAAGTTCGGCGTCCGCTATCACTGGGGACTCAGATGCGGCCAGGAACTCGAAAAGTGGGGCAGAGGCATCCGTCTACTCGACGAGTGGGGGTACTTTGATCGGCCTGAGCCGCGGTTGGATCACATTCGCTGGATGCGGCACATCCCACTTTTGGCCAGGGTGATGCGTGTTTACCATTTCCGGCTTGGAGAGGCATGATGAACCAAATGTCCACACAGACGATCCGAAACCTGAACGCAGTCTCCCGGACACTCCTGATCCCCTTGTATTTTCGGGCGATGGAGAGCCAGCGCCCCGATGTGTTGGTGCGCGATCCCAAGGCAGTAGAGTTGGTCGGCCGGCTCGACTGTGACTTTTCTGGCGTCCAGAAGCTGAAAAAGGAACAGGTCAATTACCTGCTGCGCATGAGAGAGTTCGACCGGCAGGCGCGAGCGTTCCTGGCAGAGCATCCCGCTGGGGTGATCGTTGACCTGGGCTGTGGGCTTGACACCCGCTTCGAGCGGGTGGACAATGGACAAGTCGAATGGTACGGTCTCGATCTGCCGGAGGTGATCGAGCTGCGCAAAGAGCTGCTCGAAGAGACCCCGCGCAGTCATTTCATCGGATGCTCGGTGCTCGATTTCTCGTGGATGAACGCCCTGAGTGATCGGGCTGGCAAGCCCATTCTCTTTCTGGCTGAGGCGGTGCTGGTTTACCTTGAAGAGGCCGACGTCAAGCGGTTGGTGCAGACACTCGCCCAGCGCTTCCCCGGCGCAGAGCTGGTGTGCGAGGCATACTCGCCGGTGGTGATTCGCTCTCATCCGCGCCAGGCGGCGGTGGCGCAGCCGCACTGGGGGCTGAAGGATGATCGGGATGTGGAAAGCTGGTCGCCCGGCATTCGCCTGCTCAATCAATGGTACTACTTTGACAAGCCAGAGCCGCGCCTGGGCGTCTTCCAGCTCATGCGGTATTTCCCGTTCCTCGCCAGGATGGTGCGTATCGTGCATTACCGGCTTGGAGAGGCGGCAGAGTAACAAAATCCTCTATTGGCGGGCCAAAACGGAGGTCTTATGACCAACACATTCCCGAAATTCGGCTACAACCCCGTCACAGGCGACTGGAATGACAGCCTGAAAGGGGACTATTGCTGGTCCAACGTCAATCTCAGTGAAGCCGTGCGCTCCGAAGCAAGATGAAATCGCCCGAACTGTTTTGGAATGTCGTGGCGGCCTACAACGAAGCCACCTGGGGTGTGCAAGTTGTCCTCATGGCGTTGGGGGTGTTGTTGACCGGCGCGACTTTGACGTGGCCCACCCGCGCGACCCATGCCGCGCTCAAAGGCTTCCTCGCCGTGGCCTTTGCGTGGCTGGCGATGGCGTTCTTCTTCCTGCGCGACGCCAGCCCCATCGGACGTTACTTTGCCGGACCGTTGTTTATGGCCTGCGCTGCGCTCTTTGCGTGGGACATTCGTGCCGGGCGTATCCACTTTGTACTCCCTGCGGAGCGTTGGCGGCGTATTGGAACCTGGGTGCTGCTGGCCTCGACGCTGCTCTATCCGCTGGTCAGCTTCCTGCTCGGTCATCGCTATCCGCGCCTGACTACGCCCGTCATGCCATGCCCGCTCACCGTCTGGGCGCTGGCGCTGCTCACAGCGGCCTTCCCGCAAGTAGATAAGCGGCTCTATACGCTGCTGCTGGTCTGGGCGGCGCTGGGATTGCCCAAGATGTTCGGGCTGTTCGACGTGCGCGAGGACACCATCCTGTTCGCTGCCGGCGTCTATGGGACGCTGGTGTGGATGTCAGCATCTAAACGACAAAATCAGGAGGTAAAAGGATCACCACAAAAGTCCGCCCCGAAGCTCTGAGTGCCGTCTCCGAAACGATGCTGGCGACGCTCTACTCGCACGCGGTCGAAAGCCGCCGTCCCGACGCGCTGATCCACGACCCGCGCGCCGAAGAACTGGTGGCCCGCATAGACTACGATTTTGCCCGTCATCAGCTAGGCGAGGATGACCAAGCCGGCGCCTGCGTGCGCCTGCGGCAATTCGACCGTTTCGCGCAGGCTTTCCTGGCGGCGCATCCCGATGGCGTCGTCGTCCACATCGGCTGTGGGCTGGACACGCGCTTCGACCGCGTCTGTGCCAAACAGCCAGACAATGGTCAGGTGACGTGGTACGATCTCGACCTGCCGCCGGTCATCGAACTGCGCCGCAAGCTGCTGGACGAGACGCCGCGTTACAAGATGATCGCCGCATCCGCGCTCGACCTGGCGTGGCTGGACATCGTGGACGTGCATCCCGGCAAACCGTTCCTTTTCATCGCCGAGGGCGTCTTTATGTACTTCCCCGACGCCGAAATGCGCCGACTTGTCCTGGCCTTGCGCGAGCGTTTCCCCGGCGCGGAACTCATCTTCGACGTGGCCTCGCCGTTGATTGTAAGGCTGCAAAATCTCGCATTGGCGCGGATGAAGGCCGATTTTCGAATGCGTTGGTCGCTGCGTCACTACGACGCGCTGGAGCAATGGGCGCCCGGCATCCGCCTGTTGGAGGTGTGGTACTACACGTCGCTCAAAGAATCCATTCCGCGCCTCAAAAAACTCCAAACCCTGTTCCGCCTGTTCCCACCACTCGGCAAGGGAATGGTGATTCTGCGCTATCGTCTGGATCAAGAATAAGGAGGACGCAGAATTACGCAGATCTTCGCGGATAAAAGTCCGCGTGAATCCGCGAAAATCAGCGTCCAAAACTTTACGGGAAGTACCGTATGAATTGAAGGCAGGAGGGAATCCATGACCGCAACCTATGTCCTGTCCCTGTCTGATCCGCGGGCGACACTGGAAACCGTCGGCGGCAAGGGCGCTTCGCTGGCCCGTCTGGCCGTCGCGGGGCTGCCCGTCCCCGACGGGTTCCACGTGACCACCGACGCTTACCGGCAATTCGTTGCTGAGAACGATCTGCAACCGCGCATCCTGGCGGCTTTGGAGCAGGTGGATATTACGCAACCCGCCGCGCTGGAGACCGCCTCGCGCGCCATCTCCGATTTATTCGCGCAGGCTGCTATCCCGCAAAACATTGCCGATGCTATCCAGGCCGCTTACACGGCTCTGCCTAATCCCCAATCCCCAATCCCTAATCACCTCTTGCCCGTTGCCGTCCGCTCCTCCGCCACCGCCGAAGACCTGCCCGACCTCTCCTTCGCCGGTCAGCAGGAAACCTACCTCAACGTGCAGGGGATCGAAGCGGTGCTGGATGCCGTCCAACGCTGCTGGGCCGGCCTGTGGACGGCGCGGGCCATCGGCTACCGGATGCAGCACAACATTGACCAGGAAACGGTAAGCCTGGCGGTCGTCGTCCAGCAACTCGTCCCGGCAGAAGCCGCCGGTGTGATGTTCACCGCCAACCCCTTCACCGGGCGGCGCGACCAGGTGATGATCAGCGCGGCCTGGGGGTTGGGCGAGTCGGTGGTCGGCGGGACGGTGACGCCGGATATGCTGACGCTAGACAAACCGACCGGGCGAGTGACCGTGCGCGATACCGCCGACAAGCAGGTGATGACCGTGCGCGTGGCAGGCGGCACGGCGGAACAGCCGACGCCGGAGTCCTTGCGCCGCGTTCCCGTGCTGAACGACGCGCAAGCCGCCGAACTGGCGCGGCTGGGCGTGCAAATCGAGAACCTGTACGGGATGCCGATGGACATTGAATGGGCGTTTACACTCCCCTCTCCCTCTGGGAGAGGGGTCGGGGGTGAGGGAGGCTTCTTCATCCTCCAGGCACGTCCTATCACCGCGCTACCGCCGGAGCCGTCCGCGCCGCTCATCCCGCCGCCGACCGAGTGGGTCTTGCCCGACCCCAAAGCCATCGGCTTTCGCTCCAGCATCATCGAACAACTGCCCGATCCCCTGACGCCCCTGTTCGGCACGTTGGGCCGGCGGGTGATCAACATCGGCACAGCGCAGCTCTTCAACGATCTTATCGGATGGGGCTTGCCGGGCGACATTTACGTGACCGTCAACGACTACGCCTACTTTCAGATGCGCTTTACCCTCAAATCCTTGTGGCAGATGACGATGAGCCTGATACAGCCCTCGTCCTGGACCCTCATGCGTCGGTTCGAAGCCCGCTGGCGGGACGAGGCGCATCCGCGCTACGTGGCCGTCGTGGAACGCTGGCAAAACCGCCCGCCGCGCGAGCTGCCCGCCGCCGATCTCTTGACCGCCGCGTGCGAGCTGATGGCCGAAACCGTGAATACCTACACCGTCCTGCAGTCGGGCATCATTGGCGTGGCGATAGGCGCGGAAATGGGATTCGCATCGTTTTACGACAAACTGGTCAAGCGGCGCACCGATCCCCCGGCGCTGACCTTTTTGCTGGGCCACGATAGCCTGCCCATCCTGGCGGAAAAATCGCTCTACGACGTGGCGCAGGCGTGCCGCGAGCACCCTGAGCTGGCCGATTACATCGCGCGCACTCCCGCTACATCACTGGCTGCGGAGTTGGCCGGGGAGAACGTCCCACCGGACGTTCCTGCCGACATTTGGCGAGAATGGCAGCGTCGTTTCCACGAACATCTGGCGCACTATGGACACACCACCTACGACCTCGACTTCGCCAAGCCAACACCGGCAGATGACCCCGCGCCGTTGCTGGAAACGGTCAAAATGTACCTCAAGGGTCAGGGAACCAGCCCGTATGATCGCCAACAAGCGTTGGCGGCGCGACGTGATGAAGCGATCCAGGCCGTCTCCGGGCGGCTGCGACGATTGCGCCTGAAGCTGTTCCGCAAATTGCTGGGCTGGGCGCACCGCTACGGCCCGATGCGCGAGGACAGCCTGGCCGACCTGGGCCTGGGGTATCCCCTGCTGCGCCAAATGTTAGGGGAACTGGGACGGCGCCTGGTCGAGGCCGGGATGCTCGCGCAGGCCGACGACGTCTACTGGCTGTACGAAGCCGAAGCCGTGCAAGCTGCCGCCGCCCTCGACCGCGGCGAGAAATTGAGCAGTATGGCCGAAGTCATCCCGCAGCGCAAAGCCGTCTGGCAGGCCGAAAAGCAGGCCACGCCGCCGGTAGGATTGCCTGTGGGTTCCAAATTACTGAAACGCGTAGAAAAAATCGGGCCGGCGCGCACCGATGACGCTGCCGGGGCAATCCTCAAAGGCATAGGCGCCAGCCCGGGGCGCGTTACCGGCACGGCGCGCGTGCTGCGCGGCCCGGAGGAATTCGGGCAGATGCAGCCGGGGGACATCCTCGTGGCTGCGATCACCACGCCAGCGTGGACGCCACTCTTTGCGATGGCCGCCGCCATCGTCACCGACGTGGGCGGACCGTTCAGCCACGGCAGCATCGTCGCCCGCGAGTACGGCATCCCGGCCGTGCTCGGCACCGGCGCAGCCACCCGCCGCATCCACAGCGGGCAGATAATCACCGTGAATGGGACGGCAGGGGAGGTCATGCTGGTCTGAATACATGGAAGGGTCAGTGTTTTCCTGTCAGCAGATTGAGCGGATGAAGCAGATACTGGGTTTGCTCTGCTCAATCTGCTGACAATATTATGGGCGCTTGGGGGTTGACAAGCGCTCTTTTCGTTGTACAATACTATCGTAAAAATACGATAAACGTAATAATACGATAAAGGAGGGCAGATGACCGAGACGACTTCATGCGCGTGGTGTGCTCCGGCGTGTTGCACGCTGGACATTTCAGGCGTGGATCAGGAACGCCTGGTGCGGATGTTCAAGGCACTTGGCAATCCGATCCGCTTTGAAATCCTCAAGTTTCTGGCGACACATCCAGGCTGCATTACCGGCGATATTGTGGATTACCTGCCTATCGCCCAGGCGACCGTCTCACAACACCTCAAAGTGCTGCGCGAAGCCGGCCTGATCAGCGGCGTCACCGAAGGCCCGGCGCGCTGTTACTGCTTGAACGAGGAAACCATCACGTGGTTCCGGGAGCAAATTGTGCAGATTATGAGCTGATAAAGTAGACAGTAGACAGGGGGAGCGTTCCCCCGTCTACCGTCTACCAAAATGGAGGAGACGAATGAACGCAATACCTGACCTTATGCACACCAGCAGCACGTTGACCTTTGCCAATCATTGGGATCATTTTCTGGCGCGGTGGGGCTACCGGCGCGGCGACCATCGGGTGACGCCGGGATTGTACGCGCTTGGACAGCCTACAGCCGAATCGCCGGTGTTCGTCACCGCAAACTACACACTCAGCTTCGACGCACTGCGGTCGGCACTGACCGGCGTGGATGGCTACATCCTGGTGCTGGACACGCAGGGCGTCAACGTGTGGTGCGCCGCCGGGAAAGGCACGTTCAGCACGGACGAGATCGTGCGGCGCGTCGAGGCCACGCATCTGACCGATGTGGTCAGCCACCGCACGCTGATCCTGCCGCAGTTGGGGGCGCCCGGTGTCGCCGCGCACGAGGTCAAACAGCGCACGGGTTTCAGAGTGGAGTACGGGCCGGTGCGCGCTGCCGATTTGCCGGAATACCTCAAGACGCATCAAGCCACGCCGGAGATGCGGCAAGTCCGCTTCCCCTTGTGCGACCGGCTGGTGTTGATCCCCGTGGAATTGGCTCACCTCCTCAAACCGACGGCGCTGGCGGCGCTGGTGCTGGCCGTCCTGCTGGGACCGTTGGCAGCATCTGGCGCGGTCGCGGCGGTGCTGGCCGGAGCAGCGTTGTTCCCCATTCTGCTGCCCTGGCTGCCCACCGAGGACTTCAGCAGCAAAGGCTTCATCCTGGGTGGGCTGACCGCGCTGCCGTTCGCGTTGGCATCCCGGCGGCGCGGCGAGGGGCGCGGATGGTCGCTGGCTTACATGCTCGGTCTGCCGCCGGTGACGGCCTTCCTCGCGCTGAACTTCACCGGCGCGACGCCATTTACCTCCAAAAGTGGCGTGAAGCGCGAAATGTTCAAATACATCCGTGTTATGGCGGGGATGTTCGGCGCTGGCGTGTTGTTGGCGCTGGTACTGCGGTTAACGCGGCGGTGAAGGTAGACTCACAGCGGGTGGATGAAAAGGATTCTCTCAACGGATTCAACGGAATTTAACGGATATCGTTCCGTTTAATCCGTTCAATCCGTTGAGATTATTTTCAAGGGGGTTCTAATGACAAGTTGTAGTGAAACAATAGGCGCGAACGATGCGCAAGTCGGATTTGTGGCGCTGAGCAAGCGCAATACGTTAGCGTTCAATGCGGACGCCTGCATCAACTGTGGGATGTGCAGCGCGGTGTGTCCACATGGCGTGTTCGCGCCGGGCGCGCGGGGGACGCGGCGGGTGCAGATCGTGCAGGCGGACGCCTGCATGGAGTGCGGCGCGTGTATGCTTAACTGCCCCACCGGCGCGCTGTTCGTGGACAGTGGTGTGGGCTGCGCAGCAGCGATGATCAATGCGGCGTTGCGCGGGTTGAAGGAGCCGACGTGCGGCGAGCCAGAACCGGCGTGCTGTGGAGCAGAATCGCCGGTGTGCTGCGGGTAAGCATAGTCACAAATTATTCCTTAGAGTTTCATTAGAAATTAGCAGTCTACCCTTTAGAGTGCTTGACAAACCCATGAAAACATGTTATTATTATAAACGTGTTAGCACTCACAACACCAGAGTGCTAAGGCAAACACAAAAAATCAAATTCATCAAGTGGAGGTAAGTAATGAGCGTTAAGATTCGACCCCTTAATGACCGTGTCATCGTTGAACCTATGGAAGAGGCGGAAATGACCTTTGCCGGTGGGCAGTTAGTGCTCCCCGATACCGCCAAAGAGAAGCCCCAGCAGGGTAAGGTCTTGGCGATCGGTCCCGAAGTGGAAGTGACGAATGAGGACGGCAAGCTCGTCGGCCCGCAGGTCGGCGACCTGGTCATCTATGCGAAGTATGCCGGCACGACGTTCAAGACCCGCGACGGCAAGGAAATGCTGATCCTGCGTGTGGATGACATCCTGGGTGTCATCGAAGAGTAATCTTCACCACAAATTAAACCTTTGAGCAAATCATCTCTTGAGTAAGGAGTAAAAAATGGCTAAGCAATTACAATTTGGCAGTGAGGCGCGCGCGGGACTGAAGCGCGGTATGGATGTTTTGGCAAATGCCGTTGTGACCACCCTGGGTCCCAAGGGGCGCAACGTTGCTCTGGATAAGAAATGGGGTTCCCCCACCATCACCCATGACGGTGTGACCGTCGCGAAAGAGATTGAGCTGCAGGACGCCTTCGAGAATATGGGTGCGCAGCTTTTGAAAGAAGCCGCGACGAAAACCAACGACATCGCTGGCGACGGCACCACCACCGCGACCCTCCTGGCGCACGTCCTCATCGAAGAAGGCATGAAGAACGTCGCCGCTGGCGCGAATCCGATGCTCCTGAAGAAGGGCATCCTCACCGCCGCCGAGAAAGTCGCCGAGGCGATCAAAGAGGCCGCGGTCGAAGTCAATACCAAGGAAAACATCGCCAACGTTGCCGCCATCTCCGCGCAGGAGCGCGAGATCGGTGAGTTGATCGCCGAAGTGATGGACAAAGTCGGCAAAGACGGCGTCATCACCGTAGAAGAATCCAAAGGTCTCGAGTTCGAGACAGAATACGTCGAGGGTATGCAGTTTGATCGCGGTTACATCAGCGCCTACTTCATCACCAATCCCGACAGTATGGAAGCAGTGATCGAGGATGCATACATTCTCATCCACGATAAGAAAATCTCCGCCGCGCAGGACCTCGTTCCCATTTTGGAGAAACTGGTACAGCGTGGTGTGCGCAACCTGGTCATCATTGCCGAAGACGTTGATGGCGAAGCGCTGGCGACCCTGGTGGTCAACAAACTACGCGGCCTGCTGACCGCGTTGGCGATCAAGGCCCCTGGCTTCGGCGACCGCCGCAAGGCTATGCTGCAAGACATCGCCACCCTCACCGGTGGGCGCGTCATCACCGAGGAAGAAGGCCGCAAGCTCGACAGCGCCACCCTCGACGACCTGGGCCGCGCCGACAAAGTCATCTCCACCAAGGACGACACAACCATCGTCGGTGGGCACGGCAACGACGCTATGATTCAGGGTCGCATTGAGCAGATCAAGACCGAAATGGAGCACTCCACCTCCGATTACGACCGCGAGAAGCTGCAGGAACGTCTGGCGAAGCTGTCCGGCGGCGTGGCGATCATCCGCGTGGGCGCGGCGACCGAGACCGAGCTGAAGGAAAAGAAGCACCGCGTCGAGGATGCGCTCAGCGCGACCCGCGCGGCAGTCGAAGAAGGCATTGTCCCTGGCGGTGGTGTGGCGCTGCTGAACGCGATGAAAGTCCTGAGCGACGTCAAGATGGCCTACCCCGACGAACAGACCGGCGTGACCATCCTCAAGAAGGCGCTGGAAATGCCCATCCGCAGGATTTCGGAGAACGCTGGCGAGGACGGCGCCGTGATTCTGGCGGAAGTGCGCCGCAAGCAGGCCGAACACAACAACAATCACATGGGTTATGATGTGATGAGCGGCGAGTATGTGGATATGCTCGACGCCGGCATCATTGACCCCGCCAAGGTGACCAAGGGCGCGCTGCTCAATGCCGCCTCCGTCGCCGCGATGGTGCTCAGCACCGAGGCGCTCATCACCGACATCCCCGAACCGAAGACTCCCGCCCCGGCTGGCGGTCCCGGCGGCGGTATGGGTGATATGTACTAAATCGATCCATAGTCATAACAAAAGGGGGCGCGGACTTCGCGCCCCCTTTTTCGTTGCAGCTCAGCAATCTACAAACAGGCGTTACCCCCTTTAGCCGTCAACGTCCAAAAGCGCAATCCGCCAGGATGGGCAGCGCACGCCTGTGCTAGCGAGCAACTACCGCATCCATCGTTACATGCCTCTGACACGGCGAGGTAGCCATTGTCCACCAACTGCGCCAGCATTTGCTCGACCAGCGGCGTAGGGACGGCCAGCGCCTCTGCCAGGTCTTGCGGCGTGCGGTAGGCATCGTCGCGGATCAACGCCAGCAGCGCCTTGAGCATCTCAGCCTCCCACCAGCAGCGTGCCGACCTGGTACACGAGGATGCCCGCCCCCAGCGAGATAACGAGCATCAACCCCAGGCTGAGCAGCGTCCACGCCCAAGAGCGCGTCTCCTGTTTCACCGCCGCCACCGTCGCCACGCAGGGGATGAAGAGCATCTGCACGATCAGGAAGCCCAGCGCAGCCGGCGGCGTGATCAACGTTGGCAAGACCGCTTCGAAGTTGCCGTAGAGCACGCCGAGTGTGGCAATGGTATTCTCCTTCGCCACGAAACTGGTCAGCAGTGCCACCATGAGCGTCCAGGGCAGGCCCATCAGCGCGCCGACCGGAGCGAGGCCACGCCCAATCCACGCCAGGTAGCTCTGTGTCACATCACCGCCGGCGGGGAAGTACGAGAGCAGCCACACGATCACCGAGGCCGCCAGGATCACCGTCCCGGCCTTCTGCAGGAACGCGATCACGTTCTGCCAGACGTACAGGCCGATCGTGCGCGCGTTCGGCAGGTGATAGAGGGGCAGTTCCATGATGAACATCGCCTGCTCCCCCTTGAGCACCAAACGGTGGAAAACGATGCCGAGCACCGCCAGCACGCCCAGGTTGACCGCCACCAGCCCCCAGGCCACCCAGACCGCCCCCGGGCCAAAGAAGACCGGCGCGAGCACAGCGATCACGGCCATACGCGCCGTGCAGGGGATCAACGGGGCCAGCAGGATGGTAAGCCAGCGCGCGCGCTTCGTCTCGATGATGCGTGATCCCAGAATCGCCGGGACGTTGCAGCCAAAGCCGAGCAACAGCGGCAGGAAGCTCTTGCCGTGCAGCCCCATCGCGTGCATGAAGCGGTCGGTGATGTAGGCGGCGCGGGCCATGTAGCCGGTGTCTTCGAGGAAGCCCAACACAGCGAAGAAAATCACCAGGATCGGCAGGAATGTCACCACCATCCCCGCACCGCCGATCAAGCCATCGGCGAGCAGATCAACCGTCCAGTGCGGTAGCGTTCCTTGCAGCGTATCGTGGAGCGTCCCCGCCCCCTGCTGGATCAAAGTGTCCAGCCAGCCCTGTAACGGCGAACCGATGGCATAGGTCAGCCAGAAGACGACCGCCAGCACGCCCAACAGCGCCAATGTCCCCCACAAAGGATGCGTGAACACACGGTCCAACCGCGCCGTCAGCCCCATCTGGCCGACCTTTGGGCGCACGACCGCCGCGCGGATCATGCGCGCAATCCAGGCATAGCGCGCCCCGGCGATGTCGAGGATCGCGTCCTCGTGTTGGAGCAGGGTATCGTGGACGCGCGCCCACACGTCGGCCGGCAGCGCCGATTGCATCAGCGCCACGATTTCGTCATCGCCTTCCAACAGCTTCAGCGCGGCCCAATCCGCCGGGTAGGTCTCAGGAACGTAGGCAGCGACCCAGGTAATCAGTTGCTCCAGTACCGTCTGGTGCGCGGGCAAAATCACCGGGCGATGTGGGTTGTAGGGATAGGTCCTGTCCCACACGGCAACAACGGCATCCAGCAACGCCTCAAAACCCTGGCCCTTCGTCGCCGACATTGGCACCACGGGTATCCCCAACGCGGCCTCCAACACGCGCGGCTCCACCTGGATGCCTTCCTGCGCAGCTACGTCCATCATATTCAGCACCAACACCACCGGCGCCGGCAAGAGCAGCAGTTCGGCCAGCAGATACAGGCTGCGTTCCGGGATCGCCGCATCAACGACGGCTACGACCACGTCGGGCCGCTCGTGGAGGATGTAGTCGCGCGCCACACGCTCCTCCACCGAACTGGCCGTCAGGCTGTAGGTGCCCGGCAAATCAACAAGATCGAACCGCTTTTCACCACGCTCGCAGCCGCCGGTTTTCTGCTCGACCGTCTTGCCGGGCCAGTTGCCGACGTGCTGGTTCATCCCGGTCAGCCCGTTGAAAATGGTGGATTTCCCCACGTTCGGCTGCCCGGCCAGCGCCACCTTGATGGTGACACATTCGCCAGCCTGCGGTGCTGCTGCATCGGTCTCAACCCTGGCTAACCGCTGCATCGCGTTCTCCCGACTCGCCTGAACTCGTCGCAGGCTCCAGAAAAACCAGAACGTGGCTGGCTTCGCCACGTCCCAAAGCCACCTGCGTCTCTCGCACTGCGACGATCAACGGGCCGATGCCGTGATTGCGGGTGACCGTCACCGGCGCGCCCGGCGTGAAGCCGAGCGCCGCCAACCGTGAAACGAAGTGATGTCCGCCGCGCAGCCGGTGAATCAACCCCGTCTGTCCGGGCTGCAACGCTGTCAATGGTACCATAGAAAATACCCCCGACGAAAAAGATAAAGGCCACGCCAACGATTACAAGACCTCAACCCAAATTACGCTCGCGCCTTCCAGCGGGACGTTCACCAACCGCTCCTCCACCTGGACAACGATTTTGTCGTCGCGCTGTTCAAGCACGGTCACCTGGCAATCCGGCAACAATCCCCACGCCTGCACCTCGCGCAAAATGTCGCCGGATTCCGGCGCGATACGCGTCACCCGACCGCGTGCGCCCACCGGTACGCTGCGCAAACAGATGTCGGCATACGCGCGTTTGCTCGGCGGGATCGGCACCCCGTGGGGACAGCTCACCGGGTCGCCCAACAGTGCGGACAGACGCTCCGTCACTGACTCAGGAGCCGCGTGTTCCAGCGCGCCCGCGATCTCGTGAGCCTCGGCCCAGGGGACATCGAGCATATCAGTAAGAAAGCGTTCCCACAGGCGATGCCGGCGCAACAGGGCTAATGCCACCGCCTCGCCTTGCGCGCTCAACGTGACGCCGCGATAGGGATAATAGTGAATCCAGCCCTGTTGGGACAACTTGAGGATCATCTCATGGATCGAAACAGGAGAAAAGCCGAAATGTTCACCAAGCAACGAGAGCGGGACGGGCAACTCCGCAGTTACCCGCAGCCGACAGATAGCCCCGAGATAGTCCTCAACCCGTTCCCGTACAGTCACTTCTTTATCCATCGTGGATCCTGGGCGAAAATTATAAGGTATACCTTATAATTCAATTATAACACCGACACGCGATGCGTCAAACTCTTGACCAAAATCATACCTTGCTCTTTCTTGTATCAGTGTTATCATAAAATTCAAGATTATGGAAACCGAAGACATACTCCAATCTTTACCCAAACGCCCGCCCCGCCATTGTCCGGTGTGCGGCGCAAGAGTGGCAGAAGGGGCGAAAGTTTGTCTTATGTGCGGCGCTTCGCTCGAGGAGGAACCCGCAGCAGAAGCGGAAGCGCCCGCGCCCCGCATCCCATCCCGACACCTGAAAGCGCTACAAATCATCATCATGGTCATCGTCGCCATTGGGATTCTGGCAGGTTCGGGCATCTTGGGATGGAAGCTTTCGCAAGGAGAAATCACCGCGCCGGCAGAACTGCCCACATTCACACCGACTGTCACGCGCACGCCAACCACGACTCCCACACCCACACGCACCGCGACCCCCACCCTCACCCCGACGCCGCTGCCCACGCCGACGCCAGTCCCACCGCAAACGTACACGGTGCAGTCTGGCGACACTTTAGGGGAAATTGCGGCTGAGTTCAATCTAACGGTCGAGGAACTCAAAGCCTTCAATAACCTGGCCTCAGATGACCTCGCCATCGGGCAAAGTCTACTCATCCCGCCGCCCACGCCGACGCCAGGACCTCCGCCCACCGTTGATCCAGGCGTGCCGACCACAACGCCGGCGCCTTATCTCCTGCACACAGTGCGCGCAGGGGATACCCTGTCTACCATCGCCGAAAAATACGGCGTGAGTGTCGCCGACATTCGCCGGGCTAACAACATCCCGGAAGACTCCGAAACCATCCAGGTTGATCACGTTCTCACGATCCCGCAATACACGCCGACGCCGGAAGCGCAAGCGGAGGCCATCGTCAGCGGCACACCCACGCCCGTGATGGCTTATACCGCCCCAGAAATGCTCTATCCACCCGATAGTGCGACATTCACAGGGCCGGATGCGGTAGTCGTTCTACAATGGGCCTCCATCGGTATTCTCAAAGACAAGGAATATTACAAACTCGAATTCATCGTCCCTGGAGCAGAAGGCAAAACAACCGTCAACGTTTACCAACGCTCAACCGCCTGGCGCGTGACAGCCGATCTCTTTCCTCCAGCGGACAGCGCCGATCGGACATGCTCATGGCGCGTCAGTGTCGTCCGTCTGGTCACAGAAAGTGGAAAGCCCACCTACAAAGTTATCAGCCAGACGGTCAAACGCCGCACATTCATCTGGGAAATAGCTCAACCCTGAGTTAAAACGATCCTGACTGACCAGAAGGGAGATACAGTATGCAGAGGACCAACAAAATCGTCGCTGAGTTTTTCGCGCAAGGCTATCGGATGTCCGGCACGTATGTCATCACCAAACGTCTCCTGGCCGACGAGATCTATGATCCGACCACCAATTATTTTCTTTTGGAGGAAGCTTACCTCTCCCCAATCACAGATCCCGCCAGGATCAGCGCCTATTACGCGCTCACGTTGTTCGACAAATCCAACCTGGACTTTGTCCTGACGATGGACAAGAAAGACGGTCTGCGCCGCGACCAGTCGTATGGGATGGGAACCTATCAACTGCCCATTTTTCTCACCGTGCCGTTCTTCGAAATCACCGGCAGTTTGTACCTGACCAACAAAAATTTCAATCCCCGGCTCTATCTCAGCTCGGACGCTGGCATCTTCATCACACTGTTGGATGTAACCGTCCGCTCAACGTTTAATCCCGACATCAGCTACCAGGGCGGCGTCGCCCTTATCAACCGTATGCATATCAGCTTCTTCGGCGAGAAAGCCGGTTGACCTACAGGCGAGATCTCAACAAGGAGGTAACGACATGGGCCGGATCCTGATTGTGGATGACAACTATGACATGCTCAGTATGCTCCAGATGATCCTGGAAAGGCATGGACAACACGAGATTATCGCCTGCACCAATGGTCAAGAAGCGCTCCAGGTCGCTTTCGCCCAAACCCCCGACGTCGCCCTCGTGGATGTGATGATGCCGGGTATGAGCGGCTATGAGGTGGTGAAAAAATTGCGCGCCGACGAGCGCACGCAAAACATGGGTATTATTATCCTCACAGCGCGCGGACAATCCGTGGACCGTGAAGCAGCGTTGGCCGCCGGCGCAGACGATCATATGACCAAGCCGGCCGATGTGGAGGCGTTACTCAAACGGGTTGATGAACTTCTGGAACGCGCCGCCGCAGGGACAGCCGCAGCGCCGGACGTGCTGGTTCTGCCTGTCTATAGTGTGAAAGGCGGCGTCGGCGTGACCACCATCGCCATCAATCTGGCCAGCATCTTGCAGCAGATTGGGCCGACGATTCTGCTCGACCTTGCGCCGGCCTGCGGACAATGCGCCTTCTTCCTGGGCATACGCCCGGACAAACATTGGGGCCAATACATAGAAAACCCCAAAACGCCCGTCGAATCTCTGGTACGCCAACATGGTACAGGTTTGCAGGTTCTCCTTGCGCCGCCCATTCCGGCGCAGTACAGTTGGCCCAACAAGGACGCGCTCGAGACGATTATGGCGCAGCTCAAAGCGATGGCGCGATTTATCGTGGTGGATATGCCGCCGTTGCTCGATGCGACGGCGAAGGTCGTGTTTGAGCAGGCGCAGCACATCGTCCTCATCACCGGCGACGACGCCCCTGCCGTCCAGGTGACCCGCGCCACTTTGCAGGCGCTCCAGGAATGGAAAGACCGTCTGATTGTCATACGCAATGCCACAGCCGCCGGCCCCCGCCCTCCGGCCGATGCGCTGCAAAAAGCCCTGCGCGCGCCGCTCGCCGTGGATATCGCCTTCGACCCCAATCAGGTCACCGTGATCCCGAAAGGGCTGCCGCTGGCAGCGGTCCAGCCCAAAGCGCCCCTGATTCTGGGCGTGAAGCGGATCGCGCAGATGATGCTCACACGCCAGTAGCTCGCTCGACACAACGAAAAACGCGAGGTTGAAGAACCTCGCGTTTTCATTAACCCGGCGTTGATTAAGGCACGATACGTCCCAGCATCACCAGGAACAACAGCCCGATGACGGCCACGTCCAGAAACAGCAACACGGACAGGAAAAACGCCTGCCAGGGCAACAATCCACCCGCCACATACCGCGAACGGGGGCGCGCTTTTTTGGGCGCGACCGCCGGGGCAGCTTCCTGAGCGGCGACCTGGCTGCGCAAATCGTCCATCAAATCCACGTTCGCCGGCGCTGGTTCTGGCGGTCTGGCGCGCTGAGGGGGGGAGGCATCCGGGATCAACGGCATCACGCTCGCGCTTGCTGGCGCTGCTTTTTGCAGCGGCTCATCGTCATCTGACACAGACACTAATTCTGACAACCAATCGGGCATATCACTGCTCATAGACCAGCCTCCCTCGTACACATTGTATGGTCACAAGGCTATGTTACAATGAGCATACCGCAGAAGGAGAGAAAAGTCAACTTGAACCCACTGCCGCGAGAATTCTACGCCCGCGAGACGCTCACTGTCGCCCGCGACCTCCTCGGCAAATGCCTGGTCCGGCGCGATGCGGGTGCGCGGCTTGCCGGGATCATCACCGAAGTCGAAGCCTACATCGGCGAAACGGACCGCGCCAGTCATGCCAGCCCCGGCCCGACGGCGCGCAACGCGCCAATGTACGGGCCACCGGGCTACAGTTACGTATACCTGATTTACGGCATTCACCACTGCCTCAACGTGGTGACAGAGCGCGCCGGTTTTCCTGCCGCGATCCTCATCCGCGCCATCGAACCTGTGGCGGGGCTGGCGATCATCCAGCAGCGGCGTGGCCCGCAGCGTCTACCAGCCAACCTGACCTGCGGGCCGGGCCGGGTTTGCCACGCGCTCGGCATTGACCGCAGCCTCAACAACGCCGATCTCTGCGCCGCTGACGCGCTTTTGTGGATCGAAGACGCCGCGCCCATCCCCGCCGCGCGCATCGGACAAAGCCCACGCATCGGCGTGCGCGGCGACCAGGCGGCGCTGGAAGCGCGCTGGCGCTTCTACATCCGCGATAGTCCGTGGATCAGCGGCGCGCGCGCCTTCAACAACCGCTATTGAGCGCCGCCAAAACGCGCGCGGATAACCTCCTCCACCGTCGGACGCCCGATCACCTGTAGCTCGTACCGCACGCGCTCCATCGGGTGATTGATCTTGAGCAGCCGCGTCAGGTCAATGGGCGTGCCGACGACCACCAGATCGCAGGGTGTGTTGTTGATGGTCACTTCCAGATCGCGCATCTGCTCGTGACCGTAACCCATTGCCGGTAAGATAGCGCCGGTGTTGGGGTATTTCTGATACGTCGCCGTGATGGAGTCCACCGCGTAAGGCCGCGGATCAATGATTTCCGCCGCGCCGAAGCGCTGCGCCGCGACGTACCCCGCGCCGTAAGCCATCTCGCCGTGGGTCAGCGTGGGGCCGTCTTCGACCACCAGCACGCGCTTGCCGCGGATAGCTTCAGGGTTCTCGACGAACAGCGGCGATGCCGCTTCCACCACAATCGCGTCAGGATTGAGCGCGCCGACGTGCGTTCGCACGGTGCGCACGTTGTCGTAGTTGGCCGTATCAATTTTGTTCAGCACGACGACATCAGCAGCGCGCAGGTTCGTCTCGCCGGGGTAGTACGTCATCTCATGGCCGGGGCGATGGGGGTCCGCCACCGTGATCCACAAATCCGGTTTGAAGAAGGGGATGTCGTTGTTGCCGCCGTCCCACACGACGACGTCGGCCTCTTTCTCGGCTTCACGCAGAATCGCCGCGTAGTCCACCCCGGCATACACGATCACGCCGCGGTCAATGTGCGGTTCGTACTCCTCGCGCTCCTCAATCGTACATTCGTGCGCGTCCAAATCCGCGTAGGTGGCGAAACGCTGCACCGCCTGTTTCACCAAATCCCCGTAAGGCATCGGGTGCCGGACAGCAACCACCTTCTTCCCCATTTTTTGCAGCACATCGCACACGTGGCGGGTAGTCTGCGATTTACCGGAGCCGGTGCGCACCGCGCAGACGGCAATCACCGGCTTGGCGCTCGCCAGCATGGTGTACTTGCCCCCCAACAGAAGAAAATCAACGCCGAGCGCGTTGACCAGGGCGGCTTTGTGCATCACGTATTCATGCGGCACATCGGAATACGCAAAAATGACCTGATCAACATCGTGTTGGCGAATGAGCGCCGCCAGATCGGCTTCAGGATAAATCGGAATGCCCTGAGGGTAAAGGTCTCCGGCCAGCTCGGCGGGATACTTGCGTCCGTCAATGTTCGGGATCTGTGTCGCCGTAAAGGCGACCACAGCATACTTATCGTTGTCGCGGAAATAGGTGTTAAAGTTGTGGAAATCGCGCCCGGCAGCGCCCATAATAATCACCCGGATTTTCTCCATACCAAAAGACTCCTTTCAAAGGTATCATAGCATCGCGCAGTTGACACAATCTGCGTCCCTACA
The DNA here is from genome assembly GCA_035420085.1 of Anaerolineae bacterium. Classification (GTDB taxonomy): domain Bacteria; phylum Chloroflexota; class Anaerolineae; order B4-G1; family SLSP01; genus DSWT01. The sequence goes on from DAOLUH010000013.1 coordinate 104,383, forward strand.
ATCTAATACAGAGCACCCGCCACGGCAAGTGAAATTCGAGAAAAAAGGGGCGCAATTCCTCATATCGGAATGACGCCCCTCTTTGCATTGGATGATGCACGCCGCGCGCTATGTTTCGTGTTTGACGACGGTCCGCAGCGCTTCAGCAATCTCGGTCTGCATCGGCACGAGCGCGCCCAACACGCCGTTGACGAAACGCGGCGCGCTATCTGAGCCGTAACGTTTGGCTAACTCAACCGCCTCATTGATCGCCACTTTGACGGGGACGCCGCCAATCGTGAACTCGTACAGCGCGATGCGCAGCAGATTGCGGTCAATGATGGCGACCTGGTCGAGCGGCCACTCCGGCGCGTGCGATTGGATGTAGTGATCCAAATGTTCACGACACTGCGCGACGCCAACGACCAATTTCTGGCAATAGGTCTGCACCCGTGGCAACAACTCCGCTTCGGCAAAACGGTTGCTCAGCACCTCGCCGACCGGATGCGCCACGAGATCAACTTCGTAAAGCGCCTGGAGCGCCAACTGGCGAGCCAGGCGACGCTCACCTTTCATAGTAAAAATTCCTTATCAAATCAATTATCCTGAAATTCGGGCTGATTTTCCACCTGAGGGTAAACAACATCCTCAATGTGAACATGGACCGCATCAACAGGCATACCGATCATGTTTTGAATAGCGCGGGTGACTTCGTATTGCACTGCGCGGCCCAGGCGCAGCAGGCTGATGTCGGGGCCGGCGATAATGGATAGTTCCACCGTCACTCTGCCGTCATTGACCTGCACCAGGACCGACTTGCCCTGCAGCCCCAAAATACGATCCACGTCTTTTTCGACCAGTTGCACCACGCCGGGGACGTTCAACGCGCTGAAACGCGCTATCGTTTCGAGCACTTCCGGTTCGACCGTGACCATACCGGGGATTGTCTGTGTTTCCATCCAAGCCTCCTTACATGCTCAGGCCGCCATCCACCGGCAGCACTGCCCCGGTGATGTAGGCCGCTTCGTTCGACGCCAGAAAAGCCACCGCATGGGCCACTTCGTCGGCAGCGCCGAAGCGCCCCAACGGAATCAATTCACGCAATCGCTCACGCATTGTCGCATCCATCGCCACATTCATGTCGGTAGGGATAAATCCCGGCGCTACCACGTTGACCGTGATGCCGCGCGCGGCAAATTCACGTGCCATGCTTTTGGTCAGGCCGATCAGCCCGGCCTTCGCCGCCGAGTAATTCGCCTGGCCTACCTGCCCCATCAGGCCCGACACCGAACTGATATTGATGATGCGTCCCGCGCGCTGGCGCGCCATCAACCGCACCGCCGCTTTGCTGGTGTTGAAGGCGCCCTTGAGGTTCACGCGCAGCACGTCGTCCCAGTCGGCTTCCTGCATCCGCAGCAACAGGGTGTCGCGCACGATGCCGGCATTGTTGACCAGGATATCGAGCCGGCCTAACGCGCCGACCGCCGCATCTACCAGGGCTGCCGCCTGGTCGAAGTCGCCTACGTCGGCGAGCAGAGCGACGGCGCGCCGGCCCAGCGCCTCAATCTCGGCGACAACCTGCGCCGCAGCCTCAGCGTTGCGCGCGTAGTTGATGGCGATGTCGGCGCCTTGGCGCGCCAATTCGAGCGCAATCGCGCGACCAATCCCGCGCGAACCGCCGGTCACGAGCGCCGCTTTTCCTTCCAAAGCCAGCATGGTCAATGTTCCTTTCCCCTAGGCGAAGAACGCCATCTTCTCCACGGCCTCGGCGCGCGCGTCGGGCAACGTTCGCCGCGCCATACCGGTGAGGACATCCTTCGGCCCGATCTCAACGAAATGATCCACGCCCTGGGCCGCCATCCACAGCATACTCTCACGCCAACGCACCGGTGAGATCAACTGCCGCAAGAGCGCCTGGCGGATCTCATCCGGGTCGGTTGCGGGCGCCGCCGTCGCATTGAGCACTACTGGAACCTGCGGCGCGCGCAACGGCGCCGCAGCCAATAAATGTGTGAACGCGGTTTGCGCATCGGACATCAAAACGCTATGCGGCGCGACGCTAATCGGCAATCGTTGTATCCGTCGCACGTTATGCGATGGCGCCAACGCGGTCGCCGCCTCTAGCGCCGCGAGCGCGCCGGAAATGACAACCTGGCCCGGACAGTTATCGTTCGCCACGACCACGGGCTGCCCTGATGCGGTCGCCGCTGCCGCGCACAAGGCCTCCGCCGCTTCCAGCGTCGCGCCGAGGAGCACAGCCATGCCGCCGGGAGCGCCCTCTCCGGCCCGGGCCATCAGCCGCCCACGTTCAGCGACCAGGCGCAAACCATCGGCGAAGTCCAATGCCCCAGAAGCCACCAACGCAACAAATTCCCCCAGGCTATGCCCGGCGACAAAAGCCGGTTGCGGCAACGATGCTTTCAACGTCTGCCACATCGCCGTCGCCACGACAAAGAGCGCAGGTTGGGTGAACGCGGTCAGGTTTAGCTCAGCCTCTGGACCTTCAAAGCACAGCCGGGTCAGCGCGTAGCCCAGTTGTGCATCGGCCTTGTCACAAAACAGCCGGGCCTCTGCCGAGGCCCGGTACAAGGCAACGCCCATGCCGACATATTGCGACCCCTGTCCGGGGAACAGAAAAGCCGTGCTCATCCTGATAGTCCGGCCCGGCTATTCCTCCTTGACCTGCATGACCTTTTTGCCGCGATAGGAACCGCAGTGTGAACAAACCTGATAAGGCCGCACAAGCTCGCCACATTCGCAATAAACCAGAGTCGGCAAAGCTGGTGAACGATAGTTGCTCGCGCGCCGCCGATGACCTCGACTGTGAGGGGTACGTCTTTTTGGTACTGCTGGCATCTTTTCCTAACTCCCTTTTCTCATTCTCATTATAAGCCCGCCACATTCCCTTGTGGCGGACAAAGTAGGACTATTATACAAAAAAGAGGGCGTATGTCAAACGGGTTCGCCGGATCATTCGCTTTCTTCAGTAGCCTGGCGCGTCTGCTCGCGGTCGGCCTCGAGTTTTTGCAGTCCGTTCTCGACGACGCGCAGCAGCCGGTTCAGCTCTGCCTGTAGCTGGCTCAGCGAGTTGAAGACGTACTCATCGGCGTCAGCGCGCAATCCGATGGCGTCGCGCTTGGCACGCCGGGTGATGTTCTCGGCCTGCTGCCGGGCGTCCTGCACCAGGCGGTGTTCGGCGGCAAGCTGCTCCGCCTTCACCTGCGCCGTCGCAATCATCCGCTGCGCCTCCTGGCGCGCCGTATCAAGGATGGATTCGCGTTCCAGAACGATTTTTCTGGCCTGCAAGACTTCGTCTGGGATGGCCTCACGTAATTGCGTGAGGTGATTGCGAACCTCAGCCTCGTTGACAGCGCGTACCCCAAAAAGCTTGGGGGATTCTTCCAGGATATAGTGCTCCAGTCGCTCGATCAAAAACTCGACGTCCATTCATACCTCCTGAATCCCGGTGAGCTTTGAAGCTAAAACGTGAAACGTAAAACGTAAGGGGGCGCTTCGCTTTACGCTTTACGGACACTCACGCATACTGCATACACTCAAATATCCCATCACATTCTACAACGAGAGTGCAGGGATGACAACGCCGCCGGCGCTACGTTGCGTTTGCTTGCGCAGCAATGCCTCCAGCACGACGGGATGAACCATCTGCGCGACGTTGCCGCCGGCCATGAAGACTTCCTTGACGAGGCTGGCGCTGAGGAAGGCGTACTCATAGCGGGTCATCAGACAAATCGTGTCAATGTTGGGGCCAAGTTGTTGGTTGGTGAGCGCCATCTGGTATTCCATCTCAAAATCAGAGATCACCCGCAGCCCGCGCACCAACACTTGTGCGCCCTGGGATTGGGCAAAGTTGACGGTCAGGCCGGTATATGAGCAAACGGTGACATTGGGGAGATGAGCCAGCGCCGTGGTCAGCATCGCCACACGTTCCTGCGGCGAAAAGAGCAGCGCCTTTTTGGGGTTTTCGTAAACGGCGACGATCAAGTGGTCAAAGATCGCCGCGGCGCGTTGGGCAATGTCCATATGGCCGTAGTGTACAGGATCGAAGGAACCGGGATAGAGGGCTACTTTTTGTGTCAACTCACATCTCCTCCACCGCGCCAAAACGCGGCGACGCGTTCGGCTAACGGCTGATTTTCGGGTTTGTTCAGATCAAAGTCATCTTTCAGCAAGGATTCGGCGACAGTACGCACTTGATGCAGAAGCCGGGTGTCGGCCAAGGCGGCCATCGGCAATTCGGGGAAGCCGCTTTGCTGCGTCCCCAGGAATTCTCCCGGCCCGCGCATTTCAAGGTCTTTCTGCGCCAGGACGAAGCCGTCGGTCGTCGCTTCTACGGCTTTCAAACGCTCAGTGGCTTCTTCTGAGGCGCTGTCGGCTAACAACAGGCAGTAGGACTGGTGTTCGCCGCGCCCAACACGCCCGCGGAATTGGTGCAACTGCGCCAGCCCGAACCGGTCAGCGCCGTCTATCAGCATTACGGTAGCGTTCGGCACGTCAATGCCCACTTCGACGACGGAAGTGGCGATCAGCACATCCAGGTCGCCGCGCACGAATTGTCCCATGACCGTCTCTTTATCCGCAGAACGTAACCGCCCGTGAAGCAGGCCCAGCCGCAGATCAGGGAACACATCGCGTTGCAGACGGCTATGTTCATCAACTGCCGCCTTCGCGTCAATTTTGTCAGAAGATTCAACCAACGGATAGATAATGAACGCCTGCCGACCTTGTCGCACCTGGTTGCGGATAAACGCATAAGCGCGCTCGCGCTCACGCGGTTGTAACACCCGGGTTTCGATAGGGCGGCGTCCCGGCGGCATTTCGTCCAGGACGGAGACGTCAAGGTGCCCCCAAACCGTCAGTTCCAATGAACGCGGGATGGGGGTCGCCGTCATCATCAGCAGGTGGGGATTGTAGCCTTTCTGGCGCAATGTCCCCCGCTGATCAACGCCGAAACGATGCTGCTCATCCACCACAACCAGCACAAGGTCCTTAAATGCGACGGCTTCCTGGATCAAGGCGTGTGTCCCCACCACGGTTTGCAGCGAACCGTCCGCCAGTCCGGCATAGATCGCTGCGCGTTCGTCGCCGCTGGTGCTGCCGGTCAGCAAGCCGAGGGTAGGACGTGGCGCGGGGAACGAGGCAAACAGCCGGGAGAGGCTTTTGTAGTGTTGTTCGGCCAATATCTCTGTCGGAGCCATCATCGCGGCCTGCGAGCCAACTGCCGCCGTCGCCGCCATCAACAACCCGGCCACCACCGTCTTGCCGGCGCCGACGTCGCCCTGCAGTAGACGATTCATCGGTTGACCAGAGGCCAGGTCGCTCAGCATCTCAGCGATGGAGCGTTGCTGCGCGCGCGTCAACGCATAGGGCAAGCTGGCTTGCAGGGTGTCCAGATAGTCTGGGGCCGGCTGGATGGTCCGGCCGGGCTGCGCCTTCCAGAGGAGTCGCTGGCGTAGCAGCCCCAGTTGCAGGTACAGGGTTTCTTCAAAGGCTAATCGTCGCCGGGCAGCGGCCAGATGCTCCTGGTTGTCGGGAAAGTGAACGCCCCACAAAGCACGTTCCAACGACAGCAAGTTGTGCTCGCGCTTCATGGACTCAGGCAGTGCATCGGGAATACGTTTGGCCCAGGCGGCAAGTGTGTGCTGCACGGTCGTGCGCATCCAGCGCTGCTGGAGACCTTCAGTCAAGGGGTATACCGGTTGGATACGTAAACTCGTCAGATCAGTGTGTCCGACGGCTTCCCATTCCGGGGAATTCATCGTCAGGCGCCCCAGGTAGGCGTCAATTTTTCCACTAACCAGAATTTGCATCCCCGCTCGGATGCGTTCCGCCAGGTAAGGTTGATTGAACCAGGTTACTTCCAGCGTGCCAGTGTTGTCAGACAGGATGGCGCGAAACAGGGAGCGTCCGCCTTGTGTCTGGCGCGCGCCGGCATCCCACACCGTTGCCAGGACGCTAACCCGTTCCCCATACACCAGATGGTTGATGGTTTTGAGCGTAGAGTAATCCTCATAGCGGCGCGGATAGAAGAACAGCACATCACGAATCGTTTTGACGCCGAGTTTCTCGAACAGTTCAGCGCGCTTCTTCCCGACGCCAGCCAACGACTCCACCGATGCGTCCAATCCACGCCCAGCCTCGCCGCGCGGCTGCCGATGCGCCGGACGGCGCGTCTCCGGCGTTTGTATCGCGGGCGGCGTTTCTGTTGTGGGGACTTCAGCCGCGTATCCCCCACGTACTGCTTCGCGCAAAGCCGCCATCGCCGCCGGTCGCGTTTCAAGATGCAGGCTGCTGTAAGCCCGCAGCCGGTTGGCGATGTCCTCAATCCACGGGCGCGCCGTTTCGCCGAATGTCTGGGTCGCCTGTTTGAGCCAGGTATCGGCATAGCGCGCTAACCCGCCAGCAACAGCTTTGTCCTGATAGGTGTAGTCTTTCTCCTCCAGATTAAGGATTTTCTCCAAAATCTCCAACGGTTTCGCCATTATTTTTCCTCAGAAACAGTATCAGGCGCCGCGCACCAGAGCAACGCCCAAAGCGCCGGGGCCAACATGCGCCCCAAAGATAGGTCCCACCTCAACCACCAAAGGCGGCTGTTCCGGCGCGTAAGGCGCTAATGCCTCTTGTAAACGCATCACAGCCGCAGGTTCCGTGTGCGCGTGCAGGACAGCCAGCTTCTCCAAAGGAGTCAGCCCTTTAACCAGATCAACCATCTGTTGGAGCGCGCGTTGATGGGTCCGCACACGTCCTATCAGCCGGGCTTCACCGTCCGCAAATGAAATCATCGGTTTGATTTGCAGCAGTGTGACAACCTGCGTCGTGGCCCATCCCACGCGCCCACTGCGCCGCAGATATTCCAGCGAGTCCAACAGACCAAAAACTTGAGTGCGGGCGCGCGCCGCTTTGACCAGGGTCTCAATCTCTGCCATAGAGTCGCCACGAGCGGCCGCCTCGGCCGCGATCAACGCCAACCAGCCAATCCCCATTGAGATTTGACCGGTGTCGAGGACGGAGACGCGCGCCCCTGACAATTCCTGGGCGGCGAGAAGCGCGTGGTCATACAGGCTGCTAACGTTGGCTGCCGCGAAAAGGCCGATGATGTCCTCGGCGCCCTCGGCGACCAACTCGCGGTACATGCGCAAAAACTTTTCGGGAGATGGCGCGGCCGTCGTCGGCATCACAGATGATTGCAGCAGTTCACGATAAAACCAGCCGTGATCTCCGAACCCATCCACGAGGTAGCTCTGCTTCCCCATAATAAGGTGGATCGGGACAACTTTGATATTCAACCGCTGAATCAGTTCTGGCGGGATGTCGGCAACGCTGTCGGTGATGATGCGGATACGAGAGCTACTCATTTATCGCCACACGCCCTCGTAAATCACCATCCCGACGCCCTCCGGGCCAATATGTGAGGCCAGGATAGGGTCGTAAGTAATGATGGGGAAATCCCGATTGGGGATGATCTGTTCCAGCCGGGTTTTCAACAGCAGAGCTTCCTCGGTCGGCGTGGCGCCGCTTTGGAAGATTACCAACTGGTTAATCCGCGAAAACTCAGAGGCGAACTCGACCAGTTTATCGAGCGCCCGTTCAGGTTTGCGACTTTTTTCCTGGGGAATAATGTCGCCATCCTCGATCACCAGGAACGGATGAATCTTGAGCATAGCGCCCAGGATCGCCTGCATCGCGCTCAGTTTGCCGCTGCTGTAGATGTAATCCAGAGTATGAGAAATCATCACCACATAGATGCGCGGAATCATACCGCGGATAAGCTTGACGACATCCGGCAACGCCAAATCGTCCTGTCGCAATAATTCACCGGCCTTCTCTACCAGCAGTCCCAGACCAACCGACATCGTCTGCGAATCCAGAATCGTGATGTCGCAGCGGCCCATAAAGTCACGGGCGGCTATGCGCGCATTGCGCATTACCGGGCTAAGATGGCTGGAAGACAGAATCACCAACATTTTGTTGGTCCGATACAGGGTGCGCTCGAAAACGGCGCGGAAATCTTCTGGGGAAGGGCCAACGATCTCCACCGGGCTACGGGATTTTTCAAGTTCTTGAAGCAGGTCGAGATGCTCGTTCGTTTGCTGGTCGTACATAAAATTCCGACCACCGGCTTGAGCAATAATAGGTAAAGAGATAATACCTAATTCGCGTAAACGCGCAGCAGAGAGATAGGCGGTCCCATCGGTTATCAATTGAATGTGATTGCCACTCACTCACGTTCTCCTTAGCATAATTTTGGGATAATGAAACGTAAAACTGAAATGTAAGGGGAAATTTACGTTTTACGCTTTATTCTATCGAAATAATATACGGATAATGCGGTTGTCCGCCTTCAACCACTTCGAATTCCAGTTCGGGATAATTGTCGCTCAATCTGTCAACCAATTCCTGGGCTTGAGATTCGTTTACCCCCTCGCCATAATACAAAGTAACCAGTTCGCGATCTTCAAGCTCGACTTCGGCAAGGAGCCAAAATACCGCATCGTCAAAAGAATGGGTGTCTACCACCAGGTCGCCATCCAGTAAGCCGATGGCGTCGCCCTCACGAACATCAATGCCGTTCAGTTCCACATCGCGGGTGGCCCAGGTGACCTCGCCGGTGATCACGTCTTTCGCGCTGCGCAACATCGCCGCCACATTGCCATCCAGCGTCGCCTGTTGATCCAAAGCCAACAAGGCCGAGACGCCTTGGGGGATACTGCGGGTGGGCACCACAGCAACGCGCTTACGGCTCACCTCAGCCGCCTGTTGCGCCGCCATCAAAATGTTTTTATTATTAGGAAGAATAATGACTTGATCCGAAGCTGATTGTTCAATGGCGTCCAGAATTTGCGCCGTGCTAGGATTCATCGTCTGCCCACCTTCGATGATTCCGGTCGCACCCAAACTGCGAAACACTTTCTCCAACCCCGCTCCAGCGGCTACGGCAACCACGCCGATGTGAGGCGCTTCTTCCACCGGCACAAAGAGCGGAACGCCAGGAACCGCAGCTACGTGCGGCGCAGGCGTTTCACGCCCGGCGATAAACGCCTGGTACTGCGCCTGCATGTCTTCAATGACCACGTCGCGCAGAGAGCCGCATTTTGCGCCGTAGCTGATCGGGATGCCTGGATCAAGCACGTGGACATGAACCTTGATCGTATGGGAGTCGCCCACGATGAGCGCCGAATCCCCCATCGCCTCAATTGTCGCGCGGATCTCTGGGACGTTCATGCCGTCGCCGACGAGGATAAACTGTACGTCATAGGGGTAGTTGCTGTCGAAGGACACCGCCTCAGCCGCAAAGTCGTGAGGGGCGATGGCCAGGGATTCCGCTGCGCCCACAACCTGCGCGGGACGGGTGACGTCTTCGACCGACAAACCCTGCATGTAGCGCAACATTCCCTCCAGAATCACAAACAATCCCTGGCCGCCGGAATCAACCACGCCAGCTTGCCGCAACACCGGCAACAACTGAGGGGTACGAGCTACAGCGGACTTAGCCCGTTGGACCATGTGTTCAAACACACGCTGCAGATCATCGGTCTCTTTGACAACGACGGACGCTTCCTCAGCGACTTCGCGTACCACAGTCAGTATAGTACCCTCTACCGGTTTGACAACTCCCTTGTACGCGGTCTCTTTCGCTTCATGCATAGCGCCGGCGATGTCGGCGGCGCGCAGTTGCGCCTTCGAGTCTAATCCACGGGCGAAACCGCGCAAAATCTGCGAGAGGATCACGCCTGAGTTGCCTCGCGCGCCCATCAAGGCGCCATGCGCCACTTTCCCCGCCAATCGCCCGATGTTTTCTTCATCCACGTCAGCAATCTCGTTCCAGGCCGACGTCATGGTCAAGGTCATATTGGTTCCGGTGTCGCCATCCGGCACCGGAAAAACGTTAAGGGCGTTGATCTCCGCTTGATGTTGGCGCAACCAGGAGAGGGCCGCCGCGACCATCAACTTCAAATCGTATCCGCTCAGAGTTTCGATGCCTCTATCTCCCACATATTCGCCCACGATAAGCCCCCTAATCCGTATCGCTCACGCGCAACGCCTGAATATGCACATTCACCTTAGCGACCGGCAGCTCCAGGATTTTTTCCACTTGATATTTCACCACATGCTTGATGCTTTCAGCCACAATTGACACACGCGTCCCATATTCTACCACGACATAGAGGTCAACCGTGATCTTGCCATCACGGAACTGAACTTCCACCCCGCGCTTGCGGTCAGCGGAAAGAATATCAACCAGACCCGTCGCGAAATTTTTCGGCACCGTTCCAACAACGCCATAACATGTTTGAACAGCCTCGCTAATCACCGAAGCAATGGCTGCCGGGGCGACTTCGATTTTCCCCCGAGGTCGTATAGGTTCACTCATAAGATCCTCCTCCCAGTTGCGTCTTTTCCTCTTTGTGGTATTATAACACCCGTCATCGAGACAGAAGAGGTGAAACTATGGCAAAATGCGAAATCTGCGGTAAAGTCCCAATGTATGGGCATAATGTAAGTCACTCTAACCGGGCGACCAATCGGCAATTCCGCCCCAACATCCAGCATAAGCGGGTGTTGGTTGATGGTGTGTGGCGGCGTATCTACGTTTGCACCCGTTGTTTACGCACGCTCTCTCGCGGTGATAAGTAACCTACATTCCAATCAAGACTTAAGCGACAGCCCCGTTTATCAAGAACGGGGCTGTCGCGTTGAAAGCGCCTAAACAACTCCACGCAACGCCCGGATTGCAGCAGCCACGCCTTCAGGCGCAGCAAAGATCGCCGACCCGGCCACCAAATGATTAGCGCCCTGGGCCACAACCAGTGGCGCAGTTGTGACGTCAATCCCTCCATCCACGGACAGCCAGGCTTCTTGGTCGGCTGCATCGAGAATACTTCGCACCGCCGCAATTTTTGGCAGCATCTCCGGCAGGAAAGCCTGTCCGCCAAAACCAGGATTGACGGTCATGACCAGGACCAGATCGAGCATGGGCACCACATAGCGCAAAACCGACTCTGAAGTCGCCGGATTTAGCGCCACCCCCGCCTGGATACCCAGGGCACGGATCTGCTGCAAGACACGGTGCAGATGCGGCGTGGCCTCTGGATGCACCGTTAGCACATCCGCGCCAGCCTGAGCAAAGACTTCCAGGTAACGTTCTGGACTGGCGATCATCAGATGCACATCGAGCGGCAAGGTGGTGACCTTACGCAACGCTGCGACGACCAGCGGTCCAATCGTGATATTCGGTACGAAATGACCATCCATGACATCAACATGGATGACATCCGCACCCGCCGCTTCCGCCATCTCGACGGCCGCGCCGAGATAAGCAAAGTCAGCAGAAAGTATAGAGGGTGCGATACGTACACATCTGTCCATGACCTGGCTATGATACAACGGATATGGGAAAAGGCAACCAGGGGAAGTGAACGGGGCAGCCTTGGCACACCCTTATGTGTAAAAGATGCTGTTTTATGTACATGTACAGAACATTAAAAAAACGTTACAAAACCATTAACGCAAGAAAACAGTATTGACACGCATTTAGGGAAATGGTATCATTGAACATAGTTAAGGGTTTCGCAAAGTTTAATATACAAGCAGGAGGCTGATAATGTTTCGTGACAAAATCCAAACCAAGTACGAAGAGCTTTCTCCACGTTTCCGCATCCTCGCCGATTTCATCCTTGAAAATACACTGGATGTTGGTTTTTTGACAGCCACAGAACTGGCGCGCCGCGTAGGCGTTGATCCCGCGACTGTCGTGCGGTTCTCTCAAGACCTCGGCTATTCTGGCTATCGTGAACTTTCCCGCGAAATTAAACGCTACATCAACCAACAGTTGGCGTTACGCTACCAGAAAGGGACCGTCGAAACAGAAGGACTTACAGGGCAAATTGCTACGATGATTGACGAACTAAGCGACCGCATCCTGGATATGAAGGCGGATGCGGGACAAATCGCACAGGTTGTCAAGGCCATTCACACAGCGCAACGGGTCCTCATTACCAGCACCGCCGAAGGATACAACATTGCCACCCTATGGAGCACTTACCTCAACCTTCTCGGCATTGAAACGTACCCTGTCCGCGCAGATTACGCCCAGGCCGCCATTCTGCTGCGCGATGCAGAACCAGAAGACCTGTTGATCGCCATTTCGCTAGGGCTGGGGCCAGACGCCGAAATCGGGCATCTACTCAGCGCGGCAAAGGAACAAGGCGCGCACACCATGTCTATCACCACCAGCCCGACGCTGCTACCGGCGCGACAAGCCGACATCAATCTCGTTGTACCATCGAAGACGCCCGCCGGGTATCCTTCGTTCGATACGCTGATGGCGGTGCTGGCGCTGCTCTGGCAGGCGCTCATCGCAGTTGACCCGGAAAAGACCAAGAACAGCGTGAAGGCCACAATGGGCGCGCTCAATGACCTGGTGGCGCAAAAGGACAAAGTGCCTACCTACGATGTAGCCGCTTTGCTGCGGCTCTGGGGGCAAGACTAGAGAGCAAGACAGAAAAAGGGAGGGACTGAGCGCCCTCCCTTTTGTTTTTCGTCACCCCTACGGGGTCGGAGTCACCGGCGAGTCTGGCGGCGGGCTTTCCCAAACGGGCAAAGCATCAAAAGAACGCGGCCAGGTCAAAGTGTAAAAGGCAATATAGTCAGCCATGCTTTCCTGCCACAGCTTGTCAACATGGCCGCCATCGTGAACCTGATAGGTGACATCTGCGCCACGCTCTAGCAACACCTCATATAGGCGTTCAGTAGATGCCTTCGCCCAATCCAAATTCCCGGCATCCAAATAAATACGTACTCCCGACAGATCTCCTTTTACCAGGAGAAAGGGGTCGTATTGCGGCATAGGACGATTCAAAGCCAACGCCGGACTATGCCCGCCCACAATGCTGAAAATGTCCTGATGGCGGAATGCAATCTCCAAAGCCCACACGCCGCCGCGCGAAACACCACCGATAGCCCGTCCGGCCGGATCACGCCAGGTGTTGTAAGTCTGATCAATCAAAGGCACAAGTTCGTCTATCAACATACCCTCGAAAGACCAGTCCCCGCCGCTCGAATTGACATACAATCCATCTGAACTCACACCGGGCATAACGAGGATTGCCGGTCCGGCGATTCCACGAATAACCCAATCATCCAGCAACTCATCCATGCCCAAGGAGTCCCAGTGCCGTTCATCGAGAGGCCAACCGTGCAGCACATATACAACTGGGAAAGCCTTAGCCGGGTAATCATCATAACACGGGGGCAGATGTACCAGAAAACGCACCTCTTCCCGCATCGCCGTACTCGACAATGAACCGGATTCAGTTCTGCCGCGAAGATAATTACAGTAATAGGGTGTAGGAGTAGGCAAAGGCAATACGGTAGGTTGAGGAGTAGGTGTCGCTGTAGGTTGGAGTGTGGGGACAACCGTGACCACGGAAGAAGATACTTCTTGAAGCACCTGTGGCGTCGGCGAAGCAAAGGACGCCGGTTGACTTGCTGCCCCTTCCGCCTCAATACCCTGACAACCTGCCAATAAGAGTCCTGTGAGCAGAATGACAATAATGACGAAAAATTTACTATGCACTTTCAAACCTGCGCTCGTATGTCCGAATATAGAGCATTAGTGTAACACTTCCGGCTTTTTCGTCAAGATTTGAGCAGGATACAGGTATATAAACAGCAACAGTTCCTTGGCAATGACCTACTCTCCCACCCCGCTACCAGGGC
>DAOLUH010000014.1:0-108464 GCA_035420085.1 Anaerolineae bacterium
GCAGTTCCACGGCGGTGATGCCGAGCGACTGAAGGTAGGGGATTTTCTCGATCACACCGGCATACGTGCCGCGCTTCTCCGGCGCGACGCCGGAACCGGGATGTTTGGTGAACCCACCCACGTGCATCTCGTAGATGATGGTGCTCGCATACGGATGGTCCAGCGGCAGATCGCCCTCCCAATCGTAGATGCGCGGGTCCACGACGACGCTCTTCAGCGCGTGCGCGGCATTGTCGCCGGGATGTTTGGCCGCTTCGCGGTCGTAGTTCGCGCCGACGGCGACCGCGCGCGTATACGGATCAAGCAGCACTTTTGTCCCGTCGAAGCGCAAGCCCTCCTCCGGCGCATACGGCCCGTGGACGCGATAACCGTACAATTGCCCCACCCCAATGCCACGCACGAAAGCGTGCCAGTAGTAAAACGTGCGGTTCTTCTGGGGATCGAGGTGAATCACGTGCGCGGGTCGCGCGTCGTCCACGTGATCGAACAGCAACAGCTCCACCGCATCGCAATTCTTGGAGAAGACGGAGAAATTCACCCCCCAGGGATAGACCGTCGCGCCAAGCGGGAACGTCTGTCCGGCATGTACACTCAATACCATCTTGGCCCTCCTGAAAACGTTTGAACGTCCGAACGTTGGAACGTTGGAACGTTGATTACCCGCGCGTGGTGACGAGGTTGCCGGATTCGTAGCGGCGCAGGCCCAACGCGAAAACGCCGCGCGCGACGAGCAACAACGCTACCGTGACCAGGAACAGTCCCGCCAACCGCCCCCAGTCGAACTCGGCGAGCAGCAGCGCCGGCACCGAGCCGACGAACGCTGCCGGAATCAACGTGTACAGTAGCACCCGCACCAGGCCGGGGAAAATATCCACCGGATACAGGCCAAACGTGAGCATCGCGTTCTGCAACTGCATCGCCAGGTTTTGCGATTGCCCGACCCAGAAGGCCAGCGCCCCGGCAATCACGCTGAAAGCGACAAAGATCAGGGCCGACAGCACGCCCAGCAGCAGAAACAGCGGCAGCGTCGTCCACCGCTCCGGCGCGGCGACCAGATAAACGACCAGACCGAAAAGCGCGTCCCCCCAGGCAGGCAGCGACGTCCGCGAGACAAGCAGATGCACCAACGGATCGGCGGGCAGCGCCAGGTAATAGTCGAGGTCCCCGCTGGCGATGACGTGCGCCACGCGCCCGGCGTTGCCGCACACGATCGTCGCCAGGCCGAACCCAAACGCGACAACCGCGTACAACGTCACCACGTCGCGCAGCGTCCAGCCTTGCAGCGCCGGGAAATGGCTGAACAGAATCGTCCAGAAGAACAACAGCATCACATCGTTGAGCAGCATCCCGAACACCTGCAACGCAAACGCCCCCCGATACGCCATAGCCGACATCAGGTTATGACGGAGGTAACTGCTGATCAAACGTAGTGTTTTCATTTTCCAGTCGTTAGTCAGAGAGTCGTTAGTCGCGTAGTCGGGTAGTCGCTATCCCCCGTGGACGACCATTCTACGCTGGGCGACACGCCAGACGAACAGGACAATGACGGTGAACACGACGATGTAGGCGATTTGGCCTGCCGCTGCGCCGAGGGCTTCGCGCCACTCGAAGGCGACGAAGACGCGCGCGGGGACGTTCGCCACGTAGCGGAAGGGCAGCCACATCGAAATCCGGCGCAACCACAGGGGGAGCATCTCCAGCGGAAGGAAAAGGCCGCCGATTGTGAACAGCAATTTCTGGTAGATCCAGAAGATCGGCATCACTTCCTCAATCCAGAAGGCCGACAAGCCGATCAACACGGCGATCAGCGCGTCGAGCAGCAGGGCCAGCGCCGCCGTCACCACGAAGGCCGCAATCCCCGGCAGACTGCCCGCCCCCAGCCCCACCCCCAGCGCCACCACCGCCGACGCCGTCAGCAGATTCAAGCCCAGGCGCGGCAGGCTGTTGCCGAGCGACTGCGCCACCTGGAAGAAAGGATAGCTCACGGGCCGCGTCAACGTGTAGGCCAGGTCGCCGGATTTGACCGCATCGCTGATGTCCACGAACGCTCGCGAGGTCGAGAGCGTGATCGTCTCCG
This sequence comes from Anaerolineae bacterium, assembly GCA_035420085.1. Taxonomy (GTDB): domain Bacteria; phylum Chloroflexota; class Anaerolineae; order B4-G1; family SLSP01; genus DSWT01. Next base: position 2,078 of record DAOLUH010000014.1, read on the forward strand.
TCATCGCCAGGTACCAGACGATCTCCACCAGCGAGTAGCCCGCCAGCTCGCCCTGCCCACTGACGCGGAAGGCCGTGCTCCACAGCGCCATGAACACGCCCATGAAGAGCACCATCGACACCGAGCGCATCCACAACTCGCCGCGATAAACCCACTGCTGCCGCGCCGCAATGCGCGCCACAAACCCGTAACGCGGAACCGTCCTTAACATACTTGCTCCTAATTTCATCAGCAGATTTAGCAGATTAAGCAGATTTCAATTTCTTAATCTGCTAAATCTGCTTAATCTGCTGATAGATACTGCTTCTCAGCCCTGGTTTCCCGGTCAGTGCCGCCTTCCACCTGATAGATTTGCGCGATGATCTGCTCCATCGGTGGGTTATCGACGTTGATGTCCACAATCGCGTAACGGCTCAACAGTTGGGCCATCACTGCGTCGATCGAAGCCACAGACGTATCCACTTCCAGCTTGACGCCGTATTCCTTGTGCTTGAGCACGCGGACGCCGGCAGCAGCGAAGCCGTCCCACGGCTCGCCGAGTTTGAGCGAGACGGTTTTAGTGCGCAGGTAGTTGTGCTTCAGATCGTTGACACGCCCGTCGTAGATGACCTCACCGTGGTTGATGACCATCGCCCGCTGGCACAGCACCTCCACGTCCCCGGCGTCGTGCGACGTGAGGAAGATCGTCACGCCCTCGCGCTGGTTCAGTTCGAGGATCAGGTCGCGGATGCGCTGCTTGACGACCACATCGAGGCCGATCGTCGGCTCGTCCAGGAAGAGGATGCGCGGGCGATGCAGCAGCGAGGCCGCGATCTCGCAGCGCATGCGCTCGCCCAGGGAGAGCTTGCGCACCGGCGTGTGGAGATAGGCGTCCAGCTCGAAGAGGCCCACCAGATAGGCCCGACGCTCCTGGTAGGCGGCCTTGTCCAGCTCGTAGATGCGCGCCAGCAGATCGAACGAATCCGCCGGCGGCAGGTGATACCACAACTGCGACTTCTGCCCGAAGACCGTGCCGATTTCGTAGGCCAGCTTTTGGCGCTCCTTCCAGGGCGTCTTCCCCAGCACACACGCCGTCCCGGAGGTGGGGTAAAGGATACCGGTGAGCATCTTGATCGTCGTGGACTTGCCCGCGCCGTTCGGCCCGATGAAGGCCAGCCGCTCACCGTCCTCCACGCTGAACGTGATCCCCTTCACCGCCTGCACCTCGCGCCGCTCCGGGCGCACCAGCGACCGCAGGCTGCCCCGCAAGCCCGGCTGCTTTTCTATGGTCACGAACGTTTTGGTCAAGTCGGCGACTTCGATCATTCGCCCGCCTCCATTCGCATCGATACTCTCATTCTAGTCCAAGTTGGAGGCGATGCAAAGTTTCCCAAAGTACCGGAAATTGTAGGACGCGCCCCACGCAAGAAGATTGGCGTTTGTTTTCAGGGGAAGAGCCGCCTGATAGCAGGCTTGCTCATTGGATTCTCTGAGGTTATCGCTGCGGTCAGTGTTTCGTAACGAGAGGCAAGAAGACTACCCCTTTATCCGCCGGACAGGTCACCGAGCCGTAGTTGGTGGCCTTCAATCCGCCTGTTTCGGCGGCGCGGATAACGTAATTGTGCGTATATCCCAATCCCGGCACGCCGCTGACTCCGGGCCAGCCGCACGCGACTTTGAAGCCAGGCTCGAGCATGTCGCCAGGGATATACATTGAGTTCTGGAAAAAGCCGGTGTGGTAAGCCCGGATGCGATCGTCGATGCTCACCGTCATGCTGATGATGTATTGCGACGCGCTGGCGGAAACAGATAGATAACTCCATTGGATGTAGCAGGTTCCCACGCTGGCCCGGTAACAGGTTGCTGATGGACTATCGATGAAGGAAATCGTGGGAGCATCTATCTCCGACTCGATCTCCCGGCGCGCCTCGGCGGTTTCTTCTACGACCATAACAGGCGCCAGGCCTTTGGCCGCGCGTGCAACCAGCACATTCGCGGCGACGGCCAACGCGCCCACGGTCAAGGCGACCAGTACCAGACTGAGCCATTTGCGTAACATCAGGCATCCTCTAGGGGGTAGAAGCAGGGCAATAAACTGTCCCATAGTTGGCCGAACTGAGTCCAGCCGAATCCCGCGCCCGGATGGTATAGGCATAGGCATTGCCCAACTGCGGATTCCCTCCCGCGCCGAGACTCCCACAGGGAACTTTGATGCCCTGCCCGAGCATATTGTAAGGAATGTACATTGACGTTTGAAAGAAACCTTGCGTATGAGCCACCGGCCCAATGTTGTTTATAGTCGCCGTCATCGTGATCATATAATTCGGACTCGCACCGACCGATAGATAGTACCAGTTGATGTAACAGCTATCCTGGCCGGGATCCGGTATGTAGCACGTGGCGCTGGGTGAATCAATGAAGCCGATGGTAGGCTGTTGTGGGACAGTGCTCGCTTCGGGTGCAATAATTTCGCGCACACCTTCGCTTTGCGTTTCCCGGTTGAGTACGATGGGTCCCAGAGGTGTTTGACCACGTGCTGTCCCAATCGCAACAAAGGCCACCATAAAAAATAATGCTGTCACCAGCATAGGAATCACAAATTTACGCATATCAACCTCCGCAGAAAATTGACAATACCAGCTTTGACCTCCCCAATCCCAGCGAGTTAATCCGGTTAGGATAAGGAATTACTTTCATTTATATGATTATTATAGTATATATTTATAAAATGTAAATAGAACACAAGTACTACTCAAATGTATCGTAAGCAAGTTTCCCCCAGGACGGTATAATACTCTTCCATACAATTGCGGATTTCGGACAGGCGAGTCTTCGCCTTGGGCCTTTGATTGTGGATTAAGGAGTTTTCCATGCAAAAACTGGCACGTATCACAACCATCCTGCTGATCCTATTTTCGCTGTGGCCGGTTGCTCAGGCAACGGCCACGGTATCTGACCCGCCCCTCGTCGAACCCGACGTGCTGCGCGCGCTAAACGCAGACCCGGAGACGCCGCTGCGCATCATCGTGACGCTGCGCCCGGCAGGGGCGAGCGTTACCGCGCCGGAGGTGATGAGCGCCGTCTCCCGCGCTGCGCTGGTCGAGACGCTGCAGGACAACTTCGCGGATGCGCTGGAACCCGTGGCGGCGCTCCTCGCCGAATCCCAGCGCCAGGGCGAGGTGCTGGCGCGGCAGGATTTGTGGATCATCCGCGCCACGGCGCTGACGGCCAGCGTCCCTTTCGTGCGCCAGTTGATGGCGTCGCCAGCCGTGGCCGAAATTCGCCTGGATCACTACGAGCAGTACATCGTCCCCGACCAACCTGCCGGCCCGGAAAGTGCGAGTGTCGCGTCGCCCACGTGGGGGCTGACACAAATTCACGCTCCCGAAGTCTGGGCCACGCTGGGCATCTCCGGGACGGGCGCGGTGGTAGCAGTGATGGACACCGGCGTGGAGTTGGTACATCCAGCCTTGACCGCCAACTACCGGGGCAATCTGGGGCGTGGTCTCTTCAATCACACGTTTTCGTGGTTCGATGTCGTCAACGGCGGCGTTTATCCCTACGATGATCACGGGCACGGCACGCACGTCGCGGGAACGGCGGTAGGGTTGGGGAACATCGGCGTAGCGCCAGGAGCACATTGGATCGGCGTCAAGGTGCTCTCCGGCGAGGGGTACGGCTACGATTCCTGGATTCACGCGGGTTTCCAATGGCTGCTGGCCCCCGGCGGCGATCCGGCGCTGGCTCCCGATGTCGTCAACAACTCATGGTCGTCAGTGCTCGCGGCGCAGACCACCTTCGCGGAAGACATCGCGCTTTTGCAGGCAGCGAGCATTGTCCCCCTGTTTGCCGCTGGCAACAACGGCCCTTCGCCCGGTTCCCTCGGCTCGCCCGCCAGCAACCCGGGCGTCTTCGCCGTCGGCGCCAGCGATCCCGATGACGAGGTGGCTTATTTCTCCAGTCGCGGGCCGTCGCCGTGGGGCGAGATCAAGCCGTACATCGTCGCGCCGGGCGTCAATGTGCTCTCTTCCATTCCCGGCGGCGTCTACGGATACAAAAGCGGCACCTCGATGGCGACGCCGCACGTCGCCGGACTGGTCGCGCTGCTGCGTTCCGCCGATCCCACGCTCTCCGTTGGGGCGATCAGCACCCTCATCACCCAAACCGCCATCCCCTTGAACACCACCATCCCCAACAACGATAGCGGTTGGGGACGCATTGACGCCTTCGCCGCGGTCGCCGCCGCCACGCACGCCGGGTTGATTGCGGGTAGCGTCGCCGGTCCCAACCGCCAGGGGATCGCCAACGCCGTCGTGACCGCCGCGCCGCGCAGCCCATTCGGCAGTCCAGCGCGCACAACCACCGACGCAAGCGCGAACTACGCCCTGGCGCTGGCGCCGACGGTGTACGATGTCACCGCCGCGGCGTTCGGCTACGCGCCGGAAACGCTGTGGAACGTGCCCGTCTTCACGGACACGCGGCGACAGCTTGATTTTGCGCTGCTCCCGCTACCCACCGGGACGCTGCAAGGGCGCGTCACCGTCGCCGGAGCGAACGTCGCGCCCACGCGCACTGTCGTCGCGCGCGCGCTCAACACGCCGGTCACAACGACCGTCAACGCAGCGGGCGATTACAGCCTCAAACTGCCCGCGGGCGTCTACACCATCGAACTACGCGGCCTGGGCTACCGCGTGGCGACGGCGACGGTCAGCGTCCCCGCCGGGCAAACCACGCTTCGCAACTTCACCCTCACCCCTGCGCCCACGTTACTGCTGGTAGATGAGGGCGCGTGGTACTATAGCAGCCAGACGCCCTACTGGAAGGCCGCCCTCGACGCGCTCGCCTACACCTACGACGAACAGCGTATCAAGTTCCCGCCCGCCGAAACGCCCATCAGCGCCACCCTGGCGCAATACGACATCGTTCTCTGGTCATCGCCCAAAGGCTCGCCGGGACTGGTGCAAGGCGGCGGCGCACTGGACGCCTATCTCAAAAACGGAGGGCGGTTGCTGCTCAGTGGACAAGACGTGGCTTACTTCGATGGCGGCGGATATTTCTACACCGGCCTGCAACCATACCTGATCAAGGCCATCGGTGCGGGCTACAGTGCAGACGACGCGCCGACCCGCCAGTTGACCGGCCTGGGGCCATTTGCCGGTCTCACAGTAACCATCGAAGGCGGCGACGGCGCAGATAACCAGTTCGCGCCCGACGTTATCACCGTCCGCGAGCCAGATAAGGCGGAGCTACTGTGGCAATACGGAGACGGCAGCGGCGGCGGCGTGGGTACATCGGTGTGTACGCCCTACCGCGCCGTCTTCCTCCCCTTCGGCTATGAAGCCATCGCGGTACGGGAGCAGCGTGAGGATGTACTCGCGCGCAGCCTCGACTGGCTGATGACGCCGCCGCCCCCTGTCGCGCTCGAACTCAAACACCTGAGCGATCCGCTGCACATCGGCCTGCCGGGTGAAACCGTGACTCACACGCTGCGCCTGCGGCACACCGGCTACGGCGGTCTGCCCACGCCGGTCACGCTCACGCTGAGTTCTGCCGCCTGGCCCGCTGCGCTAACGTTGTCTACAGTCACCCTCGCGGCGTGCGAATCCATCACCCTCACCGTCGTCGTCACCATCCCTGCCGAGAGCGGGATCAACGTCAGCACTCTCCTCACCGTGACGGCGGCCTCGCCCTTTTTGACGACGGAGACCAGCCTCACCCTGCGCGTCAAAACACCCGCGCCGGTGCTTTTGGTGGATGACGACCGCTGGTATCCGATGGAAACGCGCTACACGTCCGCGTTGTCCGCCCGCAACATCCCCTTCGACGTATGGGATAACATGGACAGTCTGGGCGGCATCCCCGGCGAAAGATCGCCCGACCTTGCCGTCCTCCGGCGTTACCCGCTGATCGTCTGGTTCACCGGCTACGACTGGTACGCCCCAATCCTCGCGCAGGAAGCGACGGCGCTGCTGGCCTACCTGGACGGCGGCGGACGGCTGTTGCTTTCGTCGCAAGATTTTCTCTACTATAACAACGACAGCCCGCTGGCCCGGCGCTTCGGCGTGTTGCGGTGGAACGAAAGCCTCAATCCCACCGCCGCCTTTGGCGTCCCCGGCCATCCCGCTGGCGGGACATGGGGACCGGTCAAGCTGGAATTCCCCTTCTACAACTGGGCCGACGCCATTGAGCCGGTTCCCGGCGTGGTTCCCATCACCCGCGGGCAACTGGGACAGCCACTCGCCCTTGCTGCCACAGAAGCTATATCCCTTGCTCGAACGCTGTTCTACGCCTTCCCGCTGGAAACGTTGCCCTTCGACGCGCGCGCCACGGCGCTAGAGCAAGGTGTGGGCTGGCTCTCCCCGCTGGGGACAAGCCAGTGGACGGTCGCGCCAACAGCGCCCTCGCCCGGTGAGCGCGTGACGCACACGCTCGTCCTCGTCAACGACGCGCCGGACATGTTGCGCGTGAACGTCACCCACATCCTGCCGCGCATGACGACATTCGCCGTAGACACTCTGCCGCCCGCGTGGGACTACACCGTGGCGTCGCGGACGCTCACCTGGAACGGCGATGTACAGCCGCACATGCCGCTGACCTTCACCTGGGCCGTTACGGCGACGGATGATCCAGGCGCGATCATTCCGCTCTCGCTCACGCTAGGACTGCCCGCCTGGGGCTTCGCGTTCAACCGCGAGACCGCGCTGCGCGTCGCGGGCGGGGACTTATCGGCGAGCGCGTGGGTCTCGCCGGAATGGGCCGCCATTCGCGCCGGAACGCCGGTGACGTTGGCCTTCACACTGCGCAACACCGGGCCGGGTAATGTGAATGGGGGAACAGCACGCCTGTGGTTAACCCAGGAGAGTACGCCAATCACGGCGACATTGCCCTACACAAGGGGCTGGAACGTGGCATGGTGGGCCGGGAACCTCGGAGCGGGCGAAACGCGCACGCTCGCCATTCCGCTGCGCGCGTGGGTGTGGGAGACGCCCTTACGGGTGGATGCCATCCTGGAAGACAATACCGGGCAACGCTGGGAACAGCGGTTATGGCTCAACGTTGAGCCGTGGCGATTATACCTACCGGTGATCTGTAAACAGTTGTAGGGCAAGTTGACAACTTGCCCTACAACAACATCTCAGTTGAGCAGTTGGCGGATCACCATCACGACTTTGCCCTGGACTTGCACATCGTTGGCCGGGACAAAGATCGGATCCATCGTGGGATTGGCGGGCTGCAAACGGACGCGCGCGCCCTCATAGTAAACTTTCTTCAGCGTCGTTTCGGCGTTACTGTTCAGCCAGACGGCGGCCATTTCGCCGTTCTCGACCCGCTCCTGGTGGCGTAAGATCACGGTGTCGCCGTCGTGGATCAGCGCGTCAATCATCGAATTGCCTTTGACTTTCAGCGCAAAGAGATCGGCAACGTCTCGACCAAAGAGCGCGCGGTTGATTTCGACGGTTTCAGTCCCGGATAAAGGCTCAACGGGGATGGGTTCACTGGCGACGATGTAACCGAGGAAGGGCACAGACACCACTTCGCTGCTGCCCACCAGGTAATCCGGCCCGGCGTCATTCAGTTCGGATGTCAGGCGGATACCGCGAGAAATAGCGGAAGCGCGATCAATTAACCCTTTTTGTTCAAGATGTTTGAGGTAGTAAGAAACCAGGGAGGTTGACGTGACGCCGATGGCATCCCCAATTTCACGCACCGTAGGCGGATAACCTCTTTCTCCAATGTAGTTCTCCAGGAAGGTAAGCACTCGCTCTTGTCGTTCAGGCAATTTGGCACTCATCGTTGACCTCCATTGACCCTCAGTATCCCAACTTATCCCAAACTTATTATAATCGCACATTTGTTCTATGTCAAGAGCCAAAAAAAATTCAAGCCAAAAACGAACAAACGATGTTGCGCTAATGCAGTTGCCACGTAATTGCAACACATTTAACAAAATTGGACATTGCATAAACCTCCTTCTTGGTGTAAAATAGAAGAGTAGGGTTATGTGGTAATTATGGCATAACCCAACCCGTTAGACAAAAGCATTGAGCACACCAGGATTTTCACCACTTCACAAAGCCGTCTATGTGACTCGCGCCAGGTTACAGCGACAGGGAGTGGCTGATTATCCGTGTGTTTATTGTGCTTTATCCCTTTATTTATCATATAATGAGAATGATTGTAGGCGAGAGATTATGAAATTAGCGCGATTTTCCCAAAAGATAGGCTTGTTGCTTGTACTCGCCATTACATCAGGGTTCTTCATCCCGCAGCCAGGTCTAACGCAAACTACTGCGCAAGAGCAATACTTCGCGGAGACCGGGCACTGGGTACGGGGGGAATTCCTTACCTATTTTCACACTCGAGGCGGGCTGGCAATTTTTGGCTACCCCATCAGTGAACGCTTCATTGACCAGGGGCTGACCGTGCAATACTTTCAAAAAGCCCGCATGGAGCTACATCCTGAAAACCAGGAACCGTACAGAGTACAATTAGGGTTGCTCGGTGAAGAGTTGAAATACCGACAACCGGCGATACCCGCACCGCAATCACTTTCGCGGCGGAAAGTCTATTTCCCAGAGACCGGACATACTGTATCGTATGCTTTCCTTGATTTCTTCAAAACGAACGGTGGTGTGGACATCTTTGGCTATCCCATCACCGAGATGCACTTTGAGGAAGGGCAAATCGTTCAGTATTTCCAGCGTCTCAAGATGCAGTGGCAACCCAACGATCCCGCGACAACGGTGGTGATCGGCAACCTAGGGGAAGTTTACATCTCCATTTACGGCAACCGTATGCCATCCGAGGCTTTGCGCGCAACATCGGGGGACGCCATCATCCAGACCTCACCGCCTCTCGCGGAGGTCAGTGGCATTCGCGCGGTGGTCTCGTTGCGATATTCGGTGATGAGCAAAAAGCGCAATCAGACGATCTCTGTGTTGGTGACTGACAATAACGGAGACCCACGCCCCGACGCACAAGTGGCGATCAGTTTCATCGAGACACCTTCAAACGTCGTATTGGCCTCGAATATCCCGGTTTTGGTCACGGACAAACAGGGCTTCGCGCAGATTTCTGTTCCGATCAACGAAGGACGTTCGGGCGCGCAGATTGTGGTTCGTGCGACTGTGACTTACGGGAGTTTCACGACAACCGCCCAGAATGTTTTCTTGTTATGGTGGTAAATTCGCATAAAAACAGCGCGGTACAAGTACCGCGCTGTTTTGTTGCCAACGATCGAACGCTGTTACGCGCCAGACTCATTCGCCGACAGTCTCTGGTGCGCCTAACCCCAGACGGGTTTTCAAACGCGCCAACCACGATGTTTTCCGCACGGGCGGTGTTCCACTTGTGCGCATATTGCGCAATCGGTCAACCACCCGGCGTAGCTTTTGCATTTTCACCACATTTTCTTTATCTGCCATCGTCATAGCCCCCTGTTTTTGGCGGAAAACGGACACAACGCTAATCCCAAGACAGATTCTAGCACTAACGACTCATAGCGCAAATCACACGCAGAGGCAAATTTACTCCTCCAATGACTGATAGGCGAGAGCCTGTTCGGGCGAGGAAGCGAAGAGATACCCTACCCCGCGAACGTTCAGAATATAGCGCGGATTCTCAGGATCAGGTTCCAACTTGCGCCGCAAGCGGCGGATATGAACCCGCACAATGGAACGCGCCCCCCAGGCGTCGGTCTCGTAGCCTTGCGCACACCGCACCAAATCCTGCGGTGTGCAGACCTCGTCCACACGCCCGATCAGACACTCCAGGAGACGAAATTCGGTCGGCGTCAGATCAACCGGTTGCCCGTGATAGGTGACCAGATGTTTGCCTCTGTCAATCTGAACATCGCCCACCATCAAAACACCGTCCTCTTTTTCTGGCTCTGGTGCAACGTCCACAGACAGACCGTCCGTCGTTGCGATGAGCGCCTTCAACGTGTTCTGGAGCTGCGTCATCAGCACGCGCCGGTGACGTCCGGCCTTCAATTCGGAAAGGGCGCGGCGCACTGCCGCCAGGACTTCTTCGACCGGACAGGGTTTGAGCAGGAAATCATAAGCGCCCTTGCGCAGCGCCTGCACTGCTGTTTCCAGCGTCCCATAGCCGGTAATGAGGATAACGATGGTGTCAGAAGAGATGCGCCGAATCCCCTCCAAGACCTGTAATCCGTCCATGCCCGGCAACCGCAGATCGAGAATGGCAAGATCGAACGCCGACTCCTGGCGTACCATCGCCAGAGCTTGTTCCCCAGAAGCAGCGAGAGAGACGTAGTACCCTTCGAGACGCAAGACCTCGCCGAGTGTGATGCGCTCGGCGGCTTCATCATCAACCACCAGAATGCGAATTTCTTCCATCAAGCCTCCTCGTAGTGTTGCGGTAAACGCACGATAAAAGTCGTTCCGCCGCCGGGCGGGCTTTCGACTTCGATAACGCCGCCATGTCGCTCGATAATGCCGTAACTGATCGCCAACCCTAGCCCGGTGCCGGTAGATTTCGACGTGTGAAAAGGCTCAAACATGTGTTCGCGTATCTCCGGCGCAATGCCCGGGCCGCTGTCACGGAAAGCCACCACAACTTGTTTGCGCTCGGCGTGATAAGCGGTCCCCACCCAGAGCGTCCCGCCATTCGGCATTGCATCCACAGCATTGATGATGATGTTGAGAAACACCTGCGTCAACTGGTTGGGCGCGCCGCGTACTGGCACGAGATTGGGGGCTAAACGGGCCACGACTTCAACCCGCGATTGTTGGAGACGCTTGCCGGCAATCGCCAACGCATCGTCCACCGGGCGATTTACGTCCAGGGGTTGCATGGCTGAAGAAGGCCGATAGAAATCCAGCATCCGCCGCACGATTTGTACCAGGCGCGCTACTTCTTGCTGCGCCATTTCGAGGAATCCACGGCGTTTGACCTCGTCTAATCCAGGGTGCAGGGCCAGGTGCAGGCTGTTCTGAATGGCCTGTAGTGGATTGTTGATTTCGTGAGCCAAAGAGGCCGCCAGACGCCCCACGGCAGCCATCTTCTCCGCCTGGATGAGTTGATTCTGGGAACGCTCGACTTCTTCGGCAAAGGACTCCAAATCCTGAAACAGTCGCGCGTTTTGTAGCGCCACAGAGACGGTCGCGGCAAGGTGTTCCATCAGTGAGAGATAGTCTTCATCGAGTCCCGCTTCCTGCTTGAGAACGACCAGCGCGCCGAGAACCTCTTCGCGTTTCACCAGGGGAACGCACAAGATGTCCAGAGAAGCCAGGCCAAGCGCCTCATTCCAAAAACTGTCGCGCATGGCCTTCCGCAAAATGGAGTGCCCGTCAATGATGGCTTCGCGCACGACGTCATCGGCCGGAACAACACGCCCCTCAAGCCAAACCCCATGCACGACGCGGGCTTTCCGTATGACCCAGGATTGTGATTCTTCTTCGTTGAGCACCAGGGAAAGGGCATCCGTGGCGATGAGCCGCCCCAGACCCTCCAACGCCGATACCAGAACCTCGTCCAGATCCAGGCTCGAGGAAATCATCCGGTTGATCTCGTCGAGCGCCGCCAGCTCCTGGTTGCGCCGCCGAAGCATCTGCTCGGTGCGCCGGATGCGCAACACGACACCCACGCGGGCAATCAATTCTTGGGGATCGAAGGGCTTGATGATGTAATCATCGGCACCCATTTGAAGGCCGCGCGTCTTCGCCATGATGGAGTCTAAGCCGGTAATGAGGATGACAGGTGTTTGCCCCAAATTGGGATCGGCTTTCATCCGCTCTAAAATGCGGAAACCATCTTCGCCCGGCATCATCACGTCCAACAATACGGCATCCACCGGCGTCCTGTTTTCCACTTCCTGGTGTAGCAACGCCAGCGCGCCTTCGCCATTGGCAGCCACCAGTGTCTCACAGGGAATCAAATCCAACACTTCCCTGACCAGGTTGATCATTTTCGGGTCGTCGTCAACCACCAGGATGCGCGCTTGTAAATTGGGCATAGATCCTCTAGGGTGTGACGTGGATGGCCTGCATCACCGCGGTCCGTAAACGCTCAAAACGCGCCGCGGTGATGTTGAGCACACCGGCTCGCGGGGTATCCAGTAATCCGGCGAATACTCTACGAAAATCCGCGTGCGTGCCAGAGAGGGGAACAAAGTAATTCCTGGCGCGGGGATACAAATTGCGCGTGTGGATCTGCACCGGCTCGTTGTAGTGCAACTCTAGCAGCCGCTCCTCGGCGCGGTAGAGCGCCAGACTTTCGTCGGAAAGCCCCACACCACCCTCGTAGCCTGACCAATGCGCCACGGCATCGGCAAAAGCATCCATCACGGCGTCATAACCCGGGTCGCCAGGAAATAGCATATAATCCGCGCCATCCCAATAGACGACAATCCAATCCGCTTGCGCATTGAAGCTGCGCAAGAACCACAGCATATCGTTGTTGGCTAGAGAACTGACCCACCAAACCAACAACCCGACCACAATGACCAAAACGACAAATGCGCTTAAAAAACTGGGTTGTTTGTGCATTCTCTCTCTTCCTCCAAAATAAATTATACCCCGTCTTAGCAAATTTGGGAAGCAACACCCAGAAGCACCCGCAAAAAAGCGGAGGGAAAACGCATATCCCTCCGCTCTAACGTATGAGTCAAGCCTGATCAGGCTTCTTTATCAACGAGCCAACACGCCACAAAGTGTCCAGAACCATAGTCCTTGAAAACCGGTTCCTCTTTTTCACAGACGCCCTTTATGGCGTAAGGGCAACGTGGATGAAAATGACACCCAGAGGGCGGATTGATAGGACTGGGAACATCCCCCTCAAGGATAATGCGGTCACGCGAACCGGCCTTTTTGGGGTCGGCGATAGGAATCGCCGACATCAAAGCCTGCGTATACGGGTGCAAGGGATGCTGGAAGATTTCATGACGATCGGCCAATTCCACCATCTTGCCCAGGTACATCACGGCGACGCGTGTGCTGATGTGTTCCACCACGCTCAAGTTGTGCGCGACGAACATATACGTCAGGCCGAGCTGTTCCTGCAAATCCATCAGAATGTTCAACACCTGCGCCTGCACCGACACATCCAGCGCAGACACCGGCTCATCGGCGACGATGAATTTGGGATCCAGGGCCAATGCGCGCGCGATGCCGATGCGTTGGCGTTGCCCGCCGGAGAATTCGTGGGGGTAGCGCTTGGCGTGGAAGTCTTCGAGGTTGACCATGCGCAGCAAATGGATGGCCTTTTCCCACCGCTCCGCTGGCGAGCCAATCCGGTGAACGACCAGGCCCTCCATGATGCTCTCGCCCACCGGCATTCGGGGATCGAGCGAGGAATAAGGGTCCTGGAAGACAATCTGCATATCTTTGCGAATTTCCTTCAATTCTCTGCCGCGCAAGGCAAAGACATCTTTACCCTCGAAATAAACGTGCCCGCCGGTTGGCGGCGTTAAGCGCAACAGGGTGCGCCCCACCGTCGTTTTGCCGCACCCCGACTCACCGACCAACCCTAGCGTCTCACCCTTTTTGATCGTGAAGCTGACGCCATCCACAGCTTTCACGTGCGCCTTAACGCGCTGCAAGAAGCCCCCCCGGACGGGGAAGTACTTTACCATGTCCTTGACGACGATCAGGTCACTCCCTTTGCCACTATCCATTGTAACTTTCGCCTCAGCCATTATGCACCTCTCTCCTGATCCTGGTAAAGCCAGCAGCGTACTTTGTGATCCGGCTCATATTCCAACAAATCCGGCTCGCGCTCCGTGCAAATCTGTAAATTGTGTTCGACGCGCGCCAGACAGCGCGGCGCGAACTTACATCCTGGCGGCAGATCAATGAGGTTGGGCACCGCGCCGGGGATGGTGTCGAGCCGATCTTTCACCACGCCCATCACCGGGATGGATGACAACAAGCCGTGCGTATACGGATGCAGCGGGTTCTCGAAAAGCGTGTGGACGCCTGTCTGCTCTACGACGCGGCCGGCGTACATCACCGAGACCCGCGCGGCCATCTCTGCCACCACGCCCATATCGTGGGTGATGAGGATGATCGAAGCGCCGAACTTCCCCTGCAGGTCGCGCATCAGGTCCAAGATCTGCGCCTGGATCGTCACATCGAGCGCCGTTGTCGGCTCATCGGCGATTAACAGCTCCGGCTCGCAAGCCAGCGCCATCGCAATCATCACGCGCTGCGCCATACCACCCGAAAGCTCGTGCGGGAACGAGTGGATGCGCTTCTCCGGTTCGGGGATGCCCACCGTGCGCAGCAATTGCACTGCTTTTTCCCAGCCTTCCTTTTTGTCCATCCCCCGGTGGATCTGCAAAACCTCAGCGATTTGATCACCCACACGGAATACCGGATTCAAACACGATGTCGGTTGCTGGAAAATCATGGACATCCGGTCGCCGCGCATCAACCGCATTTCCGACTCAGGAAGCGTCAATAAATTCTGTCCATTGAATAACACTTCCCCATCCACCACTTTTCCGGGGATGCCGACCAGGCGCATAATGGAGAAGGAGGTCACGCTTTTGCCGCAGCCCGACTCACCCACGAGCGCTACGACTTCACCGCGTTTGACGTCAAAATCCACGCCATCAACGGCCTTCACGACGCCATCTTCGGTGTAAAAGTAGGTTTTGAGGTTATGCACCTCGAGGATTTTATCAACAGCCTTAACGTCTTCCACTTCTTGTTCCTCCATCTCACCACAAGCTATAACTTCAGGCGCGGATCGAGCGCATCCCGCAGACCGTCGCCCACGTAGTTAAACGCGAGGGAGGTCAAGAATATCGCCAATCCCGGGTAGAAGACTTTTGCCGGCTGCCCCAACATACCCTGTTGGGCGGCCTGGAGCATATTCCCCCAGGTGGGGATAGGCGGTTGAATGCCAAAACCGAGGAAACTCAGCGCGGATTCCAAAACGATGACGCCTCCCAGACCCAATGTCGAGTTGACGATGATGGGCGCCATGGCGTTCGGGATCATGTGGCGCAGGATGATGCGTCCGTTGGACATACCAAGCGCCCGGGCCGCCTCGGAGAAATCCATCGCGCGCAGGCTCAACACCATCCCGCGCACCAGACGACACGCCCCCATCCACCCAAAGGCAATCAGAATCACCGAGATGATGACCACGCTCGCCCACTGATCCGGGATGCCAGGAATCGTAATACCCCGCAGCAACGAAGAGAAAGCCAACAACAGCGGCAGCAAGGGGATCGTAAGCAGGAAGTCCACGACTCTCTGGATGGCGTTATCAACCCAGCCGCCAAAGTAGCCGGAGATGCCCCCCATCACCGACCCGAAGAACTCGCTGAGTATTGTCACTACGAAGGAGACCGTCAAGGAGACACGCGCTGCGTAGAGCAGACGGCTGAAAACATCTCGACCGATCTCGTCCGTGCCGAGGATATGCTGCGGACTTGGTGGAGCGTTCTTGTAGTAGGGGTCTTGATAGGAAATCGGATCGTAAGGTGCGACGACGTTCGCAAAGATCGCCATCAACAAAAACAACACAATCACCGACAGACCGACCACAGCCAACTTGTGCCGTCGGAAACGTCGCCAAACCACCGAAAATTGGCTCTCTTTTTCTGGCGTGAGCAATGCTTCGGCGTCTAATTTTTCAACTTGTGGTTCAACAGCCATTCTATTCACCTCACCGCCTAGTTATACCGGATCCGTGGATCCACAACCGTATAAAGAATATCCCCTACCAGGGTGGCAATCACCGTGAGCACAGAGTTGATAAACAACACGACCATGACAAGCGGCCAGTCATCTTTCCCCAAGGCATCAAAATACAGCCGGCCCATCCCTTGCCAGGAGAAAATGGTTTCGGTGATTGTTGCGCCGCCGAAGAGTGCGGGAATGGTGAAGACAACGATGGTGACGATGGGGATGAGCGCGTTGCGCATCGCGTGTTTGACAATGACCAGCCGTTCGGCCAAGCCTTTGGCCCGCGCCGTGCGCACATAGTCCTGGCGCAGCACTTCCAGCATCGAAGCGCGCATATAGCGACTCCAACCCGCCATCTGCAACAAACTTAACGTGATGGTGGGCAGGATCATGTGGATAACTTGATCAACGGTATCTCCAGGCTTAATGTTCAAGGTGCGCAGCAAGCTACCGGCCGGCGGGGTGCGCACCGATGTTACCCCCCCGGCAGGCAAATATGGAATCCCCCATTTCTGGAATTGGATGGAGAAAATGAGGATCAACATCAACCCCAACCAGAAGACGGGCATCGCCGTACCGAAGAAGGTAAACGTCGTGACGGCATAATCCAACTTGGAATACTGCTTCACCGCGGAAAAGATGCCAACGGGGATCGCAATCAGCAGCGAAAGCAACGTGGAAGTCGCAATCAACTTAATCGTGTTGCCCAAACGACTTTCAATGATGCCCGAAATGGCCTGCCCGCGCGCCACCGACCAGGATGTGCCGAAGTCGAGCCGCAACACGCCGCGTCCGCTACCATGAAAATGCGCGTATTTCCCCAACAAGCCATAAGGCCCAAAGAGCCAGGACACCGAGACCCAGTTGCCCTGCGGACGTTCGGGGACGGTGGGCGCCTCCCAAACCGTATCCGATGATGTGTTGATCCACGCATCCACCGGATCAGCCGTGACATCCACACGCATCGAATGTCCCACCGTTTCAATAATAGCGGCCTTAATGGCTCCTTCGGGCGCCGCCCCCTTCGGACGAATCCACACTTTCTCCGCCTCGATCATCACAAGGCCGTCTTCATTTGTACCGGTCGTTTTACCGATCACCCAGATCGGGTAGCCGCCAGAAGCGTAAGCGATGCCGGGACTGGCATAGAAGCGCAGGTCTTTTGCCCTTTTCAACCCGATGTGCATATAATCCGCGCCCAGCCAATCCTCGCCCAACAACCACACGGCGTAACGCAGGGCGAACGGCTTATCCAGCCCCAGGTAGGCCTCCAGGCGTTTGCGATCTGCCTCGCTAAACCGCGCGCGCCGATCGCCAATCTGGTTCAACCCGGACATTGGACCACCTGGCGCCAGGTTCAAAATCGTATAGATCGCCATCGTCGCCAACAGCACAACCAGGATCATTTGCAGAAAGCGGCGTAACAGATAACCACTCATGCGCGAACTCCTTCCTTGAAATTAAAACGTAACACGTAAAACGTAAAAAACATTCGCGTTTTACACTTTACGTTTTACGTTTTATACTTCGCATCTCACAAATCTTAAAAAATGGTGGCAGCGCCGGGGCGCTGCCACCATATAACAGGCTCATCGCCTAATCCGCAAGGTCGAACGCCTCGACGTTCCACATCTCGGAATTCTGCGTTGGGTCCATGATGAAGCCCTTGACCTCGGGGCGAGTCGCCGCGAGCTTCAAGCGCAGGAAGAGCGGAACCACGGGCAGCTGCTCGGAGAAGATGCGCTGCGCGTCCTTGTGCCCCTCAATGTAGTCTTTGGTGCCGGGGAGCGCGGTGATCGCGCGCTTGCAGGCCGCATCGAAATCCGCGTTCTGGAAACCGGGATCGTTCTGCCCAGCCCAACCGTTCTCCTCGGAGGGGATTTCGCTGCTCAGGTAAAGGCTGCAGGACGGCTCTACACCAGTCAGCCAGGCGAAGGAACCCACGTCGAAGCGGCGGCCAAACAGCGGCCCATCGGGGCCATCGGCGAACCACTGGCCAGAAGCCATATTCTCCAGGTTGACCTTGAAGCCGCAGTCGGCCAGGTGCTTCTGGAAGATCTGCATGTACTGGACACGCATCGCGGCGGTGGTGCTGCCCCACTTGAACTCCAGGAGCGTGCCATCGGGGATACCTTCGACGCCAGAGGCTTCGCGTATGCCGTCGCCGTTGGCATCCTTCCAGCCCATTTCCTCAAGCAGCGCCTTACCCTTGTCTGGATCGTAGGGGTACTCGGTCAAACCTTCGGCGTACAGCGGGTGTTCCGGAGGAATGTAGGTGCTGATGACGACGGAGCGGCCATAGAGCACAGTGTCTACCACGGCCTGGCGGTCGAGGCAGTAAGCAAACGCCTGGCGCATCCGCAAATCTTCGAAGAAGTCCGGGCGGTCGTATTCAGGCACCGGGTTGATGCCGAAGTCCACGTGTTCCCACACCGTACCGGTGATGAAGATGGGCTTGATCACGCCTTCTTCTTCCAGCTTGAGCAACAGTTCAGACTGATCTTCCAAAGAAGCGTCCTGGGTGACGATATCGCACTCGCCGGAGATCATCTGCGCCACGGCGGCATTCGAGTCGGCGACAAAGCGGTAAATCACGGTATCCACATAGGGCAGGCCCTCGGAAGCGCGGAAGTAGAGCGGGTTCTTCTCGACGGTGATGTGGTCGCCGGGCACCCATTCCTTGATGACGAATGCACCCCAACCCATCGGCGCGCGGGAGGATTCCTCAGCTTCAAGCAGGTCGGCGGCGCTGTAGCCCAACTGCTCCTGCCACAGGTGGCGGGGCTTGGGGGACCAGAAGTTGGTGAAGTAAACGCTGTCAATGTAACCGGGCAGACCAGTCCACACAGCGGTCACATCATCGGTCGCCTCGTAGGAGGCAGTGCGATCAATCGTGAACTTGCTAACGGGCGTATCGGGGTCAGCGATCAACTCAAAGTTGTACACGGAATCATCCGCCGTCAGAGGCTCGCCATCAGACCACTTGAGGCCGGGCTTCATCTTGAAGGTCACAACCATCTGATCCATTTCGATGGGGGTGCCATCAAACTCCACCGCGCACTCCGCCGAACGACAACCGTGCGGGCGAACTTTCATACCCGCGGCCAATTCGACCGGGTCGCCGGCATCGTCCACCACCATATCGCCAGCCTGGACCGACACTGCATTGATGAGCGCGTCGCCATCTTCGGTGCTCGGCAGTTTTTCCAGGATAATGGGCTGGTAGGAATAGGTGCGGGAGTCAATGGGGCCATCGTAGACAGCTTCCTGGATGTGGGAGGCCGCCAACATGCTGCCGCCATTCGCGTACAGCGTGTCAGGTTCCTGCCCCTGGCAGACCACGAGAGTCTTGGGTTGAACGGGGGTCGGTGGGGGGGTCTTCTCGACTTCTTTCACGACCTCTTTCGTGACCACAACTTCTTTCTCGACCTCGACGGTCTTCTCGACCACGACGGTCTTTACAACTTCGACGGGGGCCGCAGTCGGGCCGCAGGCGGCCAACAACATGCTCAACACAACGAGCGCCCCAAACATAGCCATCAATTTGTTGCGTAACATCTGTCTCCTCCTTCTAAGGATTGATTTTTGGGATTGATTTTTAACGATCTGTTACACCACACTACCTTTTTCATTCACCTAAGGCTTTGAACACCACCTCCTTTCATGAACTGACAGAAATAGCCATGTTGACACCCGAACCACCACAAAAACTGATAACTTGTCCTACATTTTAAGGATAAACATCCAAAAGTCAAGGATGAACTTCAGTCATCCGCGCTCACTCACCCCCTTGCTCCAACAACCAGCGCGTATAGGGGTGTTGTGGCTGCGCAAACACCGCCGCGCGGTCTCCCCGCTCAACCACCATACCATTTTCCAGGATGATTATGTAGTCCAGCGTCCGCAACGCCTGCCAATGCCGGCTGGCGACGACCAGAGCGCGCGTCTGGCCCGCCCGCGCATCAAACTCATCCACCAGAGGTGGCCACAGTTCTGGAACAATCCACCGGAACACGTCATCAACCAGCAGAACGCCAGGATCATTGTGCAGCGCATACAGCAACGCGAGCCGCACACGTTCTGCGCCAGAAAGTGCCCGCACCGCGCCATCGGCGGCAACCGGCGGCAGTCCACCTTCCCGAAAACTTTCCGCCAGCGCTGCCGACGCGCGCCGCGAAGGCGTAAAAAACTGCCGCACTGCCGCCCACGGCTCGAAACTCGTATAAGGATTTGTGGACAACAAGGCCGCGAAAGCGCGCTCTTTTCCTAAAAGCCAGCGTGCCCGGCGAGTGACATTGACATTGCGCCACCACAACTGTCCACGCACCGGGGCCTGTAAGCGCGCCAACACCCGCAACAGGGCCGTTTTGCCGCTATCGGCGGCCCCCAAAATGCCGATGCGCTCTCCTGCTGTTAAAGTAAGGTCCAGCCCTGCGTCATCGCGACGGGTTGCGCAGAGCTGTTCCGCGCGTAACAAAAGCTGCATGACGATTCAAGAAGTCACACGTAAGTTAAAAATCTGCTTAATCATCATCCCCGGAAAAGGAGGGGGGAGAAACTTCCCATCAGGCTCAACACAACAAGATTGATTGGACAACGGTGGAGCATAGATAACGTCGAACACGCTCAAGCGGGACAACAACCTGGACCACCACGGAAACGACGTCGCTCCTACCTGCCGCAACACCCGCGGCCACACCCAACTGGGCGGTTTGGCTTCCGCGAAAGGACGCAAAGCCTCCCGCAATAAATCATCTATAGGATTATCAAATTCACGTGAACTCATAAGCCATCTCAGGTACAGCTCGCTGGCGCCGTGTTAGAGCGTCGCGTAAGCGCTTGCGCGCGTGATGCAGCCGCGACTTTACCGTGCCTGCCGGAAGATCCATCACGTCGGCGACTTCTTCGACGGTTAGATTCTCCATGTAAAATAGCACGACGGTTGCCCGGTGCAGCGGCGGGAGTTCTGCAATCACGTCACGAACCATCCCGATAAGTTCCCGCTCCTCGGCTTTGTGATCCGGCGCGGAAAGCACATTCTGAAATCCAGACAGCCATTCCAAAACTTCATCTAAAGGCTGCTGCACAGTTTTTTTCGAGAACCAGTCATACGACAGGTTGACCGTCGCCCGATAAAGCCAGGGTTTGAGCGGGCGCTCGGGATCCACGGAAGCCGCGTAGCGATGAAGGCGCACAAAACATTCCTGAAGGATGTCTTCCGCAGCGCGTTCATCGCGCATGATCGCCAACGCGGTACGAAACACCACGTCTTTGAACATCTCAAACAATGCCCCTAGCGCCGAAAGGTCACCGCTTTGCAACCGGCGGATCAGACGCGACTCGGTGTCGCGGCTCAAGTCGCCCGCGTAACCTTTATCACACGCCCTATATAAATATACTTCACACCATAACATCCGGTTCACCCAAAGTACGGCCAAATTGCTGCAACATGTCTACATCCGCATCCGTCAACGCGGCTGCCGCTAAAAGATCAGGGCGCCGTTCCAGTGTACGTTGCAATGCCCTGGCGCGCTTCCAACGGGCAATCAGCGCATGGTTCCCTGAGAGCAAAACGTCTGGGACTGCCCTCCCTTCCAGCACAGGGGGGCGCGTGTACTGCGGGCCTTCCAACAATCCGTCGGCAAAAGAATCGTTGCGCGCTCCCTCTGCTGCGCCCAACACGCCGGGAACAAACCGCGCGACGGCATCCACCAGCACCATTGCCGCCAGCTCGCCGCCGGTGAGCACGTAATCTCCGATGGAAATCTCATCCGTGACAATGTGCTGGCGCACGCGCTCATCAATGCCTTCGTAATGCCCACAGATCAACAGCAGTCGTGGATGCTGCGCCAATTCTTCGACAACCGTATGATTCAGTGGTCGTCCCTGCGGCGTCAACAAAATGACAGGCGCTGCGGCGTCTCCTAATACTGATCGAACGGCCCGAAAAATTGGCTCCGGCTTGAGAATCATGCCCTCGCCGCCGCCGTAAGGGATGTCGTCGGTCATTTGATGGCGATCCAGGGCATAATCGCGGATGTGGTGGATGACGAGCGTAAGCAGACCGCGTTGTTGGGCGCGCTTGAGAATGCTCTCTTGCAACGCACTGAAGAACATGGTTGGAAATAGTGTAAGGATGTCAATCCGCATCATGTTTTATTCTAACATAGCGCGCTGAAACGGCAAGATGATGGATTTACCCTTATAAAACGTAAAACGTAAAACGTAAAACGTAATTTTTCACCGTTCACACTTCACGTTTTACGCTTTACGTTTTACGCTTTATTCACCCGCTCCCATAGCGCAGCCGCTAGTTCACGGGAACGTGCGGTGATGGCATCTTCGTCCAGGGTAAGCAGGCGGCGGTCGCGCATCAAGAGCCGCCCGGCGCTGATCGTCGTAGTAATCGCCGAAGCCTCGTAGCCGAAGAGGATGTGCCAGGGGAGATTGCCGGCGGTCAGTGGGGTCGTCGGCTTGTAATCAACGAGGATGAGGTCCGCCAGCGCGCCGGGCGTCAACACGCCCAACTGCTGGCCGGGCCAGAAGAGACGCGCGAGCTGCGCATTGGCGTCGTAAGCCAGGCGGAAGACGAGATCGCCGGGCATCGCGCGCGGGTCACGCTGCGCCAGTTTGTGGCCCAGATAGGCCATCTTCATCTCAGCGATCATGTTGTTGCTGAAGCCATCGTTGCCCAGGGCAACCCGCACGCCGCGCGCGAGCATCGCCTCCACCTGGGCAAAACCGACGGCGTTGTTCATGTTCGAGCGCGGCTGGTGCGTCACCCACGTTCCGCTTTCCGCCAGCACATCCATCTCGCGCTCATCCACGTGGACGGCGTGCGCCACGATGGAGCGCGGGCCGAGGATGCCGGCAGCGTGCAGCCGGTGGATGACGCGCTGCCCCGATTTCGCCAGGCTGTCATCCACGTCCTCGATGCCTTCCGCCGCGTGAATGTGGAACCCCGTTTCAAAGCCATCCGCCGCAGCAACAGCATCCGCCAACGTGGCGTCACTCAAGGTCAACGAGGCGTGCAGCCCAAACGTCGCCGCCAACTGCGGATGGGGCTGCGCGCGCATCCGCCGCAAGAAGCGGATGTTCTCCGCGATGCCCGCCGCCGCGCGCGCGGGGCCGTCACGGTCGGTCACTTCGTAGCATAGCGACACGCGGATGCCGGACTGCGCGACGGCTTCAGCCAGCACATCGAGGGAGCCGTCAATGGCGTTGGGGCTGGCGTGATGGTCAACCAGCGTCGTTGCGCCGTGGCGGATGGCATCCGCCAGGCACACCAACGCAGAGTAGCGCACGTCTTCCAGCGTCAGGCCCTTATCGAGCCGCCACCACAGCCGCTCAAGGATTTCGCTAAAGCGCGTGGCCGGCGGTCCCGGGTAGGCCCAGCCGCGCGCAAACGCGCCGTAGAAGTGCGTGTGCCCGCACAGCAACGCGGGCAAGGCGAGCTGTCCGCCAGCGTCCAGGCGTTCCTCAGCGGGATATTGCGCTGTCAGAGCCGTCGTCGCGCCCAACGCCGCAATTTTACCGTCGCGGATGAGCAACGCGCCGTCGTCGAATAGTTGGGGATCGTCGCCAAGTGTCGCAATGCGAGCGTGAATAATTAACATACAGCCTCCTTTTAATCAGACCTGACAGGTCTGGATATCTGCTAGCGTTTACGGAAACGCGGGTCTTCCGCCAATGTGCGCCGCAGTCCCTCTTTCAAGGTCACCTGCGGCGCGTAACCCAGGAGTTGGCGCGCCAGGCTGACGTCAGAGCGCATCCGCGTGACCCCACCGCTTTCTACCGGGCTGTTGATGATGTTGCTTGAGGAGCCGGTCAACGCAATCACGTGCTGCGCCAGCGCCAGGATGGAGGTTTCTTCGCCGCTGCCAATGTTGATCGTGCGACGGTCAATGCCTGGGGCAGTCAAAGCGGCGATCAAGGCGCGCACCACGTCATCCACATACACGAAGTCGCGCGTCTGTTCGCCGCTCCCAAAAATCACCAATGAGCCGCCGCCCAATGCCTGGTACATAAACCGCGACACGACCGGAGAGTGCGAAGGGAGCAACGGTTGCCCCGGGCCGTACGCATTGAAAATCCGTAGCGCCACGGTCGTCGTGCCCCAAAGCGCCCCAATGGTATGAACGTAGTATTCCGCCGCGAGTTTGCTCACCGCGTAAGGCGATTGGGGTTGCGGCGTCATCGTCTCGGACACGGGCTGCGTCGTCTGCGCCCCGTAGATCGCGCCGGAGGAAGCGAAGACCAGGCGCGGGACGCCAACGTCGCGCATCGCCTCCAGCAAGGCGACGGTGCCGCCCACGTTCACGTCATTGTATTCGCGGGGATAGAGGATGGACTCCGCCACCAACGCGCGCGCCGCCAGATGGTACACGCACTGTACACCCTGCAAAAGCGTCCACAGCTTTGGCCGGTTCGTGATTTCCCCGCGATGAAAGAACACCCGCGCATCCAGGCGCGTTTGATCTCCTGCGCTGAGATCATCCAATACGAGGACTTCATGTCCCTGGCGCGCCAAAGCATTGGAAAGCGCGCTTCCCAAAAAACCTGCCCCACCCGTCACCAGAATTCGCACGCTGCCTCCTTAATGGCGCACCCGCGCCCAGTAATGCCGATGGGCCAACGCCACCGCGCGTGGACGCAGGAAAGTGTACAGGCGATAAAGCCAAACATTCGGCGCATAATCGTAGGCCCCGATGTGCGGGACAAACGTCGCGCCGAACCCTGCCTTAAAGCGATAAAGGCCCCAACGTGGATCGGCCATGTCCAGTATATCCGGCGCGCCCCAAAGATCATAGAGTGTGCACTGTGCCTCTTTGGCTCGCCGGATGATGTGCCATTGCAACAGATGGCTCGCCATGAACGTGCGCTGCGCAGAGCAAGAAGCGCCGTACATGTACCACACACACCTGCCAAAATGGAAAGCAATCGCCATTGCCACAGGTTCGCCGCGCACTTCGGCGATGAACGGCCAGGATAAGCCAGCACGCAGAAAACGCTGCCACATATCCAGATAGTACGGTTCTGCGCGGATCACGAAACTATCGCGCGCCGCCGTCTCGGCGTACATGGCGTACAGCAACGGCAGATCGTCAAACGTGGCGTCGCGGATCGTCACGCCTTTCCGCACGGCCAATTGAATGTTGTAGCGCCATTTGGGCTTCATCTGCGCCATAAGCTGATCTAGCTCAGGACGCAAATCCAGCGTCATAGTGTTGCGGAACTGCACCTGTTCAAAAGAAGCGCGCCATCCGCGTTGCGCCAGGCGCGCTTCGACCGCGCGTCCCTGCTCGGTGTCCGCGCGCACATCAGGATCAATTTTCAGCAACAAAAGCCCGTGCTCGCGCGCGTACATCGCCAATTGCGCAAGGACTTCGTCCACCACCCGCGCGTCCGTCCAATCCCCCAGCGGGCCTTTGGGGACGTAGCCCAGGCGCAAGCCGCCATGTTGCAAGATGAGAAGCTGCGCCGCCGCCGTGATACGCTCGCCCACGCGCCACAAGAAACGCAACGGGCGCCACCCACGGCTCTCCTTCAGCTCCCCCCACACCCACGATTGCAAGATGTGGGCATTGGGCAGCGTGAGCAAAGCTGTGTTCCAAACGTTAGCATCAACAATCGTTTCCATAGTGTGCGGTAAACTCATTTTAGCATAGGTCGCAGAATTTTCTAACTTTCCGCTTTCATGCACCTTGCCCATCTCTGATTTCCGGCTATCATGCCGAAAGGAAGTAGGGAGGGGGAGAGTAGAGGAGTAGGGGGTAGGGAAAGGAACACGATGACTGAACGTGAATCAATTAAAGAGACTATCGCTCCGCCCGAAAAAGCTTATTTGGTGGGCGTGGAATGGAAGACCATCCCCGATGGGAAATACAAACCGGCTGCCTGGCCTGCTGAAGAGTCGTTGAGTGAGTTGGAGCGTCTGGCCGACACAGCCGGATTGGAAGTTGTGGGCCAGACCACGCAGAAATTGGAGCGCCCCAACGCTTCCACATTCATCGGCAAAGGCAAAGCTGCCGAGATTGCAGCGGATGCCCAACACCTGGGCGTTGATGTCGTCGTTTTCGATGACGAATTGACGCCCGGCCATCAGCGAGAGTTAGAGAAAATTTTCGGCAAAGACGTGAAGGTGATGGATCGCACCGGGCTGATCCTCGACATCTTTGCGCAGCACGCGCACACACGCGAAGGCGCGCTGCAGGTCGAACTGGCGCAGTACGAATATCGCCTGCCCCGGCTGACGCAAACATGGACACAGCAGGCGCTCACCCGCCAGGCCGGCGGGCGCGCCGGCGGCAGCACCGGCGGCGTCGGCGTGCGCGGCCCCGGCGAGACCAAGCTGGAGATGGATCGCAACATCATCCGTCACCGCATCACTCAGATCAAGCGTGAGTTGGAGAATGTGCGCGCGCAACGCGCCCGACATCGCAGCCAGCGCCGCCGCAGTGGATTGCCCACCGTCGCGCTGGTCGGCTACACCAACGCGGGCAAATCCACGCTGCTCAATACCCTCAGCGGCGCGGATGTTTACATCGCCGATCAACTCTTCGCCACGCTCGACCCCACGACGCGGCGCGTTACCTTGCCGGGCGGCGCGGTGGTGCTGTTGACGGATACCGTCGGGTTCATCCAGAAGCTCCCCACCGATTTGATCGCGGCCTTCCGCGCCACACTGGAAGAGGTCATCGAAGCCGATCTGCTGCTGCACATCATTGACGCCAGCCACCCGAACGCGCTGGATCAGGCGCGCGCCGTCTACGCGACGCTCCAGGAGATCAAAGCGGCGGACGTGCCGATGATCAACGTGCTCAACAAAATTGATCGGCTCGCCGACCCGGATGCTGCCTGCGCTGCGTTGTGCGATTTACCCGACAGCGTCGCCATTTCCGCGTTGACCAAACAGGGCTTGGACAGTCTGCTCCAACACATCGAAGAAGTCCTGGAAGCCGAGATGCAGCGCCTCGATGTGCTCATCCCCTTCGACCGCGGCGACCTGGTCGGCCTATTCCACGAACGTGGTCTCATTGATAAGGAAGAATACCGTGAGACCGGCACGCGCATTGTGGGACGGCTGCCGGAGACGCTGGCCTTGCACTTTGGCGATTTTCGCACGCCGAAACGCGCCAAAACACAGACAGCAGTAGCGGATTAGACCCGTTTCAACGTTCCAACAACTCACTTTCCGGGAGGCGATTTGTCGCACTGGCGCAAGCAGCAAAGCAAGGAACTGTACTTCCAGAAGGCGAAGCAAGAAGGCTATCGCGCCCGCTCGGCGTACAAGCTCCTGCAAATCCAGGAGAAGTTCCACGTCATCCGGCGCAGCGACGTGGTGGTGGATTTGGGCGCCGCGCCAGGCTCGTGGTGCCAGGTGACAGTGAAGTTGGTAGGCGACCGGGGGCGCGTGATTGCCCTCGACCTGCAGGAGATCGAACCGCTCCCTGGCGTCATCACCTTGCAGGGCGATATGACCGATCCGGCAATCCAGGCGCAGGTGATTGAACTGGCCGGCGGGCGCGCCAACGTCGTCCTCAGCGACGCCGCGCCCTCCACCACCGGCATCAAACTGCGCGATCACGTGCTCTCCATCGAGTTGGGGTACACGGCGCTCGCCGTCGCCAAACAACTGCTCATTCCTGGCGGCAACCTGGTCATCAAAGTCTTCGAGGGCGAAGACCTGCCCGGCTTGATCCGCGCCGTCAAAATAGCCTTCCATCCGGTCAAAGTCCACACCCCCGCCGCCACCCGCAACGAAAGCTGGGAATCCTTCATCGTCGCCCAGGGGTTTAAAGGTAGACAGTAGACGGTAGACAGTAGACAGGGGCAGATTGAACCATACGCAACCCTTCACTGATTCGCTGATTCACTGATTCGCTCATTCGCTGATTTGGTGATTCGCTATGATCCCTGAAGAACTACATTTACGTAATTTCCTCTCCCACCGCGAGACCGATCTGGACTTTCGCGGGGTGCACCTCGCCAGCCTGGTCGGCGAAAACGGCGCAGGGAAATCGGCGCTGCTGGATGCCATCACCTGGGCCGTGTGGGGCCGCTCGCGCGCGCCGTATGGACGCGACGAGGACCTCGTCTACCACGGCGAGGACACCATCGAAGTCGAATACGTCTTTCGGATGCCGTACCAGGGCGGGGACGAGCGCCGCTGCCGTATCCTGCGCCGCCGCGAGCGCCAGGGACGCCGCTCCACCGGCTCGGTCCTGGATTTCCAGGTGCAGGGCGACAACGGCTGGCGCATCCTCACCGCCGACAGCATCCGCGAGACGCAAAACCGCATCGTCGAGCAACTGGGGCTGGATTACGACACCTTCATCAACTCCGCCTACCTGCGCCAGGGTCACGCCGATGAGTTCACCATCCAGACCTCCAGCGACCGCAAGCGCGTGCTCAGCGCCATCCTGGGGCTGGAGCGGTGGGTCGAGTACCAGGAGCGCGCCAAGAAACGGCTTTCCAGCGCGCAAGGTCGTCTGCAAGAGGTGGATCGTCGCCTGGACGAGACGACGCAGGAGTTGGCCCGCCGCCCGGAATATGAGGCGCAACTCGCCGAAGCGGAGCGGCAGGCGCGGGATGCCGAAGCGCGCCTCGCCGAAATCCAGACGCAGGTGGATAAAATCACCCGCATCCAGGAACAGGCGCTCGCGCTGCGGCGTCACATCGCCGACCTGGACGAACGCCTCCAGCAAGAGAAAACGCGGCTGGCGCAACAGCGCAGCGAAGAGGAGATGCACCAGGGCCAACACGCCTACTACGCCGCGATGTTGGATCAAGCCGACGTCATTGAGACGAACTACCGGGCTTACCAGATCGCCGTTGGCGAGGAACGCGCCTGGGGCGAGAAACTCGGCCAGGCGGCGCGGCTGCAGAGCGAAAAGGCGCAATGGGAAGGCGTCATCGCGGCAGAACGGGAGAAGCTCAACAAGCAACTGCGCGCGGCAGACCAGGAAATCGCCCGCCTCGACCACGCCATCGCCGAGAACCGCGCCCGGATGGAGCGCGCACTCAGCGATTTGCAAGGGCAGATCACCCTCCTGCGCGAACGCACTGTTGATCCGGCGCTGCTGGCCGACCTCGAAGCTGCCCGCGCGGAACTGGCGCATCTGGAACACATCACCCAGGAACAAGAAGCCGTCCGCGCAGCCTTGCAAGCTGGCGAAGTCGAACGCACGCGACTCGTCGAGCGCAACCGCCAGCTCCGCGACCTGATGAACGAAGCCAAAAGTCGCATCGAAGCGTTGGCGGAGGCTGAAGCCGCGTGTCCTTTGTGCCGCCAGCCCCTCACCCCTGAACACCAGGAACGTCTGCTCACAGAAATCCAGGCCGAAGGCGAAACGATGGGCGACG
The DNA here is from genome assembly GCA_035420085.1 of Anaerolineae bacterium. Lineage (GTDB taxonomy): Bacteria > Chloroflexota > Anaerolineae > B4-G1 > SLSP01 > DSWT01. The sequence goes on from DAOLUH010000014.1 coordinate 31,081, forward strand.
AACACCGGGCCAATGCGACCCGTATTCAAGCCCTGCAGGGGGAAAAGACCACGCTGCAACAGCGCGTCCAGGAATACGACAAATTGCTCCACGCGCGTCCCCGGCAAGAACAGACTGTCGCCCGGCTGCAACAACAGATCGAACAGAGCGATACTGCGCGCGAGCGCATCGCCGAGCTACAGGCGCAGGCCGAGATTGTGATGCAGCACATCGCCGCCGAAGCCTACGCCGACGCCGAACGAGATAAACGCGCGCAAGCCATTGAGCGATTGAACGCACATCAGGCGCGTCTCGACCAGGAAGACTACGCCGCTGAAGCGCGCGCCGCTCTCGCCGACGTCCTCGCGGCGTTGGGCGAACTCGGCTACGACGCTGCCGCGCACCAGGACGTCAAAAACCGCATCCAGGCGCTCAGCAGCGCCGAAGCAGACTACCGCGAGCTGGAAAAGGCGCGCGTCAGCTTGGAAAAGGAAGCCGAAACGCTCAAGCGCCTCGCGCTGGAGATCGAAGTACAGCAAGGGCGCATCGCCAAACTCAACGACGAGCGCGCTGCACAAGAAACGGCGCTCGATGCGTTGCGTCCCGCCCTGGCAGAAGCGCCGCGCCTGGAATACCAGCTCAACCAGGCGCGCCAGCAAGAGTCGCTGGCCCGGCAGCGGGTGGGCGCGGCGCGGCAGAATCTCACCGCGCTGCAAACGCTGGAACGCCGTCTGACGGATATGCGCGCCCAACGTGAGGAACTGGCGCAACGGGTGGGAATGCTCGCCGAACTGCGCGACGCTTTCGGCGTCAATGGCATCCCGGCGATGATCATCGAGCACACACTGCCGGAGCTGGAACGCGAGGCCAACCACATTCTCCAAAGCCTCACCGGTGGGCGGATGCACGTCCGCCTCGAGACGCAGCGCGAAACCAAAACGGGGAATCTGCGCGAGACGCTGGACATCATCATCAGCGACGAGAAAGGCGCGCGCCCTTATGAAAACTATAGTGGCGGGGAGCAATTCCGCGTCAACTTCGCCATCCGCGTGGCGCTCTCGCGGATGCTGGCACAACGCGCGGGAGTGCGCCTGCGCTCCCTCTTCGTGGACGAAGGCTTTGGTTCTCTCGACGCGGAGGGCCGGCAACGGCTCGTCGAAGCCGTCAAAACCGTGCAGCACGAATTCGACCTGATCCTCGTCATCACGCACATTGACGAACTGCGGGAGGCGTTCCCGACGCAGATTCAGGTGACGAAGGGTGAGGGGGGATCGGTGGTTGAGGTTGTTTAGCCTTGAAAGGCATTGGACGCAGATTTTTCCTTCATCATCTGCGAAAACCTGCATAATCTTTGCCTTGCCTAACTGCGTGAACAGTGTGTGCGCCGACCCGATGTAGAGCTAAGCCGTTTGTAATTGAGGGTGAAGCGTATTGGAGAAAGAAACTCTGATGACTTTATCTATACTCTGTGGCAAATCAAGCAGCACAAAATAGTGAGCGGGATAGAGATAATCCTCGCCGCTTTCATCAATAATCCGCACGTCTCCATCGGCAGCGGCATCCTCATCAGCCACAACACGATAGAGTTTGTGCCGCTCCAAGGATGCAAGATATCCTTTATTGTCAATGCAAATCGCAAACATAGTTATCAGCCTCTGGTCTTTCTACCCTAATCCAAATAACGTTTACGCTTGATTTCTCTCTTGCCAATCCCATGCGCTTCATACCAGTGCAGTTCAGCACGATGGATGCGCCCATTCGAGAGACGTACCATAGCAATGCCCTTGAGTTTACGCCACCAATTTACACATACAACTCCCCTTTGAACACCACCACCGCACTTCCCGTCAGTTCCACGCGCTCATTTCCCGCCAGCCGCACGCCGATCTCGCCGCCGCGTGCGGAGGCCTGGTAGGCGTGCATCTCCGTCTTGCCCAGGCGCGCGGACCAATACGGCGTGAGCAGCGTGTGCGCCGAGCCGGTGACAGGGTCTTCGTTGATCCCCACCCACGGCGCGAAGAAACGCGAGACAAAGTCGTAGGGCGGCTCACCTGCCGCCGTCACAAGCAAGCCGCGATACGGCGCCATACCCTCACACGCCATCAGCGCCGCGAAGTCCGGCTGCAACCCCCGCACCTGTTGCGCCGTCGGAAGATGGAGGAGCAGGTCGTGAGTATTTGCGCCGTAAGCAGCCGCTTCCGCCCGCTCAGCGCCGATCGCATGGAGCACACCAGGAGGTACTTCACACGGAACCGGCGTATCCACCGGGAAGTCGAGCAGGATGGTCTGGACATCCCCATGCCCGCCCTTGATATGGCGGGCGACCAGATCGCCGCTCAATGTCTGGAATGTGACGACGCTTGCTTTCACGCCCACCGCGCCGAACAGGGTGGCCGCCGTCCCCAGCGTTGCGTGCCCGCAGAGCCGCACTTCCACTTTGGGCGTAAACCAGCGCAGGGAAAAGGTCGTCGCCGTGGGCCAATGCGCGTCGCCGACGGGCATCACGAACGCCGTTTCGGAGAGGTTCATCTCGGCGGCGATGGCTTGCATCACCGCATCGTCGAGGGGGTGCGACAGCAAACAGACCGCCGCCGGATTGCCCCGGAACGGGATGCGGGTAAAGGCATCAACTTGATACAATGGGATGGTGTTTTTCATCATTGCCTCCATCAACATAAGTTATCGCGTCAGCAGCGCGACGTTCTCGATGTGGTACGTTTGCGGGAACAGATCCACCGGCTGGACCCATTCCAGGGTATAGCCATGTTTCACCAGACGGCGGGCGTCGCGGGCCAGGGTGGCGGGATCGCACGAGACGTAGACGATGCGCGCCGGGCCGTGCGCCGCCAATGCATCTAGCGCCGGCAGTTCCAGGCCGGTACGCGGCGGATCAACCACCACCGCGTCGAGCTTGTGCTCTACGGTCGGCAACAGCACCTCCACTGTGCCTTCAAGGATGGTGACGTTGTCCGCCCCGGCCAGGTTGTGCCGCGCATCGGCCACCGCCGCCGGATGTACCTCGATGCCGGTCACGTGGCCGGCTTCCTCGCTCAAAAAGGCGGTGAACAGCCCCACGCCGCAATACGCATCCAGCACTTTCTGGTAGCCGCGCGGCTCCAGCGCCTCCATCACCACCTCCACCAACTGCGCAGCCTGCACCGTGTTCACCTGGTAGAAACTCGTCGCCGAAATGCGGAACTCGCGCTCGTGGACAGCTTCGAGGATGTAATCCAGGCCGATGAGCGGCGCGATGGCGTCGTCGTGGCGGATCTGCACGATGGAAAGCGGGAAATCCACCTCTAGTGAGGGAGATTCTTCTTCAAGCGCCTGCAGAACCACCATCAAGTCGCCGGTCGCCGTGCCAGCGCGCAGTTCCATCCATTCCAACTCAGGATAAGCCATGTCCAGCGAGTGCAAAAGATCGTTCAGCATAGGATGCAGGATCAGGCAATCATCCACGGGATATACGTCATGGCTGCGGGCGGAGAGGAACCCCAGGCGACCCTCGGCGTTGGTGCGGAAAAGCGCGTGATTGCGGTACTCCCAGCCCGTCGCATCGGGCAGCGGTTCGAGAATCGGCGGCGCCTCGAATTTGCCGACGCGGCGGAACTGATCCAGCACCACCAATCCCTTGAGGCGCGCCTGCACCGCGTAATCAATATGCTGCCACTGACAACCGCCGCACGCCTCCGGGCCAAAGTACGGGCACGGCGGCGCGACGCGGGAGGGCGAAGGTTCGAGAACGTCCAGCAGACGCCCGCGCGCATACCGCCCGCGATCCTCGACCAGTTCAACCCGCACACGCTCGCCGGGAATGGCGTATGGCACGAAGACGGCGCGGCCTTCGTGGTGGCCGATGGCTTCGCCGCCGTGGGCCATCGCATCGAGTTTGAGGGTAATCATAGTATCGGACATGATGGAACTCCCAGAAACAAGAAATTAGAGGGTGGTGAGCCAGATGGTGAAGAAGGAGACGAAAACATGAATGAGAAAGGGATAGAAGAACGAGTCCGTTTCCCACGCCACCCACCCAAAGGCCGAACCACCCACAATACAGCTCAACGTCTCCAATTCCGGCTTGCTGAGATGCCCAAAGGTGAACATTATGGCCTGGAACAAAATGGCCCACGGGCCGATAATATCCGCCAGACTGAAAATCAGGAAGCCTCGGAAGAAGAACTCCCAACTGATCAAATCCGAGATCACCCACCCCAGCGTTCCCCAGAAGCCGCCGCTTGCCCAGAGGTGCGCATAATACGCCGTGAAATCCGGTCCCCGCGCCGTGAACCACAACACTGGCGTCATCAAAATCCATCCGCCGAGGGTGAGTAACAGGCCCTTACGCCATTGACCCGCCCGCACGCCATAGTCCTTAAGGGGCCGCCTAAAGACGATCAACATCACGAGCGGCGCGAGCAAATACAACACCCCTGATTGCGCCGGCGGGAAGCGGTGATAATAGTCCAACACCAGCGCAATCGTCGCGTAGACCAGAATGACGACGCTCTGCCAGGCCGGATAGGATGTTCTTTTCTTGGACGACAGCATATCCTGATTATACCAGCAGCCGCAAAAGTCGAAAACACATCTTGCGAAAAACACTGTCTATGGTATACTCCATCTCATAGTTGACCACTGGCCGAAACGAAACTAGAAAAACGATCGGTTGGTTCTCGAAAAGGAGTAGAGAAGCGTGTTAGACAGAGAAGAAAAGCAGGAAATTATCAAGGAGTACGCCCTGACAGAAGGTGATACCGGCTCGCCTGAGGTGCAGATTGCGCTTTTGACGCACCGCATCAACGACCTGACCGAACATTTGCAAGCGCACAAGCACGATCAAAGCTCGCGCCGCGGATTATTGAAGATGGTAGGACAGCGGCGTCGCCAACTGGCCTATCTTCAGAAGACAGACCTTGAGCGCTACCGCACTCTCATTCAACGGCTCGGGTTGCGCAAATAAAGTATCGGTTCACCGCTCAACCATGTCAAACGAGTAGATGTGAATAACCCATCTACTCGTTTGTCTGTATAACAAAGGTGTGTTGTCCTTACGGGGCGCGTTTCGCTGCTGCGCAAGGTTTAATCAGGAAAATATCATATCAATCCGGCCAACTCGCGTGACCGTGTTAACGTGTAGCGAAGGTGGGAATTGGGGTTTGGGGTGCAACGCCGCATAGCGGTGTACAACAGCCCCCAGTTTCTGACCTTCGACACTGCAACCGGCATACCCGGAGCAACCGGAACAGGAGGAAACAGTGTTAGAAGAACAAGTATTTACGACGATGTTGGGTGAGCATAGCATCATCCTCAAGACCGGCAAGATCGCGCGCCTCGCGGGCGGTGCGGTGATCGCCCAGAGCGGCGATACGGTGTTGCTGGCAACCGCCACGATGGCCCACACGCCGCGTGAGGGTACGGATTTTTTCCCGCTGACCGTGGATTTTGAAGAGCGGCTCTACGCCGCCGGACGCATCCCCGGCTCATTCTTCCGCCGCGAAGGCAAACCCTCAGAACAGGCAACACTGACCAGCCGACTGATTGACCGCCCGCTGCGCCCGCTCTTCCCCAAGGATATGCGCAACGATGTGCAGATCATCGTCACGTCGCTGTCTCAGGGAGAGGAAAACCACGCGGATATTCTGAGCGTCATCGCTGCCTCTGCCGCCTTGATGATCTCCGACATCCCCTTCGACGGGCCGGTCGGCGCGGTGCGCATCGGCTGCATTGACGGCGCGTTGGTCGTCAATCCCACCATCTCGCAGATGGAGAACAGCGATCTGGACCTGCGCGTCGCCGGCAGCGCCGACGCCATCATTATGGTCGAAGCCGGAGCGAACGAAATTGATGAAGAGATGATGGTGGAGGCGCTGCAACTCGCCCATCAGTCCTTCCAGGGCGTCATCCAATTGCAAAACGAGATGCGCGCCACCGTGGGCAAGCCCAAGAGCGACTACACCTCTTTCAAGCTGCCAGAAGCCCTCAAAGCGCGCGTCGCCGCGCTGGCGAACGAACCCATCCGCACCCTGCTGGCGACTTCGCCGCTGAAAGGCGAGCGCATTGAGGCCGTGGACGCGATGCGCGACGCCGTCAAAGCGCAGTTGGCTGCCGAAGCCGAGACGGAAGGTTGGACGACCGCGCAGATCGCCGAAGCGTTCGAGGACGCGCTCAAAGACGTCGTGCGCCGCCGCATCCTGGACGAGAATATCCGCCCCGATGGCCGCGACCAGCGCACCATCCGGCCCCTGGACGCCGAAGTGCATCTGGTGCCCCGGCCCCACGGCAGCGGCCTCTTCACCCGCGGTGAGACGCAGGTGCTCAGCCTGGCGACCCTGGGAATGCCCAACGAGGAACAGGAGATTGACGATCTGTTCCCCGAGGAAACCAAGCGCTACATCCATCACTACAACTTCCCGCCCTTCTCCACCGGCGAGGCCTATCCACTGCGCGGGCCGCGTCGCCGCGAGATCGGCCACGGCGCATTGGCCGAGCGCGCGCTCGTGCCCGTCATCCCGCCCAAAGACGTGTTCCCCTACACCATCCGCGTCGTCAGCGAAGTGATGGCCTCCAACGGCAGCACCTCGATGGCCTCGACGTGCGGCAGTACGCTGGCGCTGATGGATGCCGGTGTGCCCATCAAAGCCCCTGTCGGCGGCATTGCGATGGGCCTGGTGAGCGACGGCGAGCGTTATCGTGTCCTTACCGACATCCAGGGGATGGAAGATCACCTGGGCGATATGGACTTCAAGGTGACGGGAACCCGCGAGGGCATCACGGCGTTGCAGATGGACATCAAGATCAAGGGCGTCACCCGCGAGATCCTCACCGAGGCGCTGGCGCAGGCCAAACAAGCCCGCGAGCAAATCATTGACGTGATCGAAGCGACGATCCCCGCCCCGCGCAAGGAGCTATCGCCCTACGCGCCCAAGATGCTCACCACGACCATTGACCCTGAAAAGATCGGCGCACTCATTGGACCTGGCGGCAAAAACATCCGCGCGCTGCAGGCCGATTACGCGGTGAAGATTGACATAGAAGAAGACGGCACGGTCTTCATCGCTTCGACCGGCGGCGACGGCGCGCAGAAGGCGCTGCGGCACATCAACGCGATGATGGAGACGCCCGAGGTGGGCAAAGTTTACACGGGCAAAGTCGTGCGCGTCGCCGACTTCGGCGCTTTCGTGGAAATTTTGCCGGGCGTTGACGGGATGGTGCACATCTCCCAACTCTCCGATACCCGCGTCAACCAGGTGACGGACGTCGTCAATGTGGGCGACGAAGTCCTTGTCATGATCACCGACGTCGGCCCTGAAGGCAAAATCCGGCTATCGCGCCGGGCCGTGCTGGAAGGTTGGACGCTGGAAGAAGCCAGGGCGCAGGACGCGCCGCGCTCCAATTCCGGCGGACGCCGCGAGGGTGGGCGGCGGGATGACCGCTCCAATTCTCGTGGAGACCGCCGGCGGTAAAGTCTATTAAAACGTGAAACGTAAAACGTAATCGGACCTCCTTTTACGTTTTACGCATCACGTTTTACGGGTTTAACCATTCAAATCACAAACGCAAAGCGAGGTAAACTATGAACAACGAGCCTAAAGTCCAGACTCTCGGCGAGACCGAGAATTACGTCGTCTGGGTCTCCAACGAACCGGAGACCGACGAAGAGCTGTATCACATTGAGCTGTCGAACGTCACGCTGCACCTGTTTCCCGAAGAATGGGAAGAGTTCACGGCCTTGATTATGCAGGCTGTCCGCTAAACAGGCGTTGCTGATTCGGCAAGAGAGCACGGGGTAAAAGCCCCGTGCTTTTTTAGCATGAAAAACTGGTCTGGCGACTGGATTTTCCGCCCGCTTTTGTGCTATAATGGAGTTGGGACAGAAGAAAAGAGAGTTTAGGCGGTCGCTATGCAACGCGATAAACGCCGGGGGCACAATACTGACACACGTGGGACATAGAGGATAGCATCATGGTTGATCCACTGGAAAAGTTTACGCCAGCAGCACAAGAGGTTTTGCGCTTTGCGCAAATAGAAGCCACGCGCATGCGCCACGCGACCATTGGTCCTGAGCACATCCTGCTTGGTCTGATGCTGGAAGGTGAAGGGATCGCCGGGCGCGTATTACGGGATATGGGACTGCGCGCCGTGCAGGCGCAGCAAACCGTGGCGCGGCTCTCCAACGCCGCCCCATTGACGGGATTGGAGCCAGAGCTGCGCCAATCCACCAAAATCCTCATTCAGATGGCTATTGATGAAACCCAGCAGCACCAAAGCGCGATGGTGGATACACAACATCTCCTGCTGGCGCTGTTGCAACAGCACGAGGGCGTCATCATTGCCGTGCTGACACAGGCAGGACTTTCTGTTGAGGCTATCCGCCGGCGCGTCGAAAGGCTGACCCCCGCGCGGGCCGCTGAACCAGCCGGGCGCAAACCGGCTCCGTCGCGCGGCATCCCGCAGGATTCAGTCTTGGCCCACGTCGCTGTAGACCTGACCCGCCTGGCGGAGGAATCCAAGCTCGACCCCGTGATCGGACGCCACGCCGAAATTGAGCGCGTCATCCAAATTCTCGCGCGCCGCACCAAGAACAACCCTGCGCTGATCGGCGAACCCGGCGTCGGGAAAACCGCTATCGTTGAAGGTTTAGCGCAGCGCATCGTCTCCGGCGGCGTGCCCGGCCCGATCCTCGGCAAACGTCTGGTGCAACTGGACGTCGGCGCGCTGGTCGCGGGCACGATGTACCGGGGCCAGTTTGAAGAACGGCTGAAGAAAATCCTCCACGAACTCAAAGGCAGCAATACCATCGTCTTCGTGGATGAGGTCCACATGCTGGTCGGCGCTGGCTCGGCCGGCTCATCTATGGATGCGGCGAACATTCTCAAACCGGCGCTCGCGCGCGGCGAACTCCAATGTATCGGCGCGACGACGTTGGATGAATACCGCAAGCATATCGAATCGGATCCGGCGCTGGAACGGCGCTTCCAACCGGTGTTGGTGGATGAACCAACCGTCGAACAAACCATCAGCATCCTGCGCGGCATCAAGCACGCTTACGAACTCCACCACAATCTGCACATCAGCGATGAGGCTCTGCAAGCCGCCGCACGACTGTCGGCGCGCTACGTGCCCGATCGCTATCTGCCTGATAAGGCCATTGACGTGATGGATGAAGGCGCATCGCGCGTCAAAATGTACAAATCCCCTATCTCGATTGAGCTGCGCGAAGTCTTTGAGCAGTTGCAAGACCTGCGGCTCAAACGCGCGCAGTTGGAGGCGCAGAAGAAGAGCGCCGAACTCAGCGAATTGAGCAGCGAGGAAAAACGGCTGGAAGCCAAAATGGAAGAACTGCGCCAGCTCCAAACCCGCGAAGACATCGGCCTGACGGTCTACCCGGAAGACGTGGCGGAGATCATCGCCATGTGGACGGGTATCCCGATGAACCAGATCGCCGAAGCGGAGTCGCGGCGGTTGCTGGAGATGGAAAACGCGCTGCGGCAGTACATCGTCGGACAAGATGAAGCCATTGCGAGAATCGCCAAAGCCGTGCGACGCGCCCGCGCCGGGTTGAAGGATCCGCGACGTCCCATCGGCTCCTTCATTTTCCTGGGTCCCACCGGCGTCGGCAAGACCGAACTCGCCAAGGCCCTGGCGACATTTATGTTCGGCAGTGAAGAGGCGCTGATCCAGCTCGATATGTCGGAATTTATGGAACGGCACTCCGTGGCCCGGTTGGTGGGCGCGCCTCCCGGCTACGTCGGCTACGATGACGCTGGACAATTGACCGAAGCCATTCGTCGCCGGCCTTATTCCATCGTCGTCTTCGACGAAATCGAAAAAGCCCATCCCGACGCCTTCAATATGCTGCTCCAGATCATGGAAGAAGGCGTGTTGAGCGATGCCAAAGGCCACAAGGTTGATTTCCGTAACACACTCATCATCATGACCTCGAATGTGGGCGCGGATGAGATCATGCACCAGGGGAAGCTAGGCTTTACCTTGGAGACGTTGGAAACCGACGCCGCCCAGGCGTACAAAGATATGAGCCAGAAGCTCATGAACAAGCTGCGCAAGCTGTTCCGCCCCGAATTCCTCAACCGCGTGGATAGCGTGATCGTGTTCCGCGCGTTGAACCACGATGACATTCGCCAGATCGTGCTCCTGGAGGTCGGCAAACTGCGCGCGCGCATCCAGGACAACAATCTCAACCTCATCCTCACCGAAGCGGCGCAAGACTGGCTCGCTGCGCACGGCTACGATCCCGAATACGGCGCGCGCCCACTCAAACGGCTGATCCAACAGGAAGTCGAGACGCCGCTTTCCGACAATATGCTGAGCGGCGAATATCAGCCGGGCGACACGGTGATTGTGGATAGCAACGAGAACGGGCTGGTTCTGCAACACACGCCAGAGCCGGAGTTGATGTTGGAAACGCCGTAAGGCGTCAAGTATGACAAGCGCAGACGGAGCCTGATGGCTCCGTTTTTTGTTGGGGGATCAAGATCCGGTAGCGTCCGCCGCATTGGGATCATGGGAACGAGGGTGCGCCCGCAGATAGATCTCCCGTGCGCGGCGCTGGGTCACGTTGGCGTAAATCTGCGTCGTCGCCAGGTTTTCGTGGCCGAGTAGCTCTTGCACCACCCGCAGGTCGGCCCCGCCATCGAGCATGTGCGTGGCGAAGGTATGGCGCAGCAGGTGCGGCGTCACCGTCTGATCAATGCCGGCCGCCACGCCGGCCTGCCGCACGACTTCATCCACCGAGCGCACCGAAAGCCGCTGTCCAAAACGGTTGAGGAACACAGCGTTGGTTGTGGGATGATCGGCCAACTGCGCCGGACGCCCAACGTCAATGTACGCTCGCAGCGCCGCTATCGCCGGGCGGCCCAGGAGCGCGACACGTTCCTTGTCGCCCTTGCCGATGACGCGCATCTCGCCCACGGTCAAGTCAAGATCGCGCAAATCCAGCCCCACCAACTCGGCGACACGCAATCCCGCCGCGTACAACGTCTCCAGGATCGCCCGATCGCGCATCCCCTGCGGCAACGTGACATCTGGGACGGCTAACAACCGCTGTACCTCTTCGACGGTGAGGTAACGGGGCAGACGGCGCGGAAGGCGCGGTGCATAAACGCGGCGGAAGAGATTTTGCTCCCAGGCATTGTTGCGCAATAGATAATCCCCGAAAGCGCGCAGCTCGAAGACCCGCCGGGCGATGCTGGCTCGCGCGTATTCGGCCTCGGCCAGTTCGGCGAGATAGTCGCGCACCAGGTCGCGGGTCAGCCCGCCAAGTGTGGTAGCGCCGTGTTCGGCGCCATAATCGAGGAACTGCCCGATATCGGTCCGGTAGTTTTTGACCGTGTACGGTGAGGCGTTGTCGCGCTCCAATGAACCAGTGTAACGCTCAAGCCAGCCGCGCAACTCGTCCATCAAGGATTCTCCCTACAACATGCCCGTAAAAGTGAAGAACCCCGTCTGCGTGGGGGTTCTTCGTCAAAAAAGACCGGTATGGCTTACTGGCGCGCGGCCTTGAGCTTGTCATACACACTCATAATGTTCGCCACGTGGAGACGGTGGCTGGCGATACCCAGCGGCACCCGCTCCAGACCGCAATCCTCAAGGGGGATGTTCCACAGTTCCTTGCGGTCACGTCCCTGCCGCAGCATCGTTCGCGCCTTCTTGTGGACACATTCCAGATATGAAATGTAGCGATCAATAACGGTTTGCACTTCGCCGCGCAGGATGACCTCGCCGTGCCCCTGAACAATCGTCTCCGGAGCCAATCCTTTGATGTAGTTCAAGGTTTGAATTTCGCGTTCCCAGTCGCCGTCGGCGATGATGGGGATCGCCATCACTGCATCGCCGGTGATCAGGATTTCTTCATCTTCCAGCAAAATGCCGATATTGTCGTCGGTGTGACCGGGCAAGGAAAGCAAGCGGAAGCTCTTGCTGCCCGCGCGCACCAGCAGTTCCCCCGTATCGAAGGTGATGTTGGGAATGCGCAAAACGACTTCCTCAAACATGGGATCGCCCTGGCGGGCTTCGTTGAGCGAGGCTTCACCGACTTCCAGCAGCTTGCGGCGGCACAGTTCGTGCGCCACCACATCCACGCCAGCGGGGAAGGCAAACAGACCATAGACGTGGTCCATGTGATGGTGGGTGAGAATATAGGAATGGAAATTCATCCCCACCCGGACCTCGAGGAAACGCGCGATTTGTTTGGCCTCGTCGGGGAAAGGCAGCGCGTCAATCGCCACAATACCGTCTCGCGTCACCACAGCTATGGAATTGACGAGTGCATAACGATCGCTGGTAAAGAGGTAGATTTCCTCAGAGACCCGTTCCCAATACATACTTCCCTCGATCCTAGAATGACGTGTGACCCTTTTACAACCACTACACACCCATACAAAGGTAGGAAAATGGTTGCTTCAATGCATTTAGTATAACACAAGCGATATGGAAAGTCCAGATTACTCTACATAACGTCAGACACATAAAAAACCACGCTCATTTCAAGCGTGGTTTTTTATGCAAATAAGTCCAGCCCCGCCGTGCCGTGTACCGCTGGCTTTGACCCTGCTTACGCAGGTGGGGTCCTGCCGAACGATTTCGCCTTGCCCGAAGGCTACCGCGGCCTCGTTCTTTGGACAAGGGACCCCTCTTTATCAAAATGTTGGCTCAAAACCCCGTATCGGTTTCACGCACACGGCAGGTATGAGCGATATAATACCACAGTTTATTCAGAAGGCAACCAAAACCCGGCGCATCACGCGCAGCCAGTTGCCGCTCAGGATAGCCACGATGTCGGAATCCGTATAGCCACGTTCGGCCAGCAATGGCCCGATTTTGCCCAAATCCGCGCTGGACTCCAGCCCCTCTGGGACAGCCTCGCGCCCAAAACCACCATCGAAGTCCGAACCGATCCCCACAAAACTCGCGGCGCCGGTGATCTGGCAAATATGGTCAATGACTTCGGCCACGCGCGTCAGGGGCAGACGTGCGCCGCCGCGTCGCCACGCTTCGTCCAGCATCAGGTTGAAAGGCATAACACCCATCACACCGTCGCGGGCGGCGATCCGGCGGATCAGTGCATCCGCAAGCTGGCGCGGCGTATCCACAAAAGCGCGTGGATTGGCGTGGCTGGCGACGACCGGGCCAGGGTAACGCTCCAGCGCCTCGTAGGCGGCGTCTTCCCACACGTGGCTGAGATCGAGCAGCAGGTTATAGTCGGCCATAGCCGATAGCAGCTTGCGTCCTTCGTCGGTCAGCGGACCGGGCGCGGCGTTGCCGCCGGCATAGCGCGTCCCCGCCAACCACGACAGGCCGACGCCGCGCAAGCCTCGTTCCACCCACCAGCCCACTTCACCCGGCGCGCGTATCGGATCTGCACCCTCCATCACGAGAAAAAGGCCAAGCTGCGGTTGCTCCGTGTTCCACGAAACGAGCACGGCTTCCATATCCGCATCGGTGTGTAAAAGAACGATGTGCGCGTTTTCATCGGCCAGGCGGCGGTAATAATCGAGCTGTGGGACAGCGTGACGGAAGGCTTCCTGAGGCGTGTGGTAGACTTGCGGCTCCAACGTCCCCGGCATCGCCGGCGCGACGAAAATGCTGGCGCCTACTACCGCAATGCGTCCTTCCAATAGCGCGGGCAGCGTGGTCATACACGAGCCGGACGGCGGGCCGGGTGACGGCGTCTCGGCTTCTTGCGCCCGAATCTCCGTGACCGGGCGCAATAAATCACGTCCCATAATGAGAGCGTTGTACGCTAAATCGAGATGCCCATCAACAAGAATTGGTTTCATTGTTACCTCTGTAGTGTGAGTGTGTTCAATCAGGTTCACTTGCCTCTAAACCCTACAGGAGTATACTCGTTTTAAGGAAAAAGGGAGGTTGATGCTATGGACAATCAGATTCGACGAGTGCTCATTGTCACGGAAGGGCCAAACCAGGGCCAGTCTTATGCTTTGCAGGAGATGATTTGTACGCTGGGCAGAACGGCGGACAACACCGTCGTCATTGACAGCCCGCGCATCTCGCGCCACCACACCCAGATCCGGCTGTTGCCAGAGGGCGCGATAGTCGAGGATATGGGCAGCACGAACGGCACATGGCTCAACAATCGCCGTCTTACCAGCCCACAGCGGCTGATGCCGGGCGACATCATCGGTCTGGCCGACTACGTCACGTTCCGTTTTGAGGTCGAGGAGGAGGTGTGGACGGAGAAGCTCATACCGGCGATGCCGGGCGCGCCCACCCAGGTGATGGATGATGTCTACAGTACCCCTGTTCCGCCTCCGCCAAGAGGCTACCAGGAACCATACCGGCAGTACGCAGAACCAGAAACGCCGCCCTTTGTCCCGGCGCAATCCGCACCACCAGCGGCGCTACAACCCATCGTTGCGCCGCGCGCCAAGCGGCCCCAATGGGTGTACATCGTCGTCGCCATCCTGCTCGTCCTGATCTGTATCTGCGCCGCCGTCGCCGTCTACCTCTGGTTCGCCCCGGTCGAATTCTGGGAAAAGGTCTTTGAACTTTTCAATATCCCCATCCCGTAGCACACAACACGGCGCCCGCCACTTTGAAGTGGCGGGCGCTGTGCTGTATTTCAGAATTTACTCCCCACTCGCCGCCCGATACACCTCCCGCAGCGGCACGCCATGCTGCGCCGCCAGTTGGCGACAATCCTCATACTCCGGCGCGCGCTTCGTTGTGCCGTCGGGTAGTTCCGCCACTTTGACGTGAACCGGGCCGTAGGGTGTGTCTACGTGCTCGATGACGCGCGGCAGGGCGTGGCGGGCTACGGTCTGCTCGCGGACGCCCAACGTGGTCGTCTCCACAAAGAGAATAGCCGTCATCGTCTGCACGTCGTCGGGGCGGCAGAGGACGCGCAGCAGCGTGGCGGGGCGGTTTTTCTTCATCTGGATGGGCGAGAGGTAGACATCCAGTGCGCCGGCTTCGAACAGTTTCTCCATCACGTACCCGTAAATCTCCGGGTTGAGGTCGTCAATGTTGGTCTCAAGTACGGAGAGGGGGATGGTAGACGGTAGACGGTAGAAGGTAGACGGGGATTGAGGAGTGACGGAGTGCTCATGGTCGTGATCATGCGGATGGTTGTGCTCGTGAGGGTGTTCATGATCGTGCGTGTGCGGATAATCATGCCCATGGTCGTGTTGATGTGGGTGTTCGTGGTCGTGCTCGTGCCCATGGTCGTGAGGATGTTCAGGGCCGTGGTCATGCGGATGGGGATGTGGCGCTTGTGGTTTCGGGGTGGGCGTGGATTCGCCGATGAGCAGCCGGATCACGTTGGGGATTGGCAGGTCGCGCGAGCCTGCGCCATAGCCGATGGCCTGCAACGTCATCGGCGGGATGGGGCCGAACGACGAGGCCAGCGACGTGAGCAGCGCGGCCCCGGTCGGCGTGACGGTCTCCATCTCCAGCGGCGAGCCAACCACAGGCGCGCCCTTGAGCAGCGCAACGGTTGCGGGCGCGGGCAGCGGAATTTGCCCGTGTGCCCCACGGATGAAGCCCCGTCCGAGCGGCACCGACGATACAACGACTTGCTCGATACCGAGCCCATCCAGTCCCACCAGCGCGCCGACGACATCCACGATGGTATCCACGCCACCCAACTCGTGCAGGTGGACGTCCGCCAGCGTTGTCCCGTGGATGTTCGCCTCGGTCTCGCCCATCCGGCGGAAGATGGCGACGGCGCGCTCCTTGATCTGCGGCGCGAGATCGCTATCCATCACGATGGCTTCGATGTCCGCCAGACGGCGCTCCGGCACATCATCGGCGACGATCACATCCACCTTTGTCGCCGCGAAGGCGTTCTTGGCGACGCGCCGCGCGCGCAGCTCGAAATCCGCCAGGTGTAGCGCGCTCAATCGTTCACGCAGGGTCTCCAATGGCAGCCCCGCATCCACCAATGCGCCCAAAATCATATCCCCGCTCGCTCCGGCGATGCAGTCAAAATATGCGATTTTCATAACTCTTTCTCCTCAAGCATAAACCATAATTCTGTCAGCATATTGAGCAGATGAAGCAGATTTTTTATTTTACCAAATAGAAATCCGCTCAATCTGCTGACAAAAAACTCTATTTGCGTCGCAAGACAAAATGCGCGAAGACGGCCGCGCCGTAGCCATTATCAATGTTGACGACGGCGACGCCCGACGCGCACGAGTTGAGCATCGTCAGCAGCGGCGCGAGGCCGTGGAAGTTGGCCCCATACCCCACACTGGTCGGCACGGCGACGACCGGGCAAGACACCAACCCGGCGACGACGCTCGCCAGCGCGCCCTCCATCCCCGCCACAGCGATGACGACGTCCGCCGCGAGCAGGCGATCCAGCTCACCGAGCAGGCGGTGCAGCCCCGCGACGCCCACATCGTAAGCGCGCTCGACGCGATGACCGAGGAATTCCAACGTCTGCGCGGCTTCCTCAGAGACCGGCAGATCCGACGTCCCACCGCAGACAACCATCGCATAAGGCGCATCGTCCGGCAGGGGCGCACGCGGCGTTCGCTCTAGCATCATCAGCCGCGAGGTCGCGTCGTAGCGCGCTTCCGGCAGGCGCGCCTGGATGAAGGCCGCCATCGCCGGCGGGACGCGCGTCCCCAACACGCGGTCGTGATGCTGCCACAGCCGCGCGAGGATCGCCGCTGACTGCTCCGGCGTCTTGCTCTCGCAGAAGACCGTCTCCGGCAAACCCTGGCGCAGCCCGCGATGCACGTCCAGTCGCGCGAAGTTGCCCAGGTCGTCGTAAGGTAGCGCGCGCAGGCGCTCCATGGCTTGTTCTATGTTCACATTTCCGACCTGCACTTCGGCCAGCAAGTCACGTACTTTACGCTCGTCCATCTTTGCCAATCACCTCGTTCATGCTCCCGGAGCGGAATCCGACCAAATCCAATGCCACGTAAGCGTAACCAAGCGCCTTGAGCGCCGCGACGATGGCTTCCCGGTGGGTCAAAATCACGTCGAAGTCGGCTTGCGCCACTTCGATGCGCGCCACGTCCCCGTGATGGCGCACGCGATATTGGCGCAGGCCCAGGTCGCGCAGCACGCCCTCCGCCCGGCCAATCTGTGTGAGTTTCGCCGCCGTGATGGGGTCGCCGTAGGGGATGCGCGACGCCAGACACGCCGATGAGGGCTTGTCCCAGTTGGGCAGGCCCAGGGCGCGGGCCAGAGCGCGGATGTCGGCCTTGGTGAATCCAGCCTCTTGCAGCGGGCTGCGCATCCCGTACTCGCGGGCCGCGCGCGCGCCGGGCCGGTAGTCGCCGGTATCGTCGGCGTTCGAGCCATCAATCACGTAGCGGTAGCCCTCCTGCTGCGCGTATTCGATCAACTGCTGGCACACCGAGGCTTTGCAGAAGTAACAGCGGTCGGGCGTGTTCGCCAGAAAACGCTCATCTTCCATCTCGTGCTTGTCGAAGACGACGTAGCGCGCGCCGATTTGCTGTGCGATAGCTTTGGCCTCGGCCAGTTCGTAGTCCGGCAGTGTGGGCGAGACTGCTGTGACCGCCAGAGCGCGCTCGCCGAGCACGTCGTGGGCGAGCTTGAGCAGGAGGGTGCTGTCAACGCCGCCGGAGTAGGCGACGAGTACGCTTTCCATATCCAACAAAATCTGTTTTACCTGTTCAACTTTATCGTTCATCCTTATCCTGTCCTTTACAATGAAAAAGGGCAACCGCAGGGATGCCCCTTTTCTCATCAACAATGTGATCATCCAGGTGTCATTTACACACCGGCAAATTCAAATACGGGCGTTTCGAGCACGCGCACAGGCTGTTTTTGCTCCCACACAGTCTGCTGGAGCTGTTCCACCGTCTCTGGCGAGAAGTATTGTTCTCCTGTTTCCTTGCATACACGCGCCGGTACATTCTCAATGATGATGAACTTCCCGTCAATCTCAAGAGAATAAGTTACTCGTTGATCAATTAGGGTCTCTTTCCATACATCTGTGTTCATTTTAACGTCTCCTAATTCTAAAACCCTTCCACAATCTGGGTGCAGGCTGATACAGTGTAATGATTTTCACTAAAGGACGCGATGGATAACTGCATTGCACGTGTATTGGGCGGCCCTGGTTTGTTTTCCCAAAAATCAGACAACTCGGCCCATATTTATCATCTGGATAGTCTTCGATAATTTCGCCATTATATATAGCTTCTCGCAACTCTTGCACGCTGATATGCCGTAGAAGGCTCTGGTCTACAGCGTGACGCGAGAGTTCAAACTGACCGCAAGCGATTTTCTGGCGAATTTCCTCTATCATTGATGTTATTATAACATCAATTGACCGTTCCAGTAGTTTTCCCTTGTGCCTGAGATAGTAAAACACATCATCACAAATGATTTGAAGTTTCGTGTGATCACTGTACACTCGCTGAGAACCGACTCAGAAAATCGAGATTAAGCAGGCGTCAGACTAATCTTGACTTCAAAGTACAAACGATGATCAAACAGAACGACACCATCTCCGGCGCACAGGCGCTGGCCCAGGGCGCGATTGATGCAGGCGTGGCGATGGCGACGGGCTACCCCGGCGCGCCGGTTACGGCGGTGGTCGAGCATCTCGTGCGCCTGACCACACCTGAGGCCGTCCACGTGGCGTGGAACAGCAACGAGAAAGTCGCCATCGAGATGGCCTTCGGCGCATCCGTGGGCGGGAGGCGCGCCTTGCTGTGTGTCAAGAGCGTGGGGCTGAACGTGGCGCTCGATCCGCTGATGGCGTTCAACTTGAGCGGCTGCAACGCCGGGCTGGTGATCCTCGTGGGCGACGATCCCGGCGGGTGGGGATCGCAGAACGAGCAGGACAGCCGGGGCATCGCGTGGCTGGCGGAACTGCCGCTGTTGGAACCGCCAACCGCAACCGAGGCGCAAGCTGTGATGCGCGAGGCGTTCCGGCTGTCCGAAGCACTGGGTCTGCCGGTGATTGTGCGCGTCACCCATGCGCTCACCACAAGTGTTGTCGCCCCATTGCCGCTTGCGCCCGCCCCACCTCCGCCGCCGGAGTACCAACGCGAGTTCATGCGCTGGGTGGTGTTGCCGGTCAACGTCGTGCCGTATCACCGGCGGTTGTTGGAGAAGCTGGAGATTGCGCGCGGGCGGTTTGAAGATTCGCCGTTCAACGCGGTGGAAGGCGCAGGTTCGTATGGCGTCATTGCGGCTGGCGGCGTCTATCAAAAGCTGATGGAGGCGCTGGATGGGAAAGTCCCTGACCCCCTTAACATTCTGCGCCTGGGGACGCTTTTCCCGCTCCCGGAGCGACGCATCGCCGATTTCTTGCGGTCGGTCAAGACGGCGCTGGTGTTGGAAGAGACCGCACCGTGGATCGAAGACGCGATTCGCGCCATGGCGCAGCGAGCGGGGATTATCGTCCCCGTTGCAGGACGGCGCACCGGATACGTTCCGCTTGCCGGGGAACTGTTTGCGCCGCACATCGCTGCCGCGTTGAACGCATGGCTGCCCGCATTGGCGCTGCCCACCGACGACGAGACGGAGCGCCCGCGTCCCAGCCGCGAAACGCTCTGCGAAGGTTGTCCTTACGTTCCCACCGTGGAGGCGCTCATCGCGGCGATGAAGGAACACGGCGGGCGGGAGGCCTTCATCGTCACGGGCGATCCCGGCTGCATGGTGCGCGCGCAACTGCCGCCCTACGCGCTGCTCGACGTCAAACATAGCCTGGGATCAAGCATCGGGCTGGCGGCAGGGCTGGCGGTGAGCCAACAACGCGAAGGAACCGGCAAGCGCGTAATCGCGCTGGCGGGCGATTCCGGCTTTCTGCACTCTGGCATGGCCGGGCTGGTAGATGCTGTACACACCGGCGCGCCGTTGACCGTCCTCATCCTCGACAACGGCACGACCGCGCTCTCCGGCGGGCAACCCCACCCGGCGAGCGGCATGGACGCGCGTCAGATGCCGCAGCAACCCGTTGATTTGGCGGCGCTGGTACGCGCGTGCGGCGTCAACGACGTGCGCGTGGCGGACATTGATCGTGGCAACGACATCCGCGCGGCAATTGACGCCGGGCTGCGGACAGATGGCGTCGCCGTGGTTATCGCGCGCGGGAAGTGCCCGCGGTGGGCAGTGTAGCGCGAGTTGGTAACTCGCCCAACAAATACCACTTCTATAGAGGTGATGAGGATGAACGAATGGAATTCCAAAATGCACGGCATTATTGATGGACACGTCCACATGGGCAGCATCGCACAAGAAGCGGGGCTGCTGGCGATTCTTGACGCCACAGGGGTCGAGAAGATGGCGTTGGTCTCGATCCAAAGCCCGGCGGCCGGGGCGGGACTCGCGCAATCGCTCTATATGAAGGCGCGCCACCCGGAGATGTTCTACGTCTTCGCCGGTCTCAACCACGCGGCGCAGTTGACCGGCGGGCGCGTCCACACGCCAGGCCTCGCGGCGCAGGTGGACGACTTCGTGGCGCTGGGCTGCGACGGGATCAAGATGATCGAAGGCAAGCCCACGTCCCGCCAACACATGAACATCCCGGTGACGGACGCCTACTTCGCCGATTACTGGGCGCGCGTCGCCGAGGTGGACCTGCCCATCGTCTGGCACGTCAACGACCCGGAGGAGTTCTGGGATCCCGCGCGCACGCCGGCCTGGGCAAAGGAGCGCAACTGGGGCTACGGGCCGGAGGATGTGCAGAAGGAGACGCTCTACGCTGAAGTAGATGAAGTGCTGGCCCGTCACCCGCAGCTCAGGATCATCTTCGCCCACTTCTACTTCCTCTCGGCGGACCTGCCACGCGCGGCCCGCTTCCTGGATGCGCACCCTACCGTCTGCTTCGACCTCACGCCGGGCATCGAGATGCTCT
Organism: Anaerolineae bacterium; assembly: GCA_035420085.1. Lineage (GTDB taxonomy): Bacteria > Chloroflexota > Anaerolineae > B4-G1 > SLSP01 > DSWT01. Next base: position 51,887 of record DAOLUH010000014.1, read on the forward strand.
ACAACCTTTCGCGCGCTCCAGAGGCCAGCCGCGAGTTCTTCATCAAATACGCTGATCGTATCGTCTTCGGCACAGACATCGCCAGCGGGTTGACCGTGGCGGAGGGGATCGCGCGCGCCGGCATCGTCTTCCGCTGGCTCGAAAGCGCCGATACGTTCCGCGTGCCCCCCACAGCGGATTTCCTGCTCGGCTCGCCGGAGGACGGGATCATTCGCGGGATGGCTTTGCCGGATGACGTGTTGGCGAAAATCTATCGCGGCAACTTCACCCGGATAGCGGGGACACAACCGCGCGCGCTGAACGTCCCGCAGGCCATCGCCGTATGCGAACAACTCACCGCTATCGCCGCAGCGATGTCGGGCGCGGCGCCCGCTGAAACGGAGGCCGGGAAGGTGATGCAGTATCTCCAGGATTGACAAACGCTATTTCTATGTACAATGGCGGGATGATAGTCAATCAAGATATTGCGCAGTCGCCGCAATCAACCATAGAAGGCTTTCGTGGCACATAAAAGCGGGGAATTTTCCGGGGAATCCCAAAAGGTCACGCGCGCGGCGGTGTTGATTTTCATCGGAAATATCATCAGCCGCGCCCTGGGGCTGATCCGGGATATGGCAAAATCGTATTTCTTTGGCGCTGGCGGGGCCGTCAGCGCCTTTGACGTTGCCGCACAAGTCCCCACGATGTTCTACGACCAGTTTGTGGGCGGGCTGCTCAACTCGGCGCTCGTGCCGGTGTTCTCCGATTACGCGCACGACAAAGACCGCGCCGAACTCTGGCGTGTGCTCAGCGCCGTCTTCTCCCTGATCACGATAGTGCTCGGCGTGCTCGTGCTGTTCGTGGAAGGGGCCGCCCCGTGGATTGCCCACATCCTCGGCAAAGGTCTCGATCCACACTATCTGAACCTCGCCGCCGCGATGATCCGCATCACCGCGCCGGCCGTCCTCTTCCTCAACCTGGCCGGGCTGCTCTCCAGCGTGCTGTACGCGCTGCAACGCTTCTCGCTGCCGGCGTTCACGGCGGCGGTCTTCAATGCAACGGTGGTGTTGATCATTTTCGTCGGACACAGGACGCTAGGCGCGCGGGCGCTGGCAGTGGGTTGGCTGTGCGCCAGCATCGCGCAGGTGCTCTTCCAATGGCCCGGCTTGCGCGGCGCGCGCGTGCGGCTGCAATCGCCGTTCCCAGTGCACCCGGCGCTGGTCAAAATGGGACAACTGTACCTGCCCATCGGCCTGGGGTTGCTGGTGGATCAGGCTGCCGTCGCCTTGAGCTTCAACATCGCTTCGCAGACCGGGCCGAGCGGCATCGCGTGGATGAAATACGCCGCCACCTTGATCCAGCTCCCGCTGGGATTAATCGTCACCGCGATTTCCATCGCCATCCTGCCCACCCTGTCGCGCTATGCCAACAACGCCAACGAGGACGCCTTTCGCGCCACCCTCGCGCAAGGGCTGCGGCTGGTGCTGATTCTCGTCATCCCGGCGGCCATGGCGCTGCTGGTGATGGGCGAGCCGGTCGTCGCCCTCATCTTCCAGCGCGGCGAGTTTCTGCCGACCGATACTGTCGCCACCGTCGAGGCGCTGCGCTTTTCGATCCTGGGATTGGTCTTCGCGGCGCTCGATCAACCGCTGGTGTTCGCCTTCTATGCGCGCAAAGACACCTGGACCCCGGCGCTCGTCGGCGTGGGGACGGTGGCGATCTATGTGGTGCTGGCAGTTGTCCCCACCCTGTTCGGCCCGCCCCAACTCTGGGCGCTCATCCTGGCGAACTCATTCAAGCTGATGGCCCACGCGCTGCTGATGCTCTACCTCTTCAGCCGCAAGGTGGGCAGTTTGACGCCGCATCACGTGGGACGCACCACACTGGCGGCGTTTGGCGCTGCTGTCGTGATGGCGCTCCCGGTGTTGATCACGCTGGCGGCGCTCAAGAACGTCGTCCCGCCTGGCGCAGTGGGATACTTGATCCGGGTTCTGGCGGCCGGCGGCGTGGGCGGCGGCGCCTATCTACTTTTGCTGCGGTTGATGGATGTGGAAGAGCTGGCGCTCTTGCGCCAGGCATTCCGGCGGCCGCCAACCGCTGAAGGATAACGTATGCGACACACAACACAAATGGCGCTTCAAGGGATCCTCGCGCTCCTCGTCACGCTGCTGACGGGCTGCGCATCGCTCACGGCGGAGCCAACGGCGCTGCCCGAAAAACACATCGTTGTCCTGTGGCATGGCTTCACCGGCGCAGAGTCCGCCGCGCTGCAAGTGTTGACCGACCAGTTCAACGCAGAAAACAACGGGGACATCGTCCTGATCACCGAATATCAACAGGACATCATCGCCAAAATCGCCGCCGTGGGCGCTGAGCACCGTCCCGACCTGGTGATCGTCTGGCCGAAAGAGATGCAGGACTACATCACTGCCGGTCTGATCGGCGCAGCGCCCGACCTCTCGCCGGCCATCCGCCGCGCACGCGCCGATTTGTTGCCGATGGCGGCGGCGTTGTACACGGTGAACGGCACAATGCAGGCGTTGCCGCTAGGGTTGCTCACCTATCTGATGTACTACAACGTAGAGTGGTTGGGCGACCTGGGTTATACGCCGGCTACCGGGACGTGGGACGATTGGCAGCGCGCCGTGTGCGCAGCGACCAGTCCCCTCGGCGGGCAAGCGGGAGTGGGATTGCCCGCCCATGCCAGCAGTCTCCTCGCGCTGCTCACGTCCGGGGGATCGGAAATCGTCGGCGCGGACGGGTACTACAATTTCGCCGACAAAGCCGGTATTGAAACGGCCACCGTACTCAATGCTGTGCTTGGCGGCGCGTGTGGGATCGTTCACAACGATATGCACACCGGAATAGCGCGGTTCAGCCACAGTTCCCTGGCGATGTTGATCGAATCCAGTATGCGCCGGCAAGAGATCGAACAAGCCGTCACTAACGGGCGCAACTTCAAATTGGGGCTGAGTGCGCTGCCCGGCCCGGCCGGTTCCGGCCCAACCCTGTGGCACGGGCCGGGTATGGCGGTCATTGCGCCGGAAGGGGAGCGGCGTGACGCGGCGCTCAGTGTTTTGGGATGGTTCATTTCACCTGAAGCGCAATCCACCTGGAGCGCGGCGACAAATTACCTGCCGGTGCGCCGCTCGCTCATCGAGACGCAGCTCGCTACGCCGAACCTGCCGGATGTTGAAGGCTATCTGTTGCAAATGACGCTCGCGGCAGCAGATACCGGCGTCTGGGTGGCCTGGCCGCGCCATACGGACAACATGGCGTGCCGCGCTTCGCTCCTGCGCGGACTGCTGGCGCTCAAAGAGAGCACAACCACGCCCAGCGCCTACATTGATATCGCCGTCACCGCGTGCAACACGGGGGTCAAACCGTGAACTTTAGTGGAGAATGGCGAACCCATCGCGGGGTACGTCCGGCGCTGCGGTTGGCGCTGGCGCTGCTGTTTGCGCTACCCTTGTTGGGTGGGCTGTCCAAACCGGCGGCGCTGCAAGACAGCCCGGCCGCCGAATTCTACCAACTCGTCAACCGCACCCGCCTGAGCGTCGGCCTGGCGCCGTTTGGCGCATCCACGCTGCTCACCCAGGCCGCGCAACGTCACGCGGACGACATCGCTAAACGCGGCGTCGCCACCCACGAAGGCGCAGACGGTTCTGACTACCGGCGGCGCATCCGCGAAGCCGGCTACCGCGCGTGGAACGACGGCTTACTGGTGGATGAAGCCGTGTGGCTGGGCCTGGGCCGGCCCACCGATGCTCTCAACTGGTTTTACGGGCAACCCCAAGAATGGGCGCGCTTCACCGACGCGCGCTACCGGGAGATCGGCGTGGGTTATGCGGAGGACGGGCAGGGCGTCCACTACCTCGTCATTACGTTCGGCGCGCGGCCTGGCGTGCTGCCCATCTTCATCAACGACGGCGCGAGCGTGACCGATTCGCCGGTGGTCGCCGTGCGTTTGACGAATGAGAACGCCGAACCGATGGGCGAAGGTTCGTGGATCGGCAAGGCCATCGAGGTGCAGTTGAGCGACACCCCCAACTTCGACGGCGTTCCCTGGCAACCCTGGGAGCCGCTGCTGCCCTGGGAGTTGACCAGCGCAGAACCCGGCGATTACTCCGTCTACGTGCAATTCCGCGATGGCGCGAACCGCACGGCCATCGCCGAGGCCACGATCCGCCTCGTCGCCCCCGGCGAAGCGCCCCCCACGCCGACGCCGTGGGCGGGCATCGTCCTGCCCACGCCGGAGTCTCCCGCCGCCGAGCCGGGAACGCCGGTTGGGGCGCAGCCCACGCCAGAAGCGGGCATCCGTTTCACCCCGATCCCGACGCTGTCGCCTGAGGAACTGGAACCTCTCCCCACCTGGACTCCGCTCGCCGATCTGGAACCACAGGATACGGAAGCCAAACCGGCCAACTGGCCGATCATCGCGGGATTTCTGCTCCAGGGGGTCGCCCTCTTCTTGGGCGCAGCCGCCTTTTTGCGTCGCCGGTAACACAATCTCCAGGCGCAACGCACTTCAAACGAGTGCGTTGCGCCTATGTATGTCTACGCTTGGAGGTATGGATGAAAAAACTCAGACAACATCCCAAATTCAACAGTGTGATGCGCGCCATCTACGACTACCTGCTCATCTTCGTCGGCTCAGTCATCATCGCGGCGAATGTGCCGCTGTTCCTGGAACCGAATCACGTGGTTTCAACCGGCGTGACCGGCCTCGGCATGTTGACGTACTATTTGTGGGGCTGGCCCATCGGCCTGGTGACGCTGCTGATCAACATCCCGCTGCTGCTGGCGGGGATCAGATGGGGCGGCGGCTTGCGTTTTTTCATCCGCACAATCTTCGCCGTGGTCGTGCTCACGGCGTCTATTGACGTATTGAGCCACTATCTCGCGCCGGTCGCCGCCGACCCACTGCTCTACACGCTCTTCGGCGGGCTGCTCGATGGCGTCGGCATCGGGCTGGTATTGCGCGGGCGCGGGACGACGGGCGGCACAGACATTGTGGCGCAACTGCTCGCGCGCTATCGCAGCATCCCCTTCGGACAGGTGCTCATGATCGTCAACGGCGTCATCCTCCTGGGGGCAGCCGCCGTGGTCGGCGTGACGCCGGTGCTGTACGCGCTGGTGGTCAACTTCGTGTCGGGGCGCGTGGTGGACTTCGTGCAGGAAGGCGTGGGCTACGCGCGCTCGGCGTTGATCGTCTCCGACGCGCACGCCGCCGTGCGTCAGGCGATCTTCGAGAAGTTAGGGCGCGGCGTGACCATCCTGGAAGCGCGCGGTGGGTATACGGACATGTCGCGCCCGGCGTTGTATGTGGTAGTCTATCGCACCCAGGTCACGCAGCTCAAGAGCATTATTGCGGAGATAGATCCACGAGCTTTTGTTGTCGTTTCTGAGGCGCACGAAGTGCTAGGAGAAGGGTTTCGTCCAGCAACTGGGGCGGTTTAGTGCGTGCAATGCTTTTAGAAATTGATGGACTTAATTGGCTCAACGCCCGTAAACCGACACGTGGAGGGCGCTATTGCTGTCGAATGGCTCCCGATGCCAACTGCCCCACCGTTCCTTCAGGCGGAGACCCGCAATCCGCGCCATAAGATCAAGTTCAGTCGGCCATGCATACCGCTGAACGACCGGGTTCAAGTGAATCCCTGCCTGGGAAAGGGACACATGGCTTTCTTCAATCATTTGCGTCGCCGCGTCATGGCGCAGCACATCGAGTTTGACCTCATCCACTTCGATCATTTCTGCATTCACGTATTGATCGGCGCGTAGCCGGTAGAGGAAGGTCGGCATGTATGTCTCTATCACAAACGCGCCATCCGCCGTGAGATGCGCAGCGACGTTCTGGAAACAGCGAATCTGGTCTTCTTGGGTCAAAAGGTTGAATAGCGTATTCCACACGACAAAGATCAAACGGTAGACGCCTGTGACGGGGACATCGGCAAAATCGCCGACTGTGACCGCGATGTTGTCGCCGCCCGGCTTGGCGCGCAACTGGTCGAGCATAGGCGGCGATATGTCAATACCGTCTACCTGGATGCCCTGCGCGGCAAGCGGCAATGCGATCCGGCCGGCGCCAATGGCAAGTTCCAGGGCTGGCCCGCCCTTCGCCAGGTGCGCGAGGAACGCCACCGCCGCGTGCTCGTCGCCGCGTTGAACATCACGATACGTCGCGGCGATGTCCTCACCAAAACTGATGAGCGGTTTGTACCCTTTCATCTTTAAACCGTCGTTTCCCCTGCCAGCACCGTTTGCAACGCGGTGATCGCCACTTCGAGCATCCCGTCGTCCGGTTCGCGGGTGGTAAGCCGTTGCAAGGCCAGGTTCGGGGTGATGATGGCGTGGATGATGGGGTTGCGCGCGTGTTTGCCGGTGAAGCGCAGCACTTCGTAGGCGATCCCGGCGATAACCGGCAGGAGCAACAGCCGTGACGCGATGCGGATCAAAAACGTGGGCCGGCCCAACGGCGCAAACACGAGGATCGAGATGAAGACGACGATGAGCAAAAACGCCGTCCCGCAGCGCGCGTGGGTGGTCGAAAAGGTGCGCACGCTTTCGACGGTGAGCGGCGCGCCGGCCTCGTGCGCGTTGATCGTCTTGTGCTCCGCCCCGTGATAGGCGAACACCCGGCGGATGTCCTCCATCCGCCCGACGGCGGCGATGTAGCCGACGAGCAAGCACAGCCGGATGAGGCCCTCGACGATGTTGAAGAGCAGCGCGCGTTCCGGCACGAGCAGTCCCGCCAAAAACGACGGCAGCACCATAAAGAGCGCCGCGCCGCCCAACAGCCCAATCGCGCCGGTCGCCAGCCCCATGCCGCCGCTCATCGTGAACTCCGGGTCCTCGGCCTGCCCGACGACTTCGGCGGAGAAGAACAACGCCTTCATCCCCAAACCAAGCGAATCCCACAATAACGGGATGCCGCGCAGAAACGGGACTTTGCTGAAGAATCCCCGGTAGAAATTACCCAATGGTTCCTGTTTGACCACTACTTCGCCATCTGGACGGCGCACAGCAATTGCGGCATTGTATTTGCCGCGCATCATCACCCCTTCGATGATGGCCTGTCCGCCATACGACCAGCCAAGCGTCTCACGTTTTGTCGTTCCCACAGTATTATCTGACATCATCTCTCCTCATAAATGTTCGAACGTTGGAACGTTCAAACGTTCCGGCGCGCTTTTTCCCACGCGCCCAGAATAGCTCGTTGCAACAAGACTCGCGCCATTTCCATACGATATTCGGCGCTGCCGCGAAAGTCACCGACCGGCTTTAGCTCGGAGAGGGATGCGGGCAGCGCGCCGGCGATCTTCTCCCGTGTGAGGAGCTGGCCTTTGAGCAGATGCTCGGTCTTGTAGAGGCGGGCCGGTTTCGCGTCCGCGCCGCCAACCGCCAAACGGATTTCGGCGGGGAGACCCTCATCCACGGCGACGTAAGCTGCCGCGCACACGATGGGCTTATCCTTGGGCGAGCGCCCCATTACCTCGAAGGCGGCGGCGCTACGGGCGGGCGGGCGTTTGACGCGCACTTCAGTGATGAGCACGCGCGTCTTGATCAGCCGGTCGCGGTAGGCCACGAAGCTGGTGAATGGCGCGGTATGCACGACCGGATCGGCGTAGCGGATGTCGGTATCGAGCACGAGCAGCGCCGTCGTGAGCGGATCGGACGGCCCGGCGACGATGAGCGTCCCGCCAAGCGTGCCTTGCTCGCGCAGAGTGCGCGACTGGGTGAAGCCGGCCGCCCGCGCCAGTATCCCGTCGGCGATGGTCCCTGCATCGGGATGGTCAATGATGGCCTGGAGCGTGACCATCGCGCCCATCCGCACGCCGTCAATGTTGCTATCGAGGAAACTGAGACCGGCGGCCTGCAAATCCACGACCATCTCCAACTGCGCATCCCCCTGCGCCACCGTCCACGCCGCGCCGCCGATGTAGATGGCGTTGGGATTCGACTGCACCAGCGCGACGGCCTCTTCGATGTCAGTTGGACGTTTGTAAACTTTTACATTCCGCAACATGTGTACCTCCACAGCGAATGGGCGAATGAGCAAATCAGCGAATCAGCAAATGGGCGAATGGGCGAATCAGCGAATGAGCGAATGAGCGAATAAGCGAATAACCCACAGCGCTTAACTCTTAACTCCTAACTCTTACCCCCAGAATTTGCGTTCTTCTTCCCACGCTTTAAGCGTCTCGCCGGATGGACAGACGACGACGGCGGTGGCTTCGGCGGTCACGGTGCCGTCGGGGAGGCGGATTTCTCCGGCGACTTCCGCCGTCCGCGAGCGCAGGCGCACCACCCAGCCCACGGCAGTCAGCGGCGTTTCGGTAGGCGTGGGCTTGCGATAGCGCATCTCCAGCTTGGCCGTGACCCAGAACTGCTCCTCGTCTTGCCCGATATTGATGGCGCGCCCCGTCGTCTCATCGAGAATCGTGGCGAGAATTCCGCCGTGAACGACGCCCGGATACCCCTGGTATTGCTCCGGGATATGCAACGGCGCGACAACCTGATGCGTCTCCGGGTCCTCATAGAAGTGCAGGTGCAATCCCACCGGATTCTCCCGTCCACACACAAAACACATCCGCGACGTCCCCTGCGTCTTCCACTCCGCCTGAATCTTCCCCATCATTCCCACTCCCCTACTCCCCCACTCCCCACTCCTCACTTCTCTTCCCGCATATACGCCTTCCCCAACGCCGCCGGCGCGCCGATGCGGTGGCTGAGGTTTTCCCACCACGTCGTGACGACCAGCACCAGAATCGTCAGCAGGTAAGGCAGCATATTCAGGTAGGCGGCCGGGATGGTGGTGCCGCCGGCTTGCAGGCGGAACTGCACGGCATTGATGCCGCCAAAGAGGATCGCGCCCAGGACGGCGCGCGCGGGATTCCACATGGCGAAGATGACGAGCGCGATGGCGATCCACCCCCGCCCGCCAGTGATGTTCTCCGTCCAACCGGGCGCGTAGGCGAGCGACAGGTGCGCGCCACCGAATCCCACCAGCATCCCGCCGAGAATAGTATAAAGGTAGCGCGTTTTGGGGACATCAATGCCCATCGCGTCCGCCGTCTGCGGGTCTTCGCCCACGGCGCGCAGGTTGAGGCCGTTGCGCGTTTTGTACAGGTAATACGTCGCCAGCGGCACAAGGATATACAGCAAATACGTCAGTATATCTTGTTTGAAGAGCGCGCCTACGATCGGCCATTGGCTGAGAATGGGGATTTCAATCGGGCTGAAGCGCGGGCCGACCATGCCGACGAGATTGCCGTTGTTGGAGGCCGGCCCCAGCCGCTCGCCCAGGAAACTCGCCAGGCCGGTTCCGAACAGCGTGATGCTCAAGCCGCTGACCACCTGATTGGCGCGCATGGTGACGGTGAGGAAGGCGTGGATAGCCGCCAGCGTCATCCCCACCAGCATGGCGACGAGCACGCCGAGCCACGGGCTGCCGGTGTAAAAGGCCGTGGCGAACGCCGTCACCGCGCCGGTCAACATAATCCCTTCCAGCCCCAGGTTGAGGATGCCGGAGCGCTCGGTGTAGATTTCGCCCACCGTCGCGTAGATCAACGACGTACCAGCCCGCAAGGTAATAGTCAGAATTTGGGTCAGCAACGCGAAGATTTCGATCATGGCGACGCCTCCGTCTGTGTGTGCTTTTCGGGGTGTACGATGCGGATGCGGTACTCGGTGAAGATCGTCCCTGCCAGCATCGGGATGAGGATCATCCCCTGGAGCACCAGGCCCACCGAAGCCGGGAGGCGCATCTTCATCTGAATCTGGTCGCCGCCGACGAGCAGCGCCGCCATTAAAATCGCCACCGCCAGGATCACGATGGGGTTGAGCTGCGCCATCCACGCGACGATGATGGCGGTGTAGCCGTAGCCGACGGACAACCCCTGTTGCAGACGGCGCGACAGGCCGAGCACTTCGCACGCGCCCGCGAGGCCACTCAACGCGCCGGAGAGCAGCAGCGCCAGCACGATGTTGCGGGCGATGTTGATGCCCAGATAGCGCGCCGCTGTCTGATTTTCGCCGATGATTTTTAGCTCAAAGCCCCAACGGGTGTATTTGAAGACGAACCACAAAACGAAGGCCAAAATAATCGCAAAGATAAGTCCGAGATTCGCGCGACCAGCGATCTGCGGCAACCAGGCCGCTTCGGGGAATTTGGCCGTACCGGAGTTGTAACCCGGCGCGCGCCAGGCAATGTAGAACAGGTGCTCGGAATAGAGGATGGCGACGTAGTTGAGCATCAATGTGGTCAATGTTTCATCCACTTTGAGGTAGGCTTTAAGCAGCGCCGGGATGCCGGACCACAGCGCCCCCGCGATGACGCCCGCCAGAATCGCCAGCGGCAGCACCGTCCAGCCGGGCAACCCCTGCGACCAGAACAGCGCCACGCCCGCCGCCGCCACCCCGCCGAGCGTCAGTTGGCCTTCGGCGCCAATGTTCCAATAGCGCATCCGAAAGGCCAGCGAGACTGCCAGCCCCGTCAACATCAAAGGGATGGCCTTGACCAATGTCTCGGTGATGCCGTACCACGAGCCGAACGCGCCCTTCACCATCGCTGCGTAGGTGACGAAGGGAGACGAAGGGATTGGCGCCCGAAACGGCCAGCAGAATCGCCCCAAAGACCAGTGACACGACGAATGAGACGACAGGCACAAGCACCGTCGCGCGGCGGGAAACAGATTCACGTTTTTCAAAGACAATGCGCATAAAGCCCTCAACTATCAGCCGTCAGCGATCAGCCAATCTCTCTATCTCCACTCTCTATCTCAATCTCCAATCTCTTGTGCGCCGGCCATCATCAGCCCCAGGGTTTCGATGTCGGCAGTGTCCGCAGAGACAATGCCCATCACGCGCCCCTCGAACAGCACGGCGATGCGGTCTGCAATCGTCAGCAGCTCCTCCAAATCCTCGGAGACCAGCAGCACCGCCCGCCCCGCGTCACGCTGTTCCAACAGGCGACGGCGCACGGCTTCAGTCGCGCCCACGTCCAGCCCGCGCGAGGGATAAGCGGCGACCAGCAAGCCCGCGCAAGCGTCAATCTCACGCGCCAGGATGACTTTCTGGATGTTGCCGCCGGAGAGGAATTTGATGTGCGTCTGCGGCGTGGGGGTGGCAATGCGGAACGCTTCGATCATCCGTCGCGCCAGTTCCAGGATGCGGCGCGGATGCAGAATCCCGTACTTCGTCAGCGGCGGTTGGCGATAGCCTTTCATCGCGATGTTATCAGCGACGGCCATATCGCCCACCGCGCCCATCCCGATACGGTCGGCGGGGATGTGGCTGACGCCGGAGCGGATCATCTCCAGCGGCGGCTTGTTCGTGCGCTCTTCGCCGTTGACGAACACCGCGCCACGCGTGACCTTGCGCAGGCCGGTGACGACTTCGGCCAACTCACGCTGCCCGTTGCCGGCGACCCCAGCGATCCCCAGGATTTCGCCGCAGCAGATCGAGAACGACACGCCGCGCAGCGCCGGGAGTCCCTTGTCGTTATCGGCGTGGACGTCGCGCAGCTCCAGCATGACATCGCCCAGGGCGCAGGCGTTCTTTTCCAGGCGGAATAACACATCACGCCCCACCATCAGCCGCGCCAACTCCTGCGGGTTCGTCTCCGCCGTCTTTTTGACGGCAACGACCTTGCCCGCCTGCATCACCCGCACCCACTGCGAAAACTCCATCACCTCTTCCATCTTGTGGGTGATGAAGATGGCGGATTTGCCCTCGTCGGTCATCCGCTTGATGATCCGGCCCAGCTCGTGGGATTCCTGCGGCGTCAGAACGGCGGTTGGCTCGTCCAGAATCAGGATTTCCGCGCCGCGATACAGCAGCTTGAGGATTTCCACCCGTTGCTGCTCACCCACGCTCAACTGCCAGATGTAGGCATCGGGGTCAACTTCGAGGTTGTAGCGTTGCGAGATTTCACGAATCCGCCGTGAAATCTCGTCTATGCGGGGCACAAAGGGCAAATCGCTCATCCCCAGGATGATGTTCTCAGCGACAGTCATCGTCGGCACGAGCATAAAGTTCTGATGCACCATGCCGATGCCGAGCGCGGCAGCGTCGCGTGGGGAGTGAATCTCCACGCGCTGCCCACGCACATAGATGTCACCCTCGTCAGGCCGGTACAGGCCGACCAGGATGTTCATCAGCGTGCTTTTGCCGGCCCCGTTCTCGCCAAGCAGCGCCAACACCTCACCTGAGTACAATTCCAGGTCGGCGTGGTCGTTCGCCAGGACGCCGGGAAAGTGCTTGGTGATCCCGCGCATCTCCAGAATAGGTGTTGGGGATGATTCTGCGTTCATAGCACCTCAAAGGAAAAACGTAAAACGTAAAACGTAATCGGAACAAACTTACGTTTTACGTTTTACGTTTCACGTTTTACGTTTTACGTTTCACACTTCACAACGAACAGAGCTATTGGGCCGGAATCGTCCCAACGACGCCCTCGACAAAGAACTGAATGCTCAGCTTTTGCTCATCGGTCAGGCATTGACCGGCGGCGACTACTTCGTTGCCCGCCTGATCCTTGATGGGACCGCAGAAGATTTGATCGTTCTTGATGATCTCCTTCTTGGCATCCTCAACAAGGTTACGGACATCCTGCGGCACCTTGGGGCTGAAGTCAGCCAGGCGCACGACATCCTCGTTCAGGCCCTCCCAATAGGAGTGGGACTTCCACTTGCCGTCCATCGCATCCTGCACGGTGGCGATGTAGTACTTACCCCAGTTCCACACCGGGCTGGTGAGTACTGTGTCGCCGACGAACGCGCGCATGTCAGAGTCGTAGCCGATGCTCAGCGCGCCGCGTTCCTGGGCAGCCTTCTGCGGCTCGGTGGTGTCCTGGTGCTGCGCGATGATGTCCGCACCGGCATCCAGCAGCGCCACAGCGGCCTCGCGTTCCTTCACCGGGTCATACCAGGTGTTGGTCCACACGACGGTCACTTTCGCATCGGGGTTGACCGAGCGTACGCCCAGGGTGAAGGCATTGATGCCGCGCACCACTTCGGGGATGGGGAACGCCGCAACATAGCCGATGTTACCGTTCTTCGTCATCTTACCGGCGACAATGCCGGAGAGATAACGCGCCTGATAAATCCGTCCGAAGTAGACGCTCATATTGTCGAGCATCTTGTACCCGGAGCAGTGCTCAAATTTCACATTGGGGAATTCCTGCGCCACTTCGTACATATAATCCATATACCCGAAAGATGTGGCGAAGATCATATCATAGCCTTCCTGGGCATACTGGCGGATCACGCGCGAGGCATCCGGGCCTTCTTCAACATTTTCGATGTAGGTCGTTTCGATTTTGTCGCCGAACTTCTCTTCAAGCATCTTGCGGCCACGGTCGTGCTCGTAGGTCCACCCTAGATCGCCGGGAGGCCCGATGTAGACGAAGGCCACCTTGAAGGGCTTGCCGGTTTTCGAGGTTCCACCCGCGCCGCCGCAAGCGGGCAACAGCATCGCCACGACGAGCAACAACGCCATCACTGTCCAAAGATTCCGTTTCATAGTACACATCCTCCTTCAAATAGCTAAAAAATGAATGTTAAACGAACATTGGGACTTGAAACGAGATTTCTTCTCTATGCACCTCCTGAGACAGTCTAATAGCCTGATAAACGCCGGTCGGATAGTTCGAACGGCGAAATCATACTCACATATTAAAGAAATAAAACGGCTTGTCAAGCCGATTCGCGCAGTGGCGGTCAGGGAACCGGCCACAGCAGCCAAGACCCGGCAATTCTGCGGCGCAGCCCGTCGCCGAGACGGGGACGGAAGCATTTTTTACCTCAATCGTAACTATTCAGCCTGTCTACACAGCGCCCGTCACCCTGAGCGGAGTGAAACGGAGTCGAAGGGTCTTGGTGCTGCAAAAGCAGAGATTCCTCCCTTCACTGCGTTCAGGGCAAGCACCTTCGACAAGCTCAGGGCAAGCTACTTCGCTCCACTCGTTGCACTCGTTCCGCTACGTTCGGAGACCTGTCCTGAGCTTGCCGAAGGATGACGGCTGAATAGTTACCCTCAATCCACAGTGATGTCAGGCGCATCCGGCGTCTCGGCCAGTGCCTCGTCGTCCTGCAACTCTTCGTTAGTCAGCGTGATTTTTTCGCGGGTGATAGTGAACCGGTCAAAATCACGGGCGACGACAACATCCTCGAAAATTGGCCGGGTCTCGTCCAGGATTTCGCGGATGCGGTAGCGCTGCGAGAGATGGTTGAGCACTAACTTGTGCGCGCCAGCCTCCCGCGCCAGCCACGCCGCTTGCGCCGCCGTCAGATGTCCGAAACGGCGGGCCATCTCGGCGTCCCGTTCGAGGTACGTGGCTTCGCACAACAGCACATCCACGCCGCGCACAGCCTCACCCAGGCCATCAATCTGCCCGATGTCGCCAACGAGCGCCAGGGAAACGCCGGGCCGGTCTTCGCCTAGCACGTCGTCGGGGCGGATGACGCGCCCATCCGCCAACGTGACCGCTTTGCCGTTGACCAGATCGCGGCGGATCGGGCCGGCCGGGACGCCAAGCGCCTCTGCCTTCTCCGGCAGAAAGGGACGGCGCGGCTTTTCGCGGAAGAGGTAGCCGAAGCAGCCCGGCCCACGATGGACGACAGGGAACGCAACAACCTCAAAGTCCTCGTTTTCGAGCACCGGTCCGGGGCGGATGTCAATCAGGTCAATCGGCACGGGCGGGCGCGCGCCGCGCAGTACCACGCGGAAAATGAGGTCCTCCACACGATCCAGCGTCCAGCGTCCACCGTAAATCTCCAGCTTATCCACGGCCTCCCAGCGCGCGAAGGTGGAAATCAGCCCGCCCAGGCCCAAAATGTGATCGAGATGCCCGTGGGTGAGCAGCACCCGCTGCAAACGGCGGAAGCCGATCCCACTGCGCAAAATCTGCCGCTGCGTCCCCTCGCCGCAATCCACCAGAAACCGCTCATCCCGCCACAGCACGACCTGCGAGGGCAATCCGCGTTGAATCGAAGGCGCTGAAGCCGCCGTGCCCAACATCACCAATTCTAACATGCATACTCCCGACAGAATTTATATTTGGTCAGCAGACATCATGAGCTACACTCTCCACCCAGCATGAAAATGCGAGCTATTTTCGGAATAGATTTAGCCGATTGAGCAGATTCTCTGTATGCCAACATAAAAAATCTGCTTCATCTGCTTAATCTGCTGACGAAAAAGAACCAACCACACAGTGCAGGTTATTCTCCGACGATCAACGTACCCGGCTGACCTTCCTCGCCGATGACGCGCGCCGGAGGCAGATCGAAGTACGCCGCAACCCAGACGTTGGTGAGCAAGTGCTGTGTGACACGCGAGACCGTCGCCCGCGAGACGCCGTTCGCCAGCACAAACGGGAGCACCAGTTGGTCGCCCAGGTGCGGATCAGCCGCTGCGCCGGTGCGATGATGATCCAGCAACTCGCGGCACGCCATTTCGGCGACCTTTTCTGAGGGCAGTCCTTGTCGCCCCAACGCGCTGAACCCGGCCCGCGACTGCGCGTACTGCACCGTCAAAAAGAGGCCCGCGCCGATGCCCGGCGAGGTGACGTGCTGCGGCTCGATGGACACGCGCGGCAATCCGGCCTGCGTGAGCAACGCGCGCGCCCGGTCGCTCATCCGCTGCGGGATGTGCGACGGCAGCTTAGCCACGCACGCCATGCCATCCACACCCTCCGGCGCGCCGCGTTCGGTCAAATCCAATGGGCGCAGCGCCGCGCGCCCCGCGATTTCCACATCCAACTCGCCGCCGCCCTGGGGATAGAAACCCCACAGACGATGCGCCAGCCGCGCCTGCACGCCCATCTCGAACAGGGTGGGGAGAAATACATACTCCAGGTAAGGGGCCGGCGGACTCATTGGGACAGCCGTGCCGCCGCGCAGGATCAGCCGCGAGGGGCCATCGGCGAGCGCCAACGGCAGCAACACCGTCTGCAACACCAGCGTCATCGCGCCAGCGGAGCCGCTGCTCATCACGTCGTTCACATCGAAGACATAGTCGCCGGCCTGCACAGACGTTTGCGGGGCGAAGATGAGCGTCTGGCTGTTGATCTCTGCGCCTTCCAGGTGCGCATTGCAGATGATGGCGGCGGCGCGCACCGCCGTGAGGTGCTGCGGGCGCAGACCGGGCTTTTCACGGTTGGCGCGGATGTTTTCCAGGCGCACCGCATCGCCGGTGATGGCCGCCAACGTCAAAGCCGAGCGCAGGATTTGCCCTCCGCCCTCGCCGTGAGAGCCGTCAATGTAACGTGTCGTCATAGCATTTGCGTTAAGGCAATATGATCTGATTATTCGTTTGGCTTGGAAAGCCAGAATTCTTGAACTCGTCTAAAATACTCAATTCGATCATTGATCTTGAGGATTTCTCTGGGGTAAAACTCGAATAGAACATCGCACAATTCAAGCATCCACTTCTTGCGCGAGTAATGCGGGTTGACGGTGACGTAGTTTGAATTTGCGATCTGGATTTGTCCCCATCCTAACGCTCCAATCGTAAGGCAATCCCATCCCAGGAATTCAATAGGGACAAATCGAACATCGGTGATGACAACTTGCGTAGCTTCTAAATGATAACTGACAATCAACAACACGAAATAATTGGAATCATCCTGATAAAATCGAGCCAGTCTCTCAACGGAGGTCAAGTTGGGCATGTTGAACTTCGTATCAGTGCGATGCGTTTTGACATCTACGACATAGTAGAAATCGTCAACATCTGTAAAAGCTAGATCGGCCATTGCGCGTCTAGCGAAAGTTGAGGAGTAATCTTTGCACAGATTGCCAAGGAGTGTGTTGAAAGAATCTCCCAGGATGCTCTCAACAGCGTCACCTACAGCGCGTGTACTTGAAGCTGTACTTGGTGACAAAAAAGTTTCGTGGGAGTTAAGCAAGCTTTGCACACCTGTTTCAATAATTTTGTAGGCATCGGTGTAGAATATTTGGCTTTTCACTTAACTCTCCTAATTCTTTGTATCCATGAACAACGCAGGTTGTAGTTCGGTGGCGTAGGCTATTTGCCGCTCCTGCTTCTTTTGATCTGCCAAGCTATTTCTCTCCCAGAAAACGTTTTCGGCATACCCCTGGATACTTCGATCTTGGTCAGCTAAATCTAATCGCCGCTCGGCAAGACAGCAATAGAACTCATCAATTTCTATGCCGATGTACCGCCGCTTTAGTTTTTTCGCCACAACCGATGTTGTACCGGAACCCACAAAAGGATCAAGAACAACATCACCTTCATTTGAGCTGGCGAGAATGATTTTAGCAAGCATCTTTTCCGGTTTTTGGGTAGGATGATCCGTATTTTCCCCCATAGACCAAAAAGGCACAGTCAAGTCTGTCCAGATATTTGAAGGATGCGTCAAACGGTATCTACCATTGTCAGTTTCATCCCAGTCTTTAGGCTGTCCCAGCACGTCTGTATAAGGCGCGATAACCTGCCGTTTGAGTTTGACCGCTTCCACGTTAAATGTGTAATCGTCCGATACTGTACAAAACCATATATCTTCTGAGCAGTTCTTCCAGTTACGCTTTGCGCCGCGCCCTTTTTCGCGTTCCCATGTGATACGGTTGCGTATGGTGAACCACCGTTCCGCGACGCGATGGATAGCTGTTGAAGAACGCCAATCGCCACAAATATATACGGAAGCAGTAGGTTTTAAGACCCTGATGAGTTTTCCTAGCCAGGATTCCAGCCATTGCTCGTACTCAGACAACGATTTCTCTGTGAACGCATATTCGTTAAAAGTTTTCGTCAAGTTATAAGGAGGATCAGCAAAAAGAAGGTCAACCGAGTTAGCCGGCAACCAATCCAGGACTTCAAACACATTTTGACATACGGTACGGTTTACGATTTCCGGCAAGGTAACTGAGCCTTGCAGCCGCAACAAACGCGCACGATAAAATTGCTGTTCAGATGCAGTTAAGGTAATGGTTCGATTACGCGGCGCGCGTTTTTTTTGCTGCTCTATTACCATGATATACCTTCATTCCCATCATATTTTCTCTTTGATTATAACCGCCCATACCGAAGGTGGCAAATCAAAAACCGCCGCGCTCAAGCGCGGCGGTTTTCTGGAGTAGGTTGAAGCTATACGACAGTCAAGTTACTGAATGATGTCGAAGATAACCTGCACTTCCACGGTGACGTTGTAGGCGCCGCTGGCGATAGGCACTTCCCCGCCGCCGCCCATCCCCATATCCTTCGCATAAGCCGCGACCGGGATGGGGCTGGAGACGTACTCGCTCACCGAGCGCACCTTGCCCACACGGACGCCCAACCCGGCCGCCAGCTCATCGGCCTTCGCGCGTGCGTTCTGGACGGCGAGGGCGCGCGCCTGCTTCTGCAGTTCGGTGGAGTCGCTCACGCCGAAGGTGATGCTGCCGACGTTGTTCGCTCCGGCGGCCAACGCGCTTTCCAGCAACTTGCCAGCCTGCGTGAGATCGCGCAACCGCACGCTGATCTGGTTGGTGACGTGGTAGCGCACCTGCCCGGTTGGGATGCCGGTCTCCGGGTTGTAGATCTGCTCGACCCACATGCTGTAGTTCACCGTCTGGATGTCTTTATCCTCGACGCCGAGCGCCTTCACCGCAGCGAGCACAGCTTGCATCTTTGTCGTGCTCTCACTGATGGCCGGCGCGGCCTCATCGGTGACAGCTTCCACGCCCAGTTGGACGTCAACAATATCCGGGGTGCTGCTCGCCAGCCCTGAGCCGCTGACGTTGATGGTATAGGCATTATCCCCGGCAGCCGTGTATGTCGCGCTGCGCAGCGTTCCACCGCCGCCAGCCTGCACCTGCGCGCCGCATCCTAGCAGCAAGGCGATCATCCCTACTGCGGCCAACACCAATAAACCTGCACGAACCTTCTTGTTAAACATTGTTTTCCTCCGTCATTCTTAGAATATGTGGGAGTTCATCCTCACAATCATTATGACGCCGGAGATCAACAAGAAGTTCCATAGTTAGACCGATTTACTTCCCATTTTCGGCGAAGTAAACTTCAAGCAACGGGGCCAGGTCCGCATCAGTGTGAGCGCGGACGGCGGCGAAGAAGTCGTCGCGGGTGGCGATACGCCCGTCATTAGCCGCGCGGTAGGCTTTGACGAAGGCGAAGAAATCGCGGTCGCCCATCAGCGCGCGCAGGTCGCCCAAAAAGGACGCGCCCTGGGCGTAGACCTGATTGATGTAAGACGGCGTGTCGTCAAAAGCGTAAATCGTGGCATCCAGCGGCCCGCCGTTATTGCGGTTGTGGATGTGATGTTTCCACCACCAATCTACGAAATCCGGGTAGTAACGCTCGTAGAAGAGCAGCTCACTGTACTTGGCGAAGGACTCATCCAGCCAGGGTTCGTGAACCTGATCGTTGCCGACCGCGCCGTACCACCATTGATGCGCGATTTCGTGCGCGGTCAGATTCAACAGGCTGGCGACAGGCGTGTCTTTGTAGGCTGCGTAGGCGTTGGCGCTCATGCTTATCAGGCCAGAATACTCCATCGCGCCATAATAAGCATTCTGGGCGATGACCAGACCGGTGTAGGGATAATCGCCGTAGAGTTCTGCGTACAGTGGGATAGCCTGCTGCGCCGTTTTGAGCACGGCTTGCGCCGCTTCGCCATATTCCGGCAGATAGTAGACCCGCACCGGCGTCGCGCCGGCAGTTCCGCGGATTGTCCGGTATTCAGGGCTGGCGAGGAAGGCGAACGCGCGCGCCCGTTCCAGCCGGAAGCGTCGCACCTGCCCTTTGTACGTAACGAAACCCGGCGCGGCGATGACCACAGCGGGATCGGCGCGCAGGGTCACATCGTAGTCGGCGATGCCGTAGATGTTGGGGTCGCCGACCAAGACATACTCCCATGTCAGCCAGCCTTGGCCGGGCCGGTACGGCGCCAGCGTAGGATGCCAATCGCCGGCCTGGATCAGCCGCTCGCCCGCGCCCAGGTTGCCGAGCGGCAGCCAGGTATTCAGGTCCACGGGCGGGATAGCGATCTCATACGCGAGCGCGACGGCGAGCGCCTCCCCCGGCGACACGGAGACCGGCGACAACACGTGGAGCATCGTATTCGAGAAGAACGTCGTCGCACGCTGGCTTTCCCACGTCGTCGTCACCGTAGCGGTACGCAGCGTGAAGACGCCGCGTTGGTAGGCTGGCGGCACGGCAAAGACGACTTCTTCCCAGGCGTCGGGGCTGTCATTGGCAAAGACAACCTGCTGTTCCACTGTCATCCGCTTATCGGTATAGTTGAGCGCGATGGACATCGTCACTTGCGGGATGCCGTCGGGCGGGGGCGTCACGAGCGGCGTAGGCGTGAAGGTGAACGTGAGGGCCGGCGTAGGAGAAGCTGCGCGCGTGGCTGTTGGCGGCACGGTGACACGGCTCGTGGTGGGCGGCGCAAGCGTTGGCGCGTAAGTGGGCAATGCCCCAGCGCCGCCCATCGCGCAAGCCGTCAGCAACAAGAGTAAACCGATAACCCAAGCAGGTTTTGTGATCTGCGCCATACCACGCCAGTCACAGAATGTAGCGCAAGCTGTTAGCTTGCGCTACATATTCTATTCAGCGAGTTGATGAACACGCTGAAGCAGTCCATGGACAATCGCCTCTGGCGGAGCGGACAGGGCGGCATCCTGGAAGTGGAGGATACTCAACAAAGGCATATCCATCAACATACTCGTCGCATCCATGCCAATCATCTCGTTGCCGTCTGTCGCCTCGCCCAGGGCGCGACCAAACCCCTCCATCATCTGCTGGAACATGGGGCCAAAGACAATTTTTCCGCGCGGATCGTCCAGCCATTCTCGAATGGTGGATTCCGGGTTGAGCAGCGAGGGCAGTTTCCGGGTAGAGTGCAACGTGACGGTTTGCTGGCAGCGAATGTCCGCCGAAGACGCACCGATCAGAATATCAAACTCGCCATCCTCAGTGATCCATTGCCCGTAGCCGGGGTGATAGTAGGCGAAGGCGCGGTCATCAAGCGCGATGGTCACGGTCTTGGTTTTGCCCGGTTGAAGTTCGATTTTGGCGAAGCCCTTCAGTTCCTTGTACGGGCGGACCAGAGCAGATTTGTGATCGTGGATGTAGACCTGCACGACTTCTTTTCCGGCGACAGTTCCCGTGTTGGTGATATCCACCGTCACAGTCAGGCCGTCGGTGTCTTTGAAAGCGGCGGCGGAGACGGTCGCATTGCTGTAAGCGAAGGTCGTATAGCTGCCGCCGTAGCCGAAGGGAAACTGCACGGGGGTTTGCTTCGCCTCATAATAGCGATAGCCGATGAACAGGCCCTCGCCGTAACGTACTTTGCCGCCTTCGCCCGGATAATTCAGATAGGCCGGCGTGTCAGCCAGTTTGAGCGGGAAAGTCTCCGCCAGCTTGCCGCTAGGGTTCACCTTGCCGAAGAGCACATCGGCAATAGCGGCCCCGCCGGCCTGCCCCATCGTCCAGGCCTCGAGCACGGCGCTGACCCCGGCGATCCACTCGCTCATAACCACCGCCGAACCGTTATTCAGGATGACCACGGTGTTGGGCTGCGCGGCGCTGACAGCCTGAATCAATGCGACTTGCTGCGCGGTCAAGTCAAGGTCGGCGCGATCATAGCCTTCGGAGTCCTTGTAGGTGGGCAGCGCGATGTAGAGCAGCGCCACCTCCGCGTCGCGGGCAACGCTCACGGCCTGGTCAAGCAAATCCTGGCGGAATTGGTCATCGGCGGGGTAACCCGCGGCGTAGAACAGTTCGGCGCTTCCGGCTTGCTGTTGAAGCTCCTTGAGCGGCATGGCGACCCGGGTAGGATTGATATGCGAGCTGCCGCCGCCCTGGTAATGCGGCGTCTCGGCGGCGCGCCCGATCACGGCGATGCGCTTGAGACCTGGCTTGAGCGGCAAGATGCCGTTGTTTTTGAGCAGCACCATCCCTTCGGCGGCGACTTTACGGGCCAGGGCATCATGCGCCTGTTGGTCAAATGTACCGCCCTTCGGCGTCTCTGCCGCTTTGAACACGATCTTAAGAATACGCCGGACCGACTCGTCCAGCACGGCCTCATCCAGCGCGCCATCCTGCACCGCCTGGATCACCGCCTGCACACGGCTCGGCTTGGGGCCGGGCATTTCAAGATCGAGGCCGCCCCGCAGCGCCGCCACCCGGTCGTGAACCGCGCCCCAATCCGACACCACCAGTCCCTCAAAGCCCCACTCGTCTTTCAAAATATCCACCAGCAGTTCGTGGTGTTCGGAGCAGAAAGTCCCGTTGAGTCGGTTGTACGCGCACATCACCGTCCAGGGTTTGCCCTTTTTGACGGCTCGCTCAAAGCCGGCCAGGTAGATTTCGCGCAGGGTGCGCACATCTATTTCCGCGTTGATTGAGAAACGCTGATATTCCTGGTTGTTGGCCGCGAAGTGTTTGAGCGAGGCGCCCACGCCCCCGCTCTGAAGGCCCTCGATCAAGCTGGCGGCCAGCTCTCCGGCCAGGAACGGATCTTCGGAGAAGTATTCGAAGTTGCGGCCACACAGCGGGGTGCGCTTCATATTGTTGCCCGGGCCGAGCAGCACGCCTACGTCCAGCGCATTGGCTTCTTCGGCCAGAGCCGCGCCCATGTCGCGCAGCAAGGCAACGTCCCAGGTGCAGGCCAGGCTTGAAGCGGTGGGGAAGCAGGTGGCCGGATGGCTGAGCGAGCCGATCTTGCTCGCATCTATCGGGCGGCGCACGCCGTGGGGGCCGTCGGAAACGACCAACTCAGGGACGCCCAGGCGCGGGATGGCCGTGGTGCTCCAGGGGCCGGCCCCGGTGCAGAGGGCTGCTTTTTCTTCCAGGGTCATGTGTTGAATGATGGACTCAATGTCAGACATAGAAAACTCCTTTTCTAAAGATAGAGATACGAATTTGTCTTTCACCATACTACATCGGTACACCGCAAACACAAAAAGTCCGCGAAACCTGTCAGTACTCGCGGACTAGCACGGATCAAGTCACAACTCTAGGATCACACCGTCGAAAGGTCCCACTCTTCGTAAATCTTGGGGACATCATTGATCAGGCGTTTGGTATAGGCTTGTTTGGGACGCAAGATTACCTCATCGGCAGAGCCGCTCTCGACAAATTTCCCGTGCTCCATGATGTAGACGCTGTCAGAAACATAATACGCCAGACCAAGATCGTGGGTGATGAAAATAATTGTCATCCCGATTTCGTCGCGCAATTGCATCAGCATATCCAGGATGGTGGCGCGCGAACAGGCGTCAATCATCGAAGTTGGCTCATCAGCGATCAGAATTTTGGGCATCAACAGAAAAACGCGGGCGATCATCAGACGCTGCATCTGCCCACCGGAGAGTTCAAAGGGGTACTTGTTGGTCAACTCTTCGAACTTCAAGTTGACGAAGCTGCACGCCTGGGTCATCATCTCAACTTTTTTGGAGTATGGGAATTGCCGTCCGCCGCGCATGTTAATGCAGTCCAGGAGCACGGCATCAATTTTGTTGAAGATGTTATAAGAAGAGAACGGGTCTTGAAAGATCGCCTGAATGTTGCGCCAGTATTCCAATCTCTTCTTCTGCGTACTGATGTCGCGCTTCTGTCCCTGGAAGTAGATGTCCCCTTCGGTCGTGCTGGTCAATCCCAACAGCATCTTCGCCAGCGTGGTCTTGCCGCTGCCCGATTCGCCCACGATCGAGACGACTTCGCCTTCATAGAAACTGAAATCCACATGGTCAACGGCGAGCGTTCTGGTGCGGCCAAAACCATAGATCTTGGTAAGTCCTGTTCCGCTCAGGCATACTTTTCTCTCAGCCATTTTTGTAAGCCTCTCTCAGTTCTGCTTCCGAAAAGATACAGCGGTAAGCGCGGCCGCCCTCAAGATTGCGCAGGCCCACAGCATTCACAATACATTCTGGCTGCACGTATTTGCAACGTTCGGCGAACCGGCAGCCCAACGGTGGTTTTTTCAGATTCGGCGGTACGCCGGGGATAGCCGTCAGTTTGACCTCGCGCAACCCCTCTTCCGGCACGATGATGGAACCCATGAGACCTTTAGAATAGGGATGGAGCGGGTCAAACACGGCTTCGCGGGCGGTGGCCTTCTCCACGATCTGCCCGGCGTACATGACCATAATGTCATCCGTCACGTTGTACAGCAGTGGAAGTTCGTGCGTGATGAAGATCAACGAACCCACCAGGCCGTCGTGCAACAACTGCTTGATCATCTTGATGACCATCTTTTGTGATGTGACGTCGAGCGCAGAAGAGGGTTCGTCCGCAATCAACACCTTGGGCGACAGCAACACCGATATCGCAATCACCGTGCGCTGTTTCATGCCGCCCGACAGTTCCACAGGATATTTGTGCAGGACGCTCTCCGGCAGCCCAACTCGTTCAAACAAGGTTCTAGCGCGCTCATATATCTGTTGCTTGGTGGCGCCATAATCATGAACTCTAATCACATCCTCGATGAAGTTGATGACTTTCTGGGTGGGGTTGAGCGCGTTCATCGCGGCCTGGGGGATATAGGCGATCTCTTTACCCAGTACCGATTTGCGGACATCATCAGGATCCATGCCAGAGATATTGCGCCCATCAATGATGATCTGGCCGCTCATATAGTGCAGCGGCGCGAAGTAATAGCCCATCAGGCTGAGCGCGAGGGTTGACTTGCCACAGCCAGATTCTCCGGCAATGCCCAATGACTTTCCTTCCTCGACCTTGAGTGAAACATGATCAACTGCATAAACACTTTCCCCAAAGCGGGTGATATAGCGTGTCGTGAGTTCCCTGACCTCTAACAGTGTTGTTGGCATAGCAATCACCTAGTCCCTTAGCGCCGGATTGAATACCTGGTCGAGGCCGGTATTCATCAAATTCATCGAGAAGGTAATCAGTGCGATGGTGACGAGTACCGGTATGTACGCCCACCACTTCCCCAGGGTATGCGCATAGTAGATCATGGCCCAGTTCATCATCAACCCCAACGTTGGCACCTCCGTGGTGCGTGGCCCCAACCCCAGGATGGATAAGCTGGCCTCCGCCAGGATAGCGGAAGAAATCTGTAGAATCATGGCCATCACCACGTAGGAAGCGATGTACGGCAAGATATCGTTGAGGATGATGTGAACGATGGAATGGCCGGATAGCTTCGAAAGGTTGACGTGGTCGCGGTTGCGCAGCGAAATCACCTGCGCGCGCACGGCCCTGGTCGTCCAGTACCAGGAGGTAAACCCGATCACGACAGCGATGGTGGTAGCGCCGCGTTTTTCCTGCCCGATGCTGAACGAAATCAGGATTAACAGCACCAGGCCCGGAATGACCGTAAAGAGGTTGGTGAAGAACATGATGAGGTCATCTACCAGCCCGCCGATATACCCTGCCAGCAATCCCAGCGTCAAACCGATCAAGGTAGCGATGGTACCGGCGATAAAACCGATCTGTAACGAGACGCGGGCCGCCGCCACCAATTCCGTCAGTACATCTCGACCGAAATTATCGGTGCCGAGTGGCAGAAGTCGCACATTCGCCACCTTGCTGGCATTTACGTATTGAGATTGCTCAATAACGCCTTTCTCCTCAAGCGCGCCCGTTTCCGCGTTTTTAACGGCGAGAATTGCCCCCTCTGTGGCCAAAAGTCCATCGAGTGAGGTATTGAGCCGGATATAGTAATTGCGCTTGGCATTGGTCATCCCAGGGATATTCACTTTGGGGTCAAAATGCGTCTCCCACAAATCCAGGAGCAGCGCGGTATCGTCAATATCAATCTCATCTTCAGGGATTCCACTTGCCACCAACCAATCCCGCATCGCCGTGCGATCATCTTTGCTCAACCGGCTGGCAATACGCTTGGCAGCCGCTCCCTCCAAATTGAGGATATATTTGGGAGCCGTCATCGTGTCATAAACATTCACATAGATGCCCGGTTCAAAGAATGTGCCTTGCGCGATGATCGCCAAGGGAGGATCGGGGATGACCAGGGGATAAATGATCACGACCAACAGAATGGCCACAAGAATGGAAAAACCAAAAATAAACTTACCGGAGTGGAAGACTTGACGAATGGTATGTTTCATAGCCCCGCCCTCCCTTAATCTGCCTGCACCGCTTTAATGCGCGGGTCAATAACGCCGTAAAGGATCTCGATGGTGAAGTTGGCGATCAACACCATGATCGTAATCATCAAGGTCGAAGCCGAGATCAGCGGGTAATCCTGTCCCATAACGCCGTTCAGAAGCGTGTAACCAATCCCCGGATAACTGAAAACGATCTCCGCCACCAGCGCGCCGCCAGCCATAGTGCCGATGGCCATCGCCAAACCGGTGATCTGCGGCAGCATGGCATTTCTGAACACATACCCGATGATTTTGCGGTCTTTGATGCCCATAAAACGAGCGTACTTGACGTAGTCGGCATTCAGCTCATAGATCGCCATAGAGCGCATCCCAATCGCCTGGCCGCCGATGGACACTAAAACGATAGACCAGAATGGCAGTTGGTAATGGGTAATCACAGACCAGATGAATTTCCAGTCAAATCGAGGAATCAGATCAAATCCATAGCCGCCTGAGGTGGGAAACCATTCCAGTGTCACACCAAAGATGACCATCAGAATGACGGCCATACCAAATGCCGGGAAATTGCTCGCGAAAATACTGACGGGCATGAGGACTTTGTCAAATCCCTTCTTGAGGTAAGCCGCCAACGCGCCCAGCGTATTCCCAATCAACCAGCCGGTGATGATGGCCGGGAATTGTAACGCTATTGTCCAGCCGATAGAAGATTTGATCGCGTTGGCCACCGTGCGGGGATACATACTGATCGAGTAACCAAAATCGCCCCGCAAGACATTGCGCACATAGATGAAGAACTGCTCGACCATCGGTTTGTTGGTGCCAAACAATTCCGTATACTGCTGATATATCGCCCGGACGCCGGTTGCATCGCTCATCCCTTGAGCCATCCTGGAAACGATGGCGGCCACAGGGTCGCCGGGCATCAGGCGGGGCAAAGTAAAATTCAAGATGAAGGCAAAAACTAACGTGACGAGGAACCAACCCAACTTGTTGAGGAAATACTTCTGATATCCTTTCAACGCAACACCTCCGTGGCTGATCAGTCAGTATAGGGTGGGCGCAACGCACTTTGGCAGTGCGTCGCGCCCGGACAGCCATTGTGTTAAGAAACAGCCATGTTCTGGAATTGGTGGAACATGGCTGTTTTTGTTACACTACGGTTTTACGGATTAACAAGCGTGAGATTGTAGAGACACGCAACACCCCAACCGTCGCTGCAGATCATCGGCGGGACGGGCGGGTTGGTGCCGTCATCCTGGTGCGGGAAGTTCGTCCACACCGTCTCGTTCACCGCGTGGAAGACCTGCGGGCGGTACATCAGCGTGAAGGAGGGGATATCGGTCAGGTAAATCTTGACCAATTCCGTGTACATTGCCTTCAGCTTGGCGGGGTCGGTTTCAGCAGGGATCGCCTGGATCAAGGCGTCGGCGTCAGGATTGACATACTGACCCCAGTTGCCGCTCCAGTTGCTCGCCATTCCCACCCACTCAGAGCTCATCAGACCGCGGATACGTCCCCACGGCTGGGTGGGACCAGCGCCGCCGCTCCACATCATGAAGATGTCGTAGCCTTCGGGCAGCGGAGCATCCGATTTGGTGACGACGGTCTGATACACGGACCATTCAGGATAGTTGGTCGTGATGTCAATGCCGATCTTCTTACCGGCGGCAGCGACCACTTCAATCGCGGCCTGCCAGTCAGACCACCCGTTGGGGCAGGTGGCGACATAGCTGAGCTTCTTACCGTTGTACTCGCGCCAACCGTCGCCATCGGTGTCCTTGATCCCGGCGTCGTCAAGCAGTTTCTTAGCGCCTTCGATGTCGTTGCCGGCCCATTGCAGGTCCTTGACAGCATCGTGATCATACAGGGCTTGCTCGCCGGCGGTCGGGTTCATGAGCGAGCGCGGAACCTGATCGAAAGTGGCCGATTGGTTGGTCATCGCGTTGGCAATGATGGTAGGATAGTCCACCGCAATGGCAATCGCTTTGCGGACCGCGAGCTGGTCCAAACCGTAGGACTTCAGGTTGTAGAAGGCGGTGGGGAGGCTGGCGCCGATGCCGTAGGGCGCTTCGGGCAGGTAGGTGGAAATGGGCAGACCGTAGTTGAGCCATAGCAGTTGAATGTTGGCGTTGAACTGCTGGCTGACGTCTACTTCACCCTTGGCCAAAGCCACCGAACCGGCGGCGTTGTCCTTGAAGATCGTGTGCGCGATGTACTTCGGCGCAGGCAGCTTGCCCCACATAGACTTATCTTGCCCCCAGTAGTTGTCGTCGCGAATGAGGACAACCTTCGTATCGTCCTTGAAGAACAGGTGATAGGGACCGGAGTAAACCACGTCTTCCGCGGTATCCGCCATCAACTTGGTGGGATCGCCGCCAGTGCGCTCTTCCAGCTTCTGGGTCCAGGCTTTCTGGATGACGTAGTTGCTGCTCACATAAGCTACGACTTGCAATGGATTGACCGTTTTGCCGTTCGCATCCAGCTTGGCCTTGACTACCACAGTCTGAGGATCCTTGGCCACGATATCCTCGATGTAGGCCGTGTTGCCGGCGCCGGTACCGGTATTGTACTTGACATGGGTGGCCCAGGTATAGGCGACATCCTCGGCCGTCACCGGGGTGCCATCGCTCCACTTGGCGGCCTTCTTGATTTTGAAGGTGATCTCGGTCATATCAGCGTTCCATGACCAGGGACCATCCGCCAGCAGGGG
Source organism: Anaerolineae bacterium (assembly GCA_035420085.1). Classification (GTDB taxonomy): domain Bacteria; phylum Chloroflexota; class Anaerolineae; order B4-G1; family SLSP01; genus DSWT01. Next base: position 80,639 of record DAOLUH010000014.1, read on the forward strand.
ATACTGCTTGCCATCAAGCATGTTGTACAGATAAGGCGTCTCAAAGATGAGCACGCGCGCGCTATCGCCCTGAGCTATAAACGCCATATTGTTGCTGCTGCCATAAGGGTTCGTGCCAACCACAGGACCCCATTGCAGACCGTTGTAGTACAGGGTTTCTTTGCGGGGTAGCGTGCCTTCTTCGGCCTCAGGGGTCACCATGACCTCAACGGTCTTCTCGACAACTTTCTCGACGGTCTTCTCGACGGTCTTCACGACCTCTTTCTGGACCTCGACGGTCTCTTTGACCACGACGGTCTCGATGATCTTTTCAGGAGTTGCCGTTGGGCCACAGGCAGCCAGCAGTATACTCAGAATCATCACAATGCTAACGAGTGTAACAGTGTAGCGTTTCATCAAAATTCTCCTTCCTCTTAAATGTGGAATTGAAATTCTACTACATGGGGGGTTTTGAAACGAAAACATCACAGGATTGATTCGATAAACACCTCCTTTTATAGGATTGGAACCGCTACCAATTTTCTGTAATTATAGCACAGATGATAACAGAATGTCAATAAAAAAACGAGGCAGGTGCAAATATATCCTGCCCCCTACCCCTACATCCAACCGTTTGACCAGATCAATCCGACCGGCTTTGCGCTGGCGACCCACAGCATCAGATTCAGTAGTGCGTCACCACCTTCGTCCCCATTGGCGCCCAATTGTAGAACCACTCCGCATCCGGCAGCGAAAGGTTGACGCAGCCGTGGCTCATCGGCGTGCCAAAGTTATTGTGCCAATAGGCGCCGTGAATCGCATAGCCCCGATAGAAGTACATTGTGTGTGGAACATTGGGCAAATAATAGCCCGGACCAGACATCGGCGCGGAGAGATATTTGGCGTAAATAGCGTATGTGCCGACGACCGTGGGTGTCCCCCACAACCCCGTCGAAACACGCGCCGAATAAACCGCAGTTTGTCCCTGATAAGCAGTGATGGTCTGCGTCGAGAGGTTCACGTCAATCCATTTCTCGCCCGCTGCGCCGTGTCCCGGCGCAGGCGCAGCAACAGGCGGTGCGGCTGGCGTCGCGCCTGGCGCGGGGATCGTCAGGCGCTGCCCCACGTAGACGATGTCGGAGTACAATCCGTTAGCGGCCTTGAGTGCGGCCGTCGTGATGTTGTGCCGCAACGCAATACGATAGAGATTATCACCAGCCTGCACCACGTAGACGCCGCCAGAGGCGGTTGCCGGCGGCGCTTCGGCTGCCGGCGGGTCAGCGGCGGGGGGCGTTCCCGGCGTCGCACCGGGGATGGTCAATCGCTGCCCGACATAGACCCACGAATTCCACGTCAGGTTGTTGGCGGCGGCAAGTGTGCTGGCGCTGATATTGTGGCGCATAGCGATGGTCAGCAGCGTGTCGCCGGGTTGTACGACGTAGACATTGCCTGTAGCCGGAGCGGGCGCCGGCGCAGCGGACACGCCCGGAATAACCAATTGCTGGCCCACATAGAGCCACGAATTCAGCGTCAACCCGTTGGCTGAGGCCAGCGTCCCCACGTTCACACCGTAACGCCGCGAGATGCTGTACAGCGTGTCGCCGGGTTGGACGGTATAGCGCGTCTCCGCCGCCAACGCCGGCGACGCTCCCACGAGCAGGCTGATAACGAGGATCACACAGAATAAGCTATAAAAGCGTTTCATCGTTGTACTCCTTACCATCCGTAACGAAGAATTTTAAGACCTTTATAATACATATTATAGCAAGGCTTTCTATTATTCGCAACAAAAGCTTGTCCTCACAGCGGCGCGGAGGGGCAAGTTGTCACTCGCTTCCTGCCCCCGGGGACGGGGGCAGGAAGCAAAAATGCGAGGCTTGCACTCCGGCACCCCCGGGACGGGGGCGCGGAGCGAAAAGTATTAGCGCGGTTCCCACTTCACGCAAAGTATTAGCGCGGTTTCCACTTCACGCAAAGTATTAGCGTGGTTCCCACTTCACCGCGTCCCAGGCAACAAGCCGGGAGCGCGTGGCCTCGAAGGTGACATCCGCCAGCGAGACGTAGTCATCGCTGGTGCCGCGGAAGCGATAGGTCCCTAGCGACACCCACTGGTTGCTGTAAGCTGATTGATTGACAATGCGCAGCGTGTAGCCATCGGCGTGGTTGATCCAGTAGCGCGCCTGTCCAGTGGTGGTGAAGCGGTCCGGGATATAGACGAAGACTTCGTAGGAACGCGCCGCCAGCTTGGGGAACCAGCGTCCCCAGTTGTAGTTGGCGCTGGCGTTGTAGTTGTTCGTCGTCCAGGTCAAGTTGTTGCTATAGCCCTCGTTTTCATAGCGCCAGCCGCTCGCCGGGCCGCCCTTGACGAAGCTGGCATCGCGGTCATCCACGATCACCACGCCAGAAGGCGGAGGCGGGGGCGGCGACGTTCCACCGCCGCTCCATGAGAGCTGCGCCACGGCGCCCTCGGTGTTCTCGTAGTATTGCAGCTCAATGGTCGCGGAACCGGCCGGTAGATAGAGATCACCGGTATACGTGCGCGGCGCTTGATCTATCCAGGCGTCAATCAGCAGATGGCCGTTCACCCACAGCCGCGCGCCATCATCCACCGTGAGCGTGAAGCGGTACATCGCGGCGGTGAAGTTGAGCGTCTGTGTCCAGCGCACCGAAAAGCGGTCCGCGTTCACAACGCCGGGCGCCGGCGAACCCGTCCCCCAGTTGAAATTGATCGCCGCATCGTTGCGCACCAACACCGGCGTTCCGCCCAGGGTGATGTTGTTGAAGTATTCGCCGCGCCACTGCGTAATCGCCGGCGGCTGATCCTTGAGCTGCCATTGCACTTTGGCCGTAGCAATACCGCCCTTCTCAAAGTACTCCACTTTGATCAGGTGATGCCCCGCGCCGAGATACTTTTCCACGGTGAAAGTTATAGCTGGATGCTCGTACCATTGATCGAGGATCAAGTCGCTGTCCACCCAGACGCGGATGCCATCATCGGCGGTGACGGTAAACTGGTACGCGCCCGCCGTCACATCAATGTAGCGCGTCCACCGGACGGAGAAGTTGTCGGCGTTGACGCCCGGCGCAGGCGAGTTCGTCCACCATTCGTAGAAGATATTGGCCTCGGCGCGTTGCAAAACCGGCGCGCCGGATAGATCCATATTATTCCAGTAGGTGGCCTGCCACGTCGGATCGGAGTGCTGCGGGCTGGGTCCCTGTGCGCCCACAGGGATAGCCAGCGTCAGCACAAACAACAAGAGTGTCATCAAACTGATTCGCTTTAACATTGTATGTTCCTCCTTATCAAGCGTGAACAAAACATTTGTAGCAAGAGAGCGACAAAAGATCACTCTCGCCAGTCTTTATGCCTCCATGACGTCCTAACAAACGACCAGGTTCCCGCTTCCACTTCTATTATGGTTAAAATTACGTGTCTAAAAGGTTAAAAACGGGTGACGTTTCCATATCCGAAACGCCATCAAGGCCACAGTTGACGCGAAGCGAATAGGTGTTACTCTTAGCCTCTGACATCTGAAGGTGTGGCAGGTTGATCGCCCACACCGCCACGAGAGGCGAGAGCGTGAAGAAAACACAACAGCTTGCGGAACAAAATATGACGACCCAGATCAAAGTTGATTTGGAGCCGGTTGGTCGCCGGGCGGCTATCGCCCCCGGCATGACGCTGCTCGACGCTGCGCAACGCGCCGGTGTAGAGATCATCGCGGTGTGCGGCGGCGTAGGCGCGTGCGGCAAATGCCGCGTCCGGCTGGTCAGCGGCGAACTCACGCCGCCCACAGCCGTAGAAGAACGCACATTCAGCGCGACAGAGCTGGCGGCGGGCCACCGCCTGGCCTGCCAGGCGCGCCCGCTCGGCGATGTTAAAATTGACATTCCGCCAGCATCGTTGAGCACCCCGCAGCGCCTGCAGGTCGAAGGCCAGGAAAGCGAAGTCGCGGTGGATCCCGTGGTGACGCCGGTAGATGTGACCGTCGCCGCTTCGACGTTGCACGACCTGCGGGCCGACACCGTCCGCCTGACCGACGCGCTGGCAGAGCAAGGCGTGCCCCGGCCCTTCTTCGGCCAACCGGTGCTGCGCGACCTCTCGGTGAAGTTGCGCGCGCAAGACTGGGCCGTGCGGTTGGCCTTGCGACGGCGGAATCACGGCGCGGAAGCCGTCGGCGTGCTGCACCCCGAGCAGGCGCTGCTCGGTCTCGCGGTGGACATCGGCACGACGAAGATGGCGGCGTATTTGCTCGATCTGGCGACCGGGCGCACGCTGGCGAAGGCGGGAGTGATGAACCCGCAAATCGCCTATGGCGAGGACGTGGTCAGCCGGATCGCTTACGCCAACCAACATGCGGATGGACGGCGCGTGCTGCAAGCGCGGCTGATGGAAAGCCTGAACGAGCTGTTGGGGCGGCTGTGCAAGGAAGCCCACGCCGCGCGCGATCAGGTTGTCGAGGCCGTGGTGGTGGGGAACACGGCCATTCACCATTTCTTCGCCGGGCTGCCGGTGCAGCAATTGGGCGAATCGCCCTACATCGCGGCGGTCAGCGAGGCGCTAAGCATCTGCGCGTGTCACCTGGGGCTGGAACTGGCCTCTGGCGCGAAGGTGTACCTGCCGCCGAACATCGCCGGGTACGTCGGGGCGGATCACGTCTCGATGCTGCTGGCGACGGATGCGTGGCGGGCGCAGAAGCCCACCATCGCGCTCGACATCGGCACCAACACCGAGATCAGCCTGGCGGTAGAGGGACGCCTGTTGAGTTGCTCCTGCGCTTCCGGGCCGGCGTTCGAAGGGGCGCACATCCACGCCGGGATGCGTGCCGCGCCCGGTTCGGTCGAATACGTGCAGATTGCGGGCGATGAGGTGCGCATCCAGACCATCGGCGGCAAACCTGCAGTGGGCATCTGCGGTTCGGGCATCCTCGACGCGGTGGCAGAATTGCGCGCCGCCGGGATCGTCAAGCGCACGGGGCGCTTCCAGATGGATCACCCACGCATCGTCCCCTGGGAGGGCGGCGGGGCGTTTTTGCTGGCCCCGGCGGCCGAGACCGGCAACGGGCACGATTTGCTCATCACCCGCCGGGACGTGAACGAGATTCAGTTGGCGAAAGGCGCGATTCGCGCCGGGGTGGAAGTGCTGCTGCTGGAAGCCGGTTTGACGGCGCAGGACATTGACACATTCATCGTGGCGGGGGCGTTTGGCACGTACCTCGATCTGGAAAGCGCGATCCGCATTGGGATGTTTCCGCCGCTGCCGCTGGAGCGTTTCAAGCAGGTGGGAAATGCTGCCGGAACCGGCGCGCGCCAGATGTTGATTTCTGCCGCGCAACGCCGTCTGGCCGAGCAGATCGGCGCGCGCGTCCGCTACGTGGAGCTAACCGTGCATCCCAGCTTCACAACGGTGTATATGGACGCGATGTATCTGTGATGGTCACCAGGGTTGGCGATTCCAGGCCAACCAGTAGAGTCCCAGATCGTTGATCAACTGCGAGAACTTGGCAAAGTCAATAGGCTTGACCAGATAGCTGTTGGTGTGATTTTCATACGCCATCGTCAGGTCGCGCTCCGCCTCTGACGTGGTGAGAATGATCACCGGGATACTCAAGAGATCTTCGTCTTTTTTGATCTCCTGCAATACCTGTAAGCCGCCGATTTTGGGCAGGCGCAAATCGAGCAGAATGATATGAGGCCGCGGGCTGACATCCGGCATAGAGAATGGACCGCGATGGTACAGAAAGTCGAGGGCCGCTTCGCCATCCAGCACGTGGTAAATTTTATTGGCAACTCTGTGCTCTTGGAAACTGCGGATCACCATCTCGGCATGGGCCGGATTATCCTCGACCAGTAGAACGATGAGTGGTTCACCTATCATAGATGGTTCTCTCCTTCACATCTTACGTTTTACGCCTGATTGGACTGTGGCAGTGTGAAACAGAAGGCGCTCCCCCGTCCAGCCCCTTCCGATTCCACCCAAATTTGGCCGCCGTGCGTCTCGACGATGCGTTTGACAATCGCCAAGCCAATCCCGGTGCCTTCCGAGACCGCATCAAGCTTCTCAAAGAGGCCAAAGACCTTCTCATGATATTGCGGTGCGATGCCGATGCCGTTGTCGCGCACGTAGACTACAGGCGGCGTCTCGGCATAGCGCACCCCAACTTCGATATGCGGATGAGGTTGGTCGCCCATAAACTTGGCGGCATTGCTCAACAGGTTCTCCAAGACCTCGCGCAGGCGGGGCCGGTCGCCGGTGACGGTCGGCAGATTGGGCGCAATGTCCACCTGTACCCCGCGCGCCGTGAGCTGTCCCGCCACCAATCCAGCGGCCTCGTGGGCTAATTCGGTCAGCGAGACGGTCTGCGGCGGGTTGACCAGTCGCCCGATGCGCGAAAGCTCCAGCAGTTCGTCGAGCAATTGCTGCATCTTGTCGGCGGCGTTGGCGATCATATCAATGTCGTGCTTGACCTGCTCAACGCGCCCTTTGAGCGTGTCCTGTTCCAGGAAACCCAGAAAGCCCTTGATCGTAATCAGCGGGCTTTTGAGGTCGTGCGAGACGGTGTAGGTAAAGCGCTCCAGCTCAGCGTTCTTGGCTTCCAGGTCGGTGATGAGAGCTTCACGCTCGGCGGCAGCCTGTTTAAGTTGGGTGATGTCGTGATAGATGCCCACCAATCCTGCAATTTCCCCGGTGTGGTCTCTGAATGGTCGTTTGGAACCCAGGACCCAATGGCGTTGCCCCAGCGGATCAACGAATGAGCCTTCACTCTCGAACATACGCCCTTCATCCAATACGGGCTGGTCCTCAGCGGTATACCGTGCAGCCAAGTCTGCGGAGTAAACATCCCAATCCGTTTTGCCCACCACCTCGGCTTCCGCAGAAGCGCCCAGCATCCATTGATCGTTGCGGTTGGAGAGGATTTTACGCCCATTCCGGTCTTTGGCAAAGATGATATCAGGCAGCGTATCCACGACCGTGCGCAACAGGTTGCGCTCGCGCGCCAGCGCTTCTTCGGAGAGCTTGAGTTGTGAGATGTCCCGCGTCACACCGAACAGTGCGGGCCGGCCATCCCATTCGCCCGTGATGACGCGCGTTTCCACCGGAATCTGCCGCCCGTCTTTGGTGATCACCGGAACCGGGCAAAACTCGGCTTCTCCGGTCAGCATCGCGGCGACAATGCACGCTGCCTCCGCTTGACGTTCTGGCGGGTGTACGACGAGCACCGGTTGGCCGATCAGTTCAGCTTCCGTATAGCCCAGTTTACGGCACACCGTCTGATTGACGTGGATGATATTCCCTTGAACGTCGAGGACAAAGAGCAGGTCATCTAGGGTGTTGAAAAAGAGGTCAAAGTTGCGCTGAGACTGCTTGAGCGTCTCGGCAGCCTGCCTTTCCGCGGTGACATCGCGGAGAACCCATACTCTGCCGACGATTTCATCCCCAAGTCGCTGCGGTGTAGAGTGACGCGCAAAGATTCTCCCGTCCCTGAGTGTCAAGACATCATCGCCTTCCGCGTAGGGATGTGCATACAACTCCTCGACCCGCGCCATAAACGCGGCGGGGTTTTCCACCTGTTCGCGGACAAAAGCGAGGATGGGTATGTTACTCCGTGAAGCAATGATCTCCTCCGGGATGTTCCACATCTCGGCAAATCTACGGTTATAGGTGGTGACCTTGCCGGTAGGATCAACCGCCAAAATGCCATCAACGGTCGCATCAAACACGGCCTGCTGCAACGAGAGCAACTTCTCGTTCTCTTTGACGTTGACCTCAAGTTTGCTCAGCGCGTTGATGAGGCGGGTAATCAGGTAATGGGCGGAAACCATCAACAACACCGTGGTCAAGGTGAAAAGCGCCGTGTTGCTGACCCAGATGGTCGGATTGGTCGAGTTAGCCACTCCCAGCCCAACTGAGAGCTGCCCGGTCGTGTAGAGCCAGCCGAAAACGGCCAACGTCAACAGCGAAACCCCCAAGGTCAGCACACCTGCGCGCAGGTCGAAGAAGAGCAAGCTCAACACGGGGAGGGCGATCAACAGGACGCGCGCGCTGCCGGTGCGCCCGGCCTCAAACATATCCAGACAGGCCATCAGATAAATCAACACCAGCGGGCCTAGAGCGCGCAGCGTATAGGAAGCTTTGGGTAACAACGTCACCAACCCCAGCAGTGCAACCAGGATGATGTAGAGAGGAATCAACCATACGGCCTGGATGGAATAGGCATAATAGAAGCCGCTGATCAGGGCGAGAATGGAAACCGCCAGTGAAGCGCGCGCGATGCCGTTCGCCAATTGCTGCTTCCATAGTTGAATGGCGGAGGGCAAGGGTATGGTTAGTTTGCCCGACGTTGCTCTCCGGCGGGTAAAGCGGCCCGCGTTTGTTTTCTGCATCACCATGTCGTTGCTCCTATACGTGATGATTTCTGACAGGATTTACAGGACGAGCATCCTGTAAATCCTGTCCAACTGGCGCTGGCGTGCTTAGCGTGAAGCAAAACGTGCTCCCGTGACCGGCGCCGGCCGATTCGACCCAAATGCGCCCGCCGTGCAGCTCGATGATGCGCTTGACGATGGCCAATCCCACGCCCGTGCCCTCGCTTTGTGGGTTCAGCTTCTCAAACAGGCCAAAGACTTTGTCGTGATACTGCGGCTCGATGCCGATGCCGTTGTCGCGCACATAGAAGATCGTCTCGTTTGCTGTCTGGCGCGCGCCGACTTCGACCTGCGGATGGGGTTGCTCGCCCATAAATTTGGCGGCATTGCCCAGCAGGTTCTCGAAGACCTCACGCAGACGGGGAGGATCGCCGATGACGGTCGGGAGTTCCGGCGCGATATCCACCTGCACCCCCCGCGCGGTGAGTTGAGCGGCGAGGTTGGCGGCAGCCTGATGCGCCAGTTCACTGAGGGAAATGCGTTGCGGCGGGTTAACCCGCCGCCCAATGCGCGACAGTTCCAACAACTCGTCGAGCAATTGCTGCATCCTGGCGACGGCTTTCTGAATATGGGTCATATCGCGCTGCACCTGTTCCACGTCGCCGTTCAACGTATCTTTTTCGAGAAAGCCGATGAAGCCACCTATCGTGATGAGCGGGGTTTTCAGATCGTGGGAGAGGGTATAGGCAAAACGCTCCAACTCGGCGTTTTGCGCTTCCAGGTTGGCGATCAGTTTTTCGCGCTCTGCTTCGGCCTGCTTGAGTTCGGTCACATGCTGCTCCAATCCCTGGAGCGTCTGCTGCAATTGTGCAGCCATGCCGTTAAAGGCATCGGCCAGATCTCCCATTTCGTCGCGCGAGGCCAGGTCAATGTGATAGGCCAGATCGCCCCCGCCGATGAGACGCACCCCTTCTTGCAGCCGCTTCATCGGGCGCACGATGCTACGTACCATATAACCGCCCAGGAGAAACGCCAGTCCGAGCGTGGCCGCTAAGGCGACCAGGTTCAGGATGCCGGTTTGGTAGACATTCGCCAAAGCCTCCTGGTGCGGCGATTCGACCAACACGAACCAGTCGGCCCGCCGCAGCGGGCAGTAGCTGCCGATAACGTTGGCCTTTTCCAGGCCAGCGTACCAACTGGTGGTCGCCTGGCCTTGCAAGGCAGCGCGAACGCCCGCCAAGTGGCGCAACGTTTGACCTTGCAGGACTTCAGAAGCATCCCGATGGGCGATCAACCGCCCTTCACGATCCACCACGTAAGCGTAGCCGCCTGTGCCGATCTTCACCTGGGCGATAACATCCCACATAAACTTGAGGTTGACCTCGGCGACGAGCGCGCCCACCACATCCTGGCGCACGTCTTTGACCGGAATCGCCAGCGTGACCAAGGGTTCCTCAAACTGCGAGAGTGAAACCGGCCCCAGATAGCGTTGCCCCTGGCTGACGACCACGAAATCAGGCGCGGCGGCCCGGTTGCCCAGGTCTTGTGCCGTGAACAGGGTATACCTTGATACTTTGGCGATCTCCTGACCGGTCCAATCCACCAGGGTCAGGGTCTCAAAGCCGCGGTTAAAGGTCAACAACGCTCGCAAGAGCAGCGGGAGCGACGCTTCTGTTTGTGCGGTCCATTTGCCAACGGTCAGCTCCATTTCGGCTTCGATCTGCTCCAGATAAGCGTCAATGCGGTTAGCGATGTTGGCCGCGCTCTCCTGTTGTAAGGCTTCCACCTGGCGGCGTTGCGCGTTGTAGTTGCTGGTCAGGCCAAAGACTCCGGACACTGTCAGCGGCAAGACCGCGGCGACGCTGAACAAGATAAAAAGCCGGGTCGCCAGCGGGATATAGCGCCGCTGTGAACGTGTATCTTGTATTGTCGCACTCGCTCGCATAGTGTACCTCTTTTATTTCGTCACTTCGTCGGCCACAACAAGGATTTCCTCCGAGAGCGTCAGCCCCATTGCATCGGCAATGCGCAGGTCAATCGCCAGGTAGAATTCTTTGGAGAGTTCGACCGGCAGCGTGGCCGGGTCGCCGCCCTGCAAAATTTTGCTCGCCAGCGAGGCGGCCTGTCGCCCGGATTGATACACATTTTCGCCATGAAAGGCCAGCGCGCCAGGCGCTTTGCCGGGCAAGATGTAGGGCAAGTGCGCGCGGGTGGCGAGCGCCGTAATCTCGTCCATCGCATCCAAGATGATGCCATCGGAAGGGACAAAGATGGCATCCACCTCGCCGGGTTGGACGGCGCGAAACACGGCAATTGCCTCTTCCGTGGTGTAGACTTGTTTTTCGACCAGCGTCAAGCCCAACTTGGCCGCAGCCTGGCGTAACTCGTCACGCGCCGGCAGCAAGGATTCCTCGTGCGAGTAGACCACCAACACCCTTTGGATACCGGGCATCATCATCGTGAGCAGTTCCAGGCGTTTGCCGGTCGTGGCGGTGCCGCCATCGCGGATGCCGGTGATGCGCCCGCCAGGTTGTTTGAGCGAGGCGACCAATCCGGCCCGCACGGGGTCGCTAACCAGGATAAAGACGATAGGGGTATCTGTTCCCGCGCTGGCCCGCATCGCGGCCAACGAGGCTGGCGTGGTGATGCTCACGATGAGGTCAACGTGTTCAGCCAGCAACTCCTGGGCCAACCGGTCGAGGTCATCTATCGCGCCGTGGGCGTTGCGCGTCAGGTAGACAATGTTCTCGCCCTCAACATAGCCCCACTCAGCCATACCGGCTTTGAAGCCATCTTCGATGTCAGCTAACAGGTCAACGTATTGCAAGATTCCCACTTTATAGGTGGGGGATGGCGGCTGCTTGCCCTGGCAGGCCAGCAGCATAAACAGCGTGGCGATGAATGACAGCGCCAAGACTACCCTCAGTCTGGTTTGTGTTATTGACCGGGTCATTTTTGACCTCCTTTCCATCACGCAACCTTATCCCCAGGCAAAGTAAAGCAGAAAACGCTGCCTGTACCCGCCCCTTCCGACTCCACCCAGACCTTGCCGCCGTGCGTTTCAACGACGCGTTTGACGATACTCAATCCAATCCCCGTACCTTCGGTCTGCGGATCAAGTTTCTCAAAAAGCTCGAAGATTTTTTCGTGATAGGGCGGGGCGATGCCAATGCCGTTGTCGCGGACGTAAAACACAGGTTGGCCGTCATCCTGGCACACCCCACCTCGACCAGCGGCGCAGGCTGGTCGCCCATATATTGGGCGGCATTGGACAACAAATTCTGGAAAACTTCGCGCAGGCGGGGTCGGTCGCCAATCACGGTTGGCATATCTGGCATGATAACAACCCGGACGCGACGTTCGGTCAGTTGCCCGGCGACGAGGGCAGCGGCTTCAGCCGCCAATTCGCTCATCGCTACCGGCTGCGGCGGGTTAACTATCCGCCCAATGCGCGAGAGTTCCAGCAGCTCAACGAGCAGTTGGTGCATCTTGTCGGCGGCGCCGGTGATAAAGGCAATGTCCGCTTTGATCCGTTCCGCGTTGGCAGCGGCGATATCCTGCTCCAAAAAGCCGAGGAAACCTTTGATCGTGATGAGCGGGCTTTTCAGATCGTGCGACACGGTGTAGGTGAAGCGTTCCAACTCGGCGTTCTTGGCCTGCAATGCGGCAATCAGTTTTTCGCGCTCGACTTCGGCGCGCTTGCGCTCGGCCAGTTCGCGTTGGGCCACGGCGTAGAGCCGCGCGTTGTCCACAGCGATAGCAACCTGGTTCGCCAATGTGCTCAGCATCAGCTCATCGTCTTGGGAAAAGCCATGCCCGGAGAGTTTGGCACTGATCCCCAAAATACCCACCAGCCTGTCCCTGGCCATGAGCGGGACGAACATAGCGGCGTCAACGCGCTTTAGCTCCTCAATATGCGGTTGCGGGAAGCCGTCCTGCGCCAACAGCGCGTCCAGCAGGTCTGCTGTCAGTATGGTGGGGTGGGCGTTTAGCCAGCTTACAAGGGGATGATCGTGACGTAAGTCCAGGTCGGCAGCCGTGGCCGTTCCGCGCTGAACGAGCAGCCGGAACACATCCTCTTGTTCCAGGAAAAAGGCGACCCAGTGGACGTGCAACGTTTGGTTGAGGTCATCCAGGATCATCCCGGCCAATTGTTCGAGATCGAGCACTGAGGTCGCCGTGCGACTCAGGCGCTGAATCATCAAAGCGCCGCCGTATCGTTCCCGGAAAAAGACCGCGTCAATCCAGAATTGGATGCGTTCCACCAGCGGACGGGTCAGAATGACGCCCACGATCGCCGTGGCAAAGGAAATCAGTAAGAGCTGCCACACGGTCAGGTGTTGGAAGAAGCGGGTAGAGACCAAGAGTGTCGTAAAATATCCTGTGCCGATGAAGAGGATAGAGACCACGTAGGAAAGGTTCCGGCGAATAACGATACTCATATCCAAGAGCTGATACCGCAGAATGGCGTAGGCGATCAAGAACGCGCCGACGATATTGGCGACGACGTCAACAGGATAAGGACGTAGAGCCGGCGCGGCATTGGCGAACAAACCGGCCCACACAACTAAAATGGAAAGCAACACATATTGGATGCGCACCCGCTGAAGGGGCGAACGAGCACTGCGGTAGTTCTTCGCCAGAGAAAACACGGTCAAACCCCAAAAGACCGTTATGGGCAACAGCAACAGGACTCCCCACAGCGTTAGCTCTGGGATAAACAGCCCTGTAACCGCGTGGCGATAAATGTGCGTAAACATAAAACCTGGGAAAAGAAACGCCGCCGCCATGACAGCCAAGAGCCAGACGAAGATAACGGCCTGAATGCCTTTACGCGGCGCTTTGAGGCCGAGAAAAGTAGTAGCAAAAAAGAAATAAATGACGGCCTGTCCAGCCGATAACAGGATGTTAAAGGTGTACCACACTAAGGCCGCCTGTGCGCTGTCGGCCAGAGAGAGCAACAAATAACTCACTTGCAGAAACACCATATCCAGGAGATAGAGCAAGAACAGCTCGCGAGAGCGATTGCCGTGCCAGCCATAGCGCGCAACCAGCGCCAGTAAACCGCTATAGCAAAGCAAGGCAAGCCCGGAGATCACGACGTAGACCAGCATAGGCTATCCTTTTGGCGGACGACTACGCCGCTCGTTGTCGTGCGCATCGAACGTTCTGCCAGACAGGGTGAAACAAAACGTACTCCCCTGCCCCACACCTGCCGATTCGACCCAAATCCTTCCGCCGTGGGTTTCGACAATGCGTTTGACCAATGCCAGCCCGACGCCGGTCCCCTCGCTTTGCGAATCGAGCTTTTCAAACAGATCAAAGACTTTGCTTTGATACTGAGGTTCGATGCCCATACCATTGTCACGCACAAAAAAGACTGGCTCATCCTCTTTCCACCGCACGCCAATCTCGATGCGCGGGTAGGGTTGATCGCCCATAAACTTACAGGCGTTGTCCACCAGATTTTGCACCACCTCCACCAGCCGCGCCCGGTCGCCGTAGACGGCGGGGAGGTCAGGCGCAATCTCGACTTCTACACCGCGCGACGCGAGGCGTCCATGCACTACGGCGATGGCCTCGCGGGCAATCTCGGCAAAGGGGATTGTCTCCGGCGCGTTCATCTGCCGCCCGATGCGTGACAGCTCCAACAATTCACCGAGAAGTCGCTGCATCTTGCTGACAGCATCGTTGATGTAAGCCATATCAGCCTGTATGCGTTCTGCATCGCCAGCCAGGGCATCCTTTTCCAAAAAGCCGACAAAGCCACCGATGGTAATCAGCGGGCTTTTCAGATCATGCGAGACGGTATAGGTGAAACGTTCCAGTTCGGTGTTCTTGGCCTCCAGTTCAGCGATGAGTGTTTCCTGCATTTTCTCTGCTTGTTTCCGTTCGGCGATTTCTTGCTCCAGTTCGACAGTGCGCTCCTGGACTTGTTGTTCTACCGCAGCATAGGCCTGTTCAAGGGCGGCTTCCGTACGTTTTTGCTCCTGAAAGAGTAACGCACCTTTGAGCGCGCTGCTGATCTGCTCACGCACAATCTCATACACCACCCCTTCATGCGGTCCCATTTCCAGAAGGGCAAAACCGATCTGGTCATTTTGAAAGTACAACGGTTCGACCACGATGCTATAGCGCCGGTCTTGCGGCAACATTCCTGCCGGCAGCAACTGCACCGAACGGAAACGCCACCCATCTTTGCTGGTCTGATCTGGCGCTACTGTACACTGGATCTCTGTCCCGCGGCAGGCCAGGATCAAGTGCGCCCATTCCGGCACCGGTTGGGGATAGGTATAAGGTTGAGGGTTCTCGTACAGGGCGATGTAACAACTTGGTATACCTAATTGTGTTATGCGCTCGCCCACAATATGGACCAGGGTTTCAACATCAAACGTTGTGACGAGCGCCTGACCGAACAATCTAAGGACAATGTTCTGCTGATCTGCTTGCAGTTGCCGCTGCGCCAGCTCTTTCCGCGCCATCTCACCGATAAACACGCGCGCTTGATGGCACAGCGTTTCTCCCTGGCACAGGGCAGGGATGCTCAACATAGCGGGATACAGGCGCTGCAAAAGCGTGATGAAGTCCTGCCATTGAGCGATGTCTCCCCCATTTTGGCTCACCTGCCGCAACGTTTTATCCAACGTGGAGATAAAGAGACCGGGCGATCCATGTTCCGAATCTGCCACAAAAGCATTGAGCAGATTCTCAATCCAGCTTGCAACATTCTGCGTTGCGCCGAGGAGCGGTACTGCGGCGGCGACAAGTTGCTCATGCGGTGTGGGAACAACCCGGTCGGCGGGTTGAGTCTGTTCGGGAGGGGCGCATACCGCAATCTTCGCCACCGCCGGGTCGGGACAGCCGCAGGATTGGCGAATAATCAGTTTGGCGGGAAGTTGTACTGTTGACGGCACTATCTCCCCAGCAATTTTTGCTAACAGTAACGTCAAGGCCTGTACGCCTAACTCATACATCGGCTGACGCACCGTTGTCAACGACGGTATAGCCATTTGGGCCATGCGCGTGTCGTCGAAACCGATCAGGGCGATGTCATAGGGCACGTGGATCCCGCGCGCTTGCAGCGCCGCTAAAGCGCCCAACGCCATATTGTCGTTTGAGGCCACGATGGCTTGCACATCGGCTTTGCGCTGATCGAGCAACAGCGCAACCGCTTCGCCGCCTGCGCGAACGGTCCAATCGCCGGCAACGATGAGATCGGGGTCAACCACAAGGCCATAATCCGTTAAAGCCTGCACGTAAGCCTGGTAACGCGGTCTGGCGGTTGGACGATTTTCAGGACTATTGATGAAGGCAATCCGGCGATAATGATGGTCGCGCATAAGATGTACCACGGCATCGTAGAGACCGGCTGCTTCGGTAGCTACGACCGTGGGGACATCCTCCAGGGGCAAGCCGATGTGAACAAGGGGCAAGTGACTGTAACGCCGGTAGAATTCGGCCGTCTTGGACAGTGGGGCGTAAGTGTTGATCGTGCCCAGGACAAGCAGCCCACTGACGGTATCTGCGCTGATCAATTCGTAGAGGATATTGCGTTGGGTGTCGAATTGGGTGTACAGGGTGTGGTACAAATGTCCCCCGGCAAAACATAACAGGTTCACGTCTTGATCTTGGGCTACAGACCTGACTCCAGCCAAAATTTGCGACAGATATTCCTGCTGCTCGTTGGGCATGTTCTCAAAAAGCATACCGATGGTCAAACGCGCATGGCGCGCACTAAGGTAGTCTCGGTTTGTGTGCAAGATATTCGACATAGATTTGATCTCCTGAAGACAGAGGCAGTTCTATGTTTCTCGGTTTGTCCCTGGCAAGGTAAAACAGAATGTGCTGCCGCATCCTGGACCTGCGGATTCAACCCAGATTTTCCCGCCGTGCGTTTCGATGATTCGTTTGGCCAGCGCCAGACCAACGCCGGTTCCCTCGCTGGTAGAATTGAGTTTGTTGAACAATTCAAAGACCTGGTCTTGATACTGCGGTTCGATGCCAATACCGTTATCGCGCACGTAGAACACCGGCTCTTTGCCAGTCTGGCGTATGCCAATCTCGATGCGCGGTTGCGACTGGTCGCCCATGAACTTGCAGGCGTTGTCCAGCAGGTTTTGCACCACTTCCACCAGCCGCGCCCGGTCGCCGTAGACAGTGGGCAACCCAGGAACGATCTCAACTTCTACGCCACGTTCCACAATGCGCCCATGCACCAATTCGACTGCCTCCTGGACAATACTTTGAAAGGATGTTTCTGCCGGTGGGTTCATCAAACGTCCAATGCGCGAGAGTTCCAGCAATTCACTCAGTAGATGTTGCATCTTGGCGACAGCGGCGTTGATATAGGCTGCATCCTCCTTGACGCGCGCTACGTTGCCGGCCATGGCATCTTGCACCAAAAAACCGACAAAGCCGTTGATCGTGATGAGAGGGCTTTTCAGATCGTGCGACACGGTATAGGTAAAACGCTCCAACTCGCTGTTCTTGGCTTCCAAGGCCTTGATCATCGCCTCACGCTCTTGGGTTGCCCGCACCTGCGCCGTGATGTCGTGATCAACGCCGATAACCAGGAAACGATCAGCGGTGTGGAGAGGGACCGCAGCATATTCAACAATGTTATCCCGACCATCAGGACGGAGCCATGAGAACTGGCCCATATACACCCCCTGATTCAAGCGTTGGAGAAATTCTGAGCGACTCGTCAAACCGCTCACATCTTTTTGGACGGGCAATGTATTACCCATTGCCAGCAACTCCTCTTTACTGCGCCCGGCGATTTCAGCATAGCGAGCGTTACAATCAATCAACCGGCGGTCGCCGCGTTCCGGGTACTCTTCGTATACACTAATGCCATCAAAGACATGATCAAAGATCAATCGCAACAGTGTCTGTGATTCGCGGAGGGCATGCTCGACTTGCTGACGCTCTAGCATTTGCTTGTTCACTTGTGAAAGGCTCTGTTGCAGGTTATTGCTCAACAAGTAGACGCAAGACGCAGTCGCAATAAGGATGACCGAGACAACCAGTAAATCCGACAGAGCGCCAACATCAGGCGTGCGTGGCACAAACAGACCAAACATCGCGCCCAAAACCAGCCAGGCGATGGCGAGTAAAGTCAACACCACCAGCACCAAAAAGGCGCGTTTGTTCAATACCAGGCTGGAAACGAGCAGGATACCGGGATAGACGAAATTGGTCACATCATGAATGCCCTGACCCAGGGTGGAAAGAATGGTAGCTAAAACGAGCAAACTCACGGCCAGAACGAAAATAGCGGTGACGGCTTGTCCTTTGCTAGACAGCCAGAAAGTAATAAGAAGTGGTAGAATCAGAATCCCCAACGCTCGCACTGCTGCCCAATTGTGGTCAAACGCCGTGACGACGCCGGCTAATACCGCCGCAAGCATAAGGATGACGCTGATGATGCGTATCGTATAGGCGATGCTGTTCTTGTTTGCCAAAACTGCCGGCGCCAAATAAGTTTCGATTTGCATACTATCCTTCCACTAAAAGCAATAACATTTTTCCTGTCAGATATGTTTCGTCTCGGTTGGACAATGAACTGGATCGGCGCAGAGCGTTATGAGCACATACTCAATGTGCGGATGGCAAGGTAAAACAGAATGTGCTACCGCATCCTGGACCTTCGGATTCAACCCAGATTTTCCCGCCGTGCGTTTCGATGATTCGTTTGGCCAGCGCCAGGCCAATGCCGGTCCCCTCGCTGGTAGGATCAAGCTTGTCAAACAAACCAAAAACCTGATCCCGATACTGGGCCTCGACGCCGATGCCGTTGTCGCGCACATAGAACACCAGACCCGTTTCACCCTGCCGCGCACCGATCTCGATGCGCGGTTGAGGCTGGGTACCCATAAACTTACAAGCATTGTCCACCAGGTGCTGCACCACTTTCACCAACCGCGCCCGGTCGCCGTAAAGAGTGAACAGGCCAGGGACGATCTCCACCTCCACACCGCGCGCCTCAATGCGCCCGCGCACCAATGCCACCGCCTCTTGAGCGAGTTCCTCGAAGAGCACCTCTTCCGGCGGGTATAAACGTCTCCCCACGCGCGCGAGTTCCAGAAGTTCGTCGAGTAACTGCTGCATCTTGGCAAGCGCGTCGTTGATGTAGACCACATCCACTTTCACCCGCTCCATAAGACCCGCCAGAGCATCTTTTTGCAAAAAGCCGACAAAGCCGCCGATGGTGATCAGCGGGCTTTTCAGGTCGTGGGAGATGGTATAGGTGAAATGTTCCAGCTCGGTGTTTTTAGCCTCCAGTTCAGCGATCAGTTTTTCACGCTCGCTCTCTTGTTGAACGCGCTCTGTCACATCGCGCGCGTTGATCACAAAACTGGCAACCGCCGGATCGTGCAGTAGATTGCGCCCGACCCCTTCGTGAATGTGCCACGTACCATCAGCATGACGGATACGCACGCGCAGCATGTCGGCCTGAACCGCCGACCGGGGCAGAACAGTGGACCATGCAGCCGCCATCTGCGCCGCATCCAGCGGATGCAACAAGGTAAGGATATTCTGCCCGGTCAACGCTTCGGGCGTATAGCCCATAATGCGCTGGATCGAGGGGCTGGCATATTTGACAATGCCTTCGGCGGTAAGAATGAGGATCATATCGCTGGCATTTTCGATCAAAGCGCGGAAGCGGGCTTCACTAACGCGCAAGGCTTGTTCAGCCCGTTCGCGCTCCGCAAGTTCTTGCCGGGCAGCCGTAAATAGTTTGGCGTTCTCGATAGCAATCATGGCTTGAATGCCGATGCCGACGAGAATCTCGGCATGGTGGTCGTTGTAGACATTCAGCGTGTAGCTCTGAACCGACATCACGCCCGCCACACGCTCCCTTTGCCAGAGCGGCACAATGAGAATGGAAGCTGACTTGCGGCTTGGGTCGCCTACGCTTAGCCGGTCTTCGACCGGGGTCAATAGCTCTGCGGCGGTGCGATGCAGCATGAAGGGCAGCCCGGTTTTCATCACATGATCAATCCACATACCAGGCGTGCGCGGGGTGGACGCCTCTCTGTAACGGATACCCATGTCGTACACAATCGGGAAGGAGAGCTGATCGCTTTCGGGGTCGTGAAGGCAGATGTAAAACGAATCCACCGGCACGACACGTTGCACCTGGCGATAGATGATTTTGAGCACGCTGTCAAGGTCTTGCAAAGTCGAGATGGCATGGCCGATCTCGTTCATCGTCGCCAGTTGTTCAGCACGCTGTTGCGCTTCCTCATACAACTGCGCGTTGTCAACAGCGACCGCAGCCTGGTCGGTGAACAAACTGAGCAATCGAACTTCGTCGTCGGTGAAAAGACCGGTATGCTCGGTGTCGAAGAGATTCAAAACGCCGATGATGCGATTTCTGGTTTTGAGCGGCACACTCAAGATCCGGCGCACGTTCGCTTTATCGAACACCACGGCCCGTCCATCCCACTGCTGATAATCCTCCACCATCAACGGCATACCATTTTGGGCGACACGCCCGGCCAGTCCTTCGCCGAGTTGTAATCGTACCCCCAGGTACTCAGGCGACAGGTCACGTGCGACGACCAGTTCGAGCGTCTGGTCAGGCCGCAAAAGATAGAGTCCACCCTGCTTGATGCCGGTGAGCGCCGTGGCCCGCTCAACGACCTTCGGCAGCAACTTGCTCATATCGGTCTGCGCATTGATGTCCAACGAGGCTGCATACAGATCACGCAATTCCACAGCCCAGCGCGCCAGCGACGCTTCGGCCAGCTTGCGCTGTGAAATATCGCGCACAGCGGCGAGAACACGGCTTTGTCCATTGACGCTGGCCTCCCGCAAGTTGACCTCGACCCAAAATAAGTGTCCATCCTGGTGTTTAGCCTGCCATTCAAAGATTTGCGGGCCTGCGGTTTTGGCCTTTTGTATCCAGGCGCCGGCATCCTGCTCACCAAAAGGGGCCTCTCCCTGGCTCAGGTCAGTGATGTGTAGCGACATGAGTTCGTCCCGGCTGTAGCCATACATCTCGCAGGCTTTTTGATTGGTGTCGAGAATGAGGCCGGTATCGGAATCGTGAACGAAAATCGCATCATTGACGCCATCGTAAACGGTGCGCAGCCAGGCTTCGTCAGCGCACAGCGTACGCTTCGCTGCGCGTGTCCGTTGTAATAAAGGTCTGATCAGCATATTCTGTATCCCAGTCCATTCAAGTGGCGCTTGCCAGGGTAAAACAAAAGGCGCTACCGCGCCCCACCCCTTCTGATTCAACCCAGATTTTCCCGCCGTGCGTCTCGATGATGCGCTTAACTAACGCCAGCCCGACGCCGGTTCCGTCGCTGTGCGGATCAAGCTTGTCGAACAGGCCAAAGACTTTGGTGTGATATTGTGGTTCAATACCGATCCCATTATCACGCACATAAAACACCGGTTCCGTTTCACTCTGTCGCACACCGATTTCAATCCGCGGGTGGGGCTGCTCGCCCATGAACTTGCAGGCGTTGTCCACCAGGTTCTGCACAACCTCCACCAATCGCACCCGGTCGCCGTAGACGGTGGGCAGGTCAGGCGCAATGTCCACCTCCACGCCGCGCGCCTCAATGCGTCCACGCACCGACTCGACAGCCTCGTGGACAATGGCTGCAAACGACACCGCTTCCGGCGGGTTCATGATCCGGCCAATGCGTGAGAGTTCGAGCAATTCATCGAGCAGACGCTGCATCCGGGCAAGCGCCTCGTTGATACGGGCTATATCGGCCTTGATGCGTTCTGTATCGCCCGATAGAGTGTCTTTTTCCAGAAAACCGACAAAACCGCCAATGGTGATAAGAGGACTTTTCAGATCATGCGAAACAGTATAGGTGAAGCGTTCTAGTTCGGCGTTTTTAGCTTCCAACTCCGCAATCAGCACCTCGCGTTCACGCTCAGCCTGCTTGCGCTCGGTGATGTCCACCAATTGTCCCATCGTGCGCGACCTGCCGGCGGCATCTCTGACGACAGCCACGCTCATTTCAGCATGGCGCACCTGTCCATCGCGGCGAATAACGCTCAATTCATAACGGGGTGGCAGTTGCTCTCCGCTCTGCCGGCGGACATAATAATTGGCCACAAAGGCGCGGCTCTCATCCGAGAGGACCTGGCGAAAGTCCATGCCCGCAAGTTCCTCTCGTGAATGCTGCAAGATGCGACATAGCTCATCATTGATATAAACAAACCGATAAGCGTCATCCACCATAAAAATACCCACCAGCGCGTTTTCAACAATAGAGCGGAATTTTTCCTCGCTTTCGCGCAGTGATTCCTCTGCTTGCTTGCGTTCAGTGATATCCTGCGCTGCACGGTAAAAGTGTATGGGGCAACCTTGGGCATCCTTCACAGTATAGCCATAGCCACGCAACCAACGCACCTGGCCGCCCTTAGTGATGATGCGATACTCATGCATATAGGTCTGTCCCGCGATAAGCGCCTGTGTCCCCTGTTCGAGAAGCGAAAAATCGTCTGGATGAGTGATTCCGGCCATACCGCCCAACGCAATCAGTTCGTCGGATGTGTAACCCGTAATATGCATAAGGTTCCCGAAGTTCCATTCGTTCACCAGCTCACCGTCAGGTCCAGGCCGGAAGGCAGCCGCAAAATCGAGGCTCAGTTCCGATAGCGCCCTGTAACGCTCTTCACTCTGTAAAAGCGCTGCTTCTGCCTGTTTGCGTCGCGTGATGTCACGGTCAATGCCCCGATAACCAACCAGTTTGCCATTGGCATCATAGAACGGTACGCCGTTCGTCTCTAACACCACCAGATGTCCGTCTTTGTGCCGCGCAGTATTTTCCAGCCGCTCAAAGGTTTTGTGGTTGTCCACCGCGGCACGGAACGCCGCGCTGACGTGCTCCTTTTCTTCGGGGAACATCAAGTCGAAGGGGGTTGTACCGAGTATTTCTTCCGGCGCATACCCCAACAAATCGCGGCTCTTGGGGCTGGCATACGTATACACGCCGTTCGCGTCAGTCTCCCATACCCAATCGCTGGTCGTCTCAACGAGCGAACGAAAACGCTCTTCGCTCACCCGCAGCGATTCCTTCGCCATAGCAGCCTCAACGACAGTGCTTGACAGCGAATAGGCCATCAGCAAAATCATGGCCAGGTAGCCATACTCGATGCCGTAGATAAACTGATATATCCCTTGACTCACCAGTGTGTCATTGATAGCCGTCGCGTACATGAACCCTAGCGCCAGAAGCAAGGGAGAGGCTTCGCGCCGATACCCCTGCCGGTAATAGCGATAGCTGAGCCAGAGGATATAGGTAGAGACTACCATTCCCATAATCCCCTGAACCACCGTAAACGGTCCCAGGGTCGCCTCGTAATAGGTGACCTGGCGTCCAAAAGGCAAAACGATGGTTTTGACGGCTGGCTGATCCAGCAACCAGGTCAACGGGCTGCGATCTACACTCTGGATAACCACGGCAAGCAGATAAAATGTGGAAAAGGCATAGGTGATGGGGCCTGGTTTTTGTCCGACATACTCAGACACAAACCATAGAAACGCCGAGGTCAAGCAGGCCAATGCGATAAATTGCAGCCGTTGCCACGGCGCACCCTCGACGGCTGAGCTGGCGTTGTATAACCCGGCGCAAAACACATCGTAGCACCCCGTCGCCAGACACAGCAGCGCAAAGATCAGGTCCTCGCGGTGCTGTTTCCGTCGCACATAGATCAAAAGGTGATAAAGACCTACATAGAACGAGATGCCGGCAATGACCACCACTGGTATGGATTGCGCTTTCATATCCTACTCCTCTGCAAATAGCCACAGAGGACACAGAGTTCACAGAGAAAAAATTAGAAATCTCTGCGCTCTTCGCGTGCTCTGCGGTGAAATTTTCATTATCAGAGCTGTGCTACAGATTCGGTCACACTCCTTTGGAATCGGTGACAAAGCCCCAAGCCTTATTCAACAGTCTATCGTCAGGAGGTCACGCATTGAGGGGCAATTCGAATATAAAGCGTGTGCCTTCCTTTTGCGGCTGCTCCGTCCAGATACGTCCGCCATGGCGTTCAACGATGATGGACCAGCACAACCAGAGTCCCAGCCCGGTTCCTTCGCCAACGTCTTTGGTGGTGAAAAAAGGCTCAAAAAGCCGCTGCTGGACTGCTTCGGGGATGCCCGGCCCATTATCTTCGATTTCTACGCGCACATGACGCGAATCGGCCCGCGATGTGTGAATGGTGAGGCGCGCACGATAACCCGGCGCTCCGCTGGCAGACTTATCCGCCATCGCTTGTGCGGCGTTGCGCACCAGGTTGAGCACCACCTGTTGAATTTGTTGGCCGTCGCACGTAACTGGCGGCAAATCGGGGGTAAGATCGTAAACGATCTCAATATCACGGAAGTCATACTGTTTCTTCAAATCATAGTCGGTCGCTGCCAGATCCAACGTTTGCATGACGAGCGCATTCATATCACGTGGAGCCGGATTGGAGGTTCCCTTCCGCGAGAAACTAAGCAGATCAGAGACAATTTTAGCCGCGCGTTCGCCCATGTCGCGGATACCTTGCGCATAATCCATCAATTTGCGCTCCTGCAGGTAATCATCCAGGCGCGCCGGATCAATGCCCGCGGCTTCTATGCGCGCCCGGCTACGCGGATTCTGCGTGTCAAGCGCCATTTGCAGCATTTGCGCTGACTGCATCATCGCCCCTAGCGGATTGTTGATTTCGTGCGCCATCCCTGCCGCTAAACCGCCAATGCTTGCCATCTTCGTCGCCTGCAACATCGTCTCTTCGATGTGTACACGTTGGGTCGCATCGTCAATGTGCAAGACAACGCCAGTAATCGTGTCGGCCAGCAGAGGGAAAATATGGACATCAAAGTAGAACGTCTCCTCTGCGATGCGGATCATCTCACGATGCCGGTGCGCCACCTCTTGGGTACGCAAGACCTCGGCAACCAGGGGACGGTAACGACCCAGCTCCGGACATTTTTCCCAGAGAACACAACCGTGCAGCGCCTCGCCGTGGCAGCGGGTCAGGCTTTCGGCAGCCGGATTCCATGTCAGAACGCGCCCGTGCGTATCCAGCGTGATCAGCGCCGAAGGCATGGAGTCGGTGATTTTTTGCAACAAATGCTGCAAACGCGCAATCTCCTGCTCGGCCTGGCGACGTTCGACGATATGCCGCCACTCGCGCAACGCACGCTCGGCGATATGGGGCATATCCGCCAGCGTCTCCGCCGATTTGACCACGTAATCCAACGCCCCGGCCTTCATCGCCTCCACAGCAATCTGCTCATTGCCGTGGCTGGTCATCACAATCACGGGGAATGGGGGGGCAGTCTCGTCACCAGGCAGCACATCCGTCCCGCGACCATCAGGCAACAACCAATCCACAATCACCAACTCCATTGCCCCGGCGGAAAAGTGGGCGCGTGCTGCTTTCAAGGTATTAACGACAGTCAGGACGATTTCTGCTGAACGGGGTTCAAACGCGCGTTGGATTAACGCAATATGTGCAGGTTCATCTTCGACAAGTAGAATTCTGGTCCGCGAATCCATCTTTCCTACCTTCTTGTCCCAAAACGCAGTTATTGATGTGATATTATTTTAGAACAGTGTATCATGGGGAAATGGGAACGCAAATCTTGTTTGGCATGGATCCTCTCCAGGTTACATGCCACAGGATTTGGATTATAATGACAAGCAATACCGAAAGACGACTGGATGAAAGACGATGGGGCAATTTTCGAGGGAGTTTGACAAATAATGAGCTGTATTCGCGTGTTAATTGTGGATGACGAGCCTTTGACGCGCATATCCCTGGCTGACTTTTTAGAGGAAATGGGGTACACGGTGGTTATGGCTGAAGGGGGCGAGGCGGCAATCCGCTTGCAGCAAGAACAAGCATTTGATGTGTGTATCGTAGATATCCGTATGCCAGGTATAAGCGGCGTGGAGACGCTGCTGGCTCTGAACCGCATTAACCCACAATCGCGCTATCTTGTCTACACCGGATCGCCGCAATTTGTTCTCTCACCGGCTTTGGAAAACATTGGCTTAACAGAATCGGACGTTATCCGTAAACCCCTGCCGGACATGAGTATCTTCGTCGAGCGGATTGAAAAATTACTGGATTTAGGAACCTCAAGGACGAACCCATGAACCAGAAACGCATCCTTGTCATTGACGACGAAGTACTCATCCGCCGCGCTTTGGCGGATTATCTGAGCGAGTGTGGTTACGAAACTGCCACCGCTGGCGATGGCGCAGAAGGACTGACGACTGCCCGCGCCCAAGACTTTGATGCCGTTTTAGTAGATCTGCGGATGCCGCGCGTTGACGGTTTGGAAGTCGTCGCCACGCTCAAGGCCGAACAGCCCCAATTACCTGTGATCGTCGTTTCTGGGACAGGCATATTGCGCGACGTCATCGAAGCGATGCGGTGCGGCGCATGGGACTACGTCACCAAACCCGTCCACGACATGGATGAAATCGCCGTCATCATTGACCGCGTGCTGGATAGAGCCAACCTGATCGCCGAGCGGGACCGCTATCAGCAGGAACTCGAACAGCTCAATCGTTCATTGGAAGCCACGGTGGCCCGTCAGACCGCGGATTTGCGCCTCCAGAATCGTGAACTAACGGCGCTGAATCACATCATCAGCGCCGCCAACACCACACTCGACCCCGTCGAAATCCTGCGCGTACTCTGTACCGAACTGGCGCTGGCGTTGACCCTGCCCCACGCGACCGCCACGCTCATCGAACCCGACCATACGACCACCACCATCGTCGCCGAGTATCGCCGCTTTGAACGGCTCAGTGCTCTAGGGGATAGCACCGACCTGACACAACCAGCCCTGGCCGAGGTCTTACAACAACAATCGCCGCTCTTTATCGCAGACGCGCAAGCTGATGCACGACTGGGAGAATGGTGTGCGAAAATGCGCGCCCGCGAAACCGCCGCGCTGCTTTTAGCCCCCGTGGTTGTGCGCGGCAAGGTGATGAGCGTTTTGGGATTGGAGACGAGCACCTGCCGCACTTACAGCGACCGCGACATGGCCCTGATCGTCAACGCCGCAGCAGCGACCGGGCAAGCCCTGGAAACACTCAGCCTGCAACGGGAGCTGCGCCTCCATGCCGACACGCTTGAAGCCACCGTCGCCCAACGCACCGCCGAACTGAGTGTGGCCCTCAAACAGGCCCAGGCCGCCGACGAGGCTAAGTCGCAATTCCTCAGCAGCGTCAGCCACGAACTGCGCACCCCATTGACCAGTATCCTGCTTTACCTGGAACTGATCAGCCGTGGCAAGACAGAAAATCAACAGCGTTATCTTGACAGCGTCGCCAGAGAAGTCGAGCGGCTACAGGTATTGATCGAGAGCCTGCTCGATCTCTCACGGCTAGACCTCGGTAAAACCACCCCGCAGTTGCAGAATGTCAATCTGAACGGGCTGTTGTTGACCCTGGCTGTGGATCGTGATAGATTGTTTACCGAGAGAGGGCTGCATTTGCACCTGGATACGACTGCGGATTTACCTGAAATTTCCGCGGATCCCAAGTTGCTTGAACAGGTCGCCACCAATCTGTTGACCAACGCGCTGAACTATACACCGCCGGGCGGTCACGTGTGGTTGAGCACCGCCGCCATAATCCGTGACGCCGCCCCCTGGGTAACATTCACCGTGCGGGATACCGGCCCTGGCATCGCTCCAGAAGAACAACGTCACCTTTTCCAACGTTTCTATCGCGGCGCAGCGGCTCATACAAGTAAAGCTTCAGGCACGGGATTGGGATTAGCCATCAGTCAGGGCATCGTCAACCTGCACCACGGTCAGATCACATTAGATAGTCAATTGGGCCACGGCAGCGCCTTCACCGTTTGGTTGCCGTGCGACAACAAACAATTTTTGGACACCCTTGCGAAAGTTTAGGCGAACGCAGTTCGCACACCTTCGCAAGGGTGACGCCTCACTAAGGCAGATACGCCTCTGCCCAGGCAACATCCAGTTCCTCTAGTTTCTCGCGGGTGGGCACCCCTGTTTCCCGATCCCACCCTATCATCCCGTAGTATGTGTGCATCGCGGCTTCCAGCGCCGCCGGATCAATGCCCCCTTCCGCCAGTGCGCCACTCGTCGTCGGCCCGTAACTGCGCGATGCGAGCCGGTCGTCCTCTGGGCCGAAGCCCTCGCGGGCGTTGAAGAGCCGCGCCAGCGTGAGCGCGCGTTCGCCCACTTTGTACAGCTCGTGGACGCTCATATCCCAGCCGGTCGCTGCGCGCAGCAGCCGCACCTGCTCGTCGGTGCTCCACGGGATGAAGAGGCACAGACAAGCGCAATTCCCGGCGACCGAGCGCACCATGTTGTAGAGCGTCGCGCGGACTTTAGCTGGCCCAATGTCTTCCAGCGGGATCGGTTCCAGGAGACCGAGCGCGCGCAATCCCTCGTTCGCCAGGAAACCATCCGGCCCGGCGTTGACCGTCCCGACGTCGTGCAGCGCGTGGCAGTGATCGG
>DAOLUH010000015.1:0-106031 GCA_035420085.1 Anaerolineae bacterium
CGTAATCAGTCAGGACTCCTCCAACCCTCTCACTCGGAATTCTGTCTGTTCGGACGTGATCGTAGGCGACCTGGTGCTGGTACATCTTGGCGAAGTTTCAATTCCTCACTCGGAATTCTGTCTGTTCGGACCACGCGCCACGGCCAGCGTTGCGGGAGCGTTGACGAGTTTCAATTCCTCACTCGGAATTCTGTCTGTTCGGACTTCGTTATGCCACCAGGCTTGAGAGCATAGATGCTCTGTTTCAATTCCTCACTCGGAATTCTGTCTGTTCGGACCGCGTTTCGGTGCTGCCATTGTAAACCTTACAGTGTAGTTTCAATTCCTCACTCGGAATTCTGTCTGTTCGGACTCAAGGCGGTTCGGCGATGCGCCGCCCGGTTCCCATTGGGTTTCAATTCCTCACTCGGAATTCTGTCTGTTCGGACTCGGCGCGAATGCGCATCCAGGCATCAACTTATAGTAGTGTTTCAATTCCTCACTCGGAATTCTGTCTGTTCGGACCCAGGGGCGTTTTCTGGGCGTCTTGCCGACGCGCTGGGGTTTCAATTCCTCACTCGGAATTCTGTCTGTTCGGACAACTGCGCGGCAAGCGCATTGTGTGGGCCGCTGAGACAAGTTTCAATTCCTCACTCGGAATTCTGTCTGTTCGGACCTGCCGACGCTGCTCTGTGAAGGCGAGATGGACCTGTTGTTTCAATTCCTCACTCGGAATTCTGTCTGTTCGGACGATGGCATGCATTGAGTGGGCGTGGAGTGATGCAACTGTTTCAATTCCTCACTCGGAATTCTGTCTGTTCGGACTGCCATTGCCGGGTATCGCAGTTCAATGGTATCGCTTGTTTCAATTCCTCACTCGGAATTCTGTCTGTTCGGACCGCCGTGAAGTAGCGGCGGCTATTGGCACTTTTATAAGTTTCAATTCCTCACTCGGAATTCTGTCTGTTCGGACCCCATACGACCCGTTGCCCTGGATGCAGGCTAATGTCGTTTCAATTCCTCACTCGGAATTCTGTCTGTTCGGACAGGTCGCCTGGCTGGTCAAGCCACTTCTCTAAGTCGGAAGTTTCAATTCCTCACTCGGAATTCTGTCTGTTCGGACGCGGCAGCGGATTGGCGCGGTCAACGTCGTCTACGTCGTTTCAATTCCTCACTCGGAATTCTGTCTGTTCGGACGTAAAAGCTATCTTTGCTGCAACTGCCGCCCGGCGGGTTTCAATTCCTCACTCGGAATTCTGTCTGTTCGGACCCGCCGCCCGTCAAGCCCGCGCCCGCCGTCAACGTGTTTCAATTCCTCACTCGGAATTCTGTCTGTTCGGACTCCCGCGACCAGGGCGTCCCGCTTCCGTTGTTCGATGTTTCAATTCCTCACTCGGAATTCTGTCTGTTCGGACGATGGTGGGCAACGTCACGCTGCTGGCCGGTGTATGGGTTTCAATTCCTCACTCGGAATTCTGTCTGTTCGGACACGTAGGCCGTCGCTTCCTCGTCGGAATTAAAATGTTTCAATTCCTCACTCGGAATTCTGTCTGTTCGGACATGAATTCCAGGCGCAGACACTTCCGGCGCTTCGCTGTTTCAATTCCTCACTCGGAATTCTGTCTGTTCGGACGAGAGTCCTTGCGGCTTTTCGAATTCTGCGTCGCAGTAGTTTCAATTCCTCACTCGGAATTCTGTCTGTTCGGACTGGCTTTGGAGTGGCAGTCATAGACATCAGCGACAAGTTTCAATTCCTCACTCGGAATTCTGTCTGTTCGGACCCATTGACAGCAGCTTCGTGGCCGCTGTCATCATCGAGGTTTCAATTCCTCACTCGGAATTCTGTCTGTTCGGACCAGAATCATTGTCCGCCGTTCGGTCTATGTGCCTTGAAGTTTCAATTCCTCACTCGGAATTCTGTCTGTTCGGACGACGTGACCAGAGTGCGCTGATCCGTGCGCTTTACAGTAGTTTCAATTCCTCACTCGGAATTCTGTCTGTTCGGACCTGGGACTGGAACTCCCGTAATGGGAAGCTGGTACAGGTTTCAATTCCTCACTCGGAATTCTGTCTGTTCGGACTTGAACCACTTCAGCATCTCCTCCCGCAGGAGCAGCGGTTTCAATTCCTCACTCGGAATTCTGTCTGTTCGGACGGAGGAGACCTCGGGCGCAGACTGGTCGGTATGTGTGTTTCAATTCCTCACTCGGAATTCTGTCTGTTCGGACTTGAATGACTTGCGGTCGCTGGCGGGGAAGATCTTCAGTTTCAATTCCTCACTCGGAATTCTGTCTGTTCGGACATAGCGATGGTTGTGGCTGTCTTTCTTCTCGCCGCTGTTTCAATTCCTCACTCGGAATTCTGTCTGTTCGGACATTGACCCATCCGGCCCATATATCGGTGTAGGGGCGTTTCAATTCCTCACTCGGAATTCTGTCTGTTCGGACTCCAGATATGGCCCGCTGTCGTAGCCGGTCGTCAGAGCAGTTTCAATTCCTCACTCGGAATTCTGTCTGTTCGGACGCGCTGATCAAGCAGATCGCCTTCGCGCAGAAGAAGGGTTTCAATTCCTCACTCGGAATTCTGTCTGTTCGGACGTGGGGACGCGGACTCATCATAGTGCATTTTACCTAGGTTTCAATTCCTCACTCGGAATTCTGTCTGTTCGGACGGCAGGGCGAGAGCAACATCCGCCGCTGGATCATCGAGGTTTCAATTCCTCACTCGGAATTCTGTCTGTTCGGACTGCCAGTGTGCCATCGGCGGCGCTGCGCCTGAACAGGTTTCAATTCCTCACTCGGAATTCTGTCTGTTCGGACAGACCCTCGCGCCCTTAAAAAATCCCCCACTGGGGGGAGCAACAATCCCAAATTGCCGTATCCCGCGCCCCACGACGCACAGCGTTGGTGCAGTGCTGCTGTCTTTACACCCCATTTTACTATACCCTGCGAGAAACCGCCATTTTGCACGCGCTGGCTGCGGGCCTGGAACTAGGGCTGGCGTTTGCGTTGCCTGCATCCCCCAGGGATAGGGGTTCCATGCCCGCGAGCGTCCCCTGGGATTTGCGGCGGTGCTGCGATGCTCGCGGCTAGATAATGTACTCCCCTTCCTTCTGCGGCGGCTTGGAACCCAACGTGATCACCTTCTTCATATCCGCCGCGCACAATGGGTAAAATCGCACACTGTCTTGCGCTTCATTGATGATTTTACGCACTTTCGCCTCTAACGCAATCTGCTGCTTCTCCGTCAATTCGCCCTCGAAAAGGCTGTATTGCGTCCAGGTGACGTAGCCGCTCAGCAGATTGTGCGTTTTCGTGCGTCGTTTATTGTCGGTGATATCATACGCAATCACATAAAACAACTTCTGTTGACTCATTTACCCCGCCTACCGTCTACTGTCTACCGTCTACCCTCTACCGCACCAACAGCGGTGGATAAGCCGGGATTTCTCCAAGCAACCAGCGCGCCGCCAGACGCGCCTGCATTTCTAACGCCCGCCGATACGTCACTTTGTAGCTGAAGACCGGATGTTGCAGTTCCGTCTCCAGGCGCGCTTCCCATTGTTCCAAAAAGGATCGCCGTCCTTTGTCGTTTAACCGATACGCGCCTAACTCTTCCTCAAAATCATCCGGTTTGATGATCTGTTTGTTGATCACCGTCAGCACGACCGAATCCGCCAACACCGGACGCATCTCCTCCATCAAATCCAATGACATCGCTGGCTTGCCGTATTGCGTCCCGTGCAAAAAGCCCACATAAGGGTCCAGCCCCACCGTTTGCACGGCGGATAACATCTGATTGTGCAGCAGTGTGTAGGCGAACGAGAGCAGCGCGTTCACCGGGTCCGTCGGCGGACGACGATTGCGGCCGGGAAACACCCAGCCCTCGCGCAGCAAGGCCCCAAAGCTCTTGAAATAGGCCGCGCTGCCACTCCCCTCGTATCCCAAAAGCGTCCCCCACGTGCTCCCCGCCTGTGGATGTTCGGGATCGGCGGGCAGCGTCCCGTCCGGCGTTACCTCCGCCGCCTCCTTTTTACTGCGCGCCAGGCTCTCCACCGCTTCCTGGATGACGGGATTATCTTCCTTGCGCGCAAATCGCATCAACAAAACGCGCATATTGTGCAGCTTGCCCACCACGCAAGCGCGCGCCATCTCCATGCGCCGCGTGGGATCGTGATGCGCTTGATGCTGCGCTAACCGTAATTGTCCATTGCGGCTCAATGCCGGTCCCAGATGCCCCATAAAGCGCCCTGGCCCCGTCAGGTATGTTACCCCCACGTCGCGCTCCAACAACGTCCACAAGACCGGCGTGGTGATGGTAATATTCCCCAACACCACCACCTGCGTGATTTTGTGCAGCGGAATCGTCACCTTGCGTTCCGGCGTCTCGCCCTCGGCAGGGACGTAGACCTTCAGCGCTTCTCCGTTCTTCGTCAACGTGCTTCCCGGTGTCGTCAAATACAATGTCCCCATCTCCTCACTCCAAACCTCTGTCTCCCCCATCCGCCCTCTCCCCTTCCCGTCTACCGTCTACCGTCTACCGTCTACCTTCTCCCGCAACTGCTTCACCTCGCGCGGTAGGCATATCGGCTCCAAACTACACTCCCGGCACTTCGCGTAAGGTTGCTCTGGATCGGGAATCACGCCGGCCTCCAGCAACGCCTGAATATCCGCCACAGCGCGCTCGGTCGCAGTCCGCAGCGCCGTGTCGAACTCCACCGTCACGCGCCGCCGCGATCCCCAGTAGAAAATCTGCCCAACCGGCACACTGCTCCCCGTGCGTTCCTCAAGGCATAAGGCTTGCGCGCACAACTGGATGTGATCGTTGCCCCATTGCCCCTGCTTGCCGTGCTTGTATTCCACCGGCATCAGCACGCCGGCGCGCTCTTCCACCAGATCGGCAAACCCACTTACCTGCAACCGGTCGGACCAGAGATACAGCCGCCGGTAGCGCGCCTCGCCATCCTCCTGCCCCTGCCCGCCGCTATGCACCCGCTCGTGCTGCAACGTTCCTTCCAATACCGGCGCATTGATCACCATCTCACCCTGCACATACATCAACCAAAACCGCCGCGGGCAATACGCATACTGATTCAACATCGAGATCGGCAAATACTCCTCACGCTCCATTTCCTACACATTTCTCCTAACTCTTAACTCCTAACTCGCCTCGTCTGCCCCATCCCCATCGTCGTCTTGTACCCCACGCCGCTGTAGAAAGCGAAATCGGCCAGCATCGCCAGTTGCGCGCGAGCGATATCGTTCTCCCCCATCAGCCCGTAGGTGACGCGCCCCACGAACCCTACTTGCGGCGCGCGGCTGAAGGATAACATCTGTGTATTCACATCCTCCAGCCGTTTGACGACGACGTGTTGCTCGGCATACGTCTTGAGCGCGTCACGTTCCACTTGCACCGGCGGCGGTGCGAAAGTATTCCACGCCCGCGCGAGACTATCGAAGACTGTCTCCGGCGCCGGCAGTACCATGATCTTCTTGCCCCACGCCTGCTGCCCAAAACTGAACGCCGTCGGCGTCACAAAATCCAGCGTAATCTCGCGCGCCGGCTGCGCCTCCGCCGCCAACGTCCCCCACGAACTATAGTCTGCCCACGGATGGCTCTCCGGCGTCGTCAAAATCTCGCGGATCAGCAAAATCGCGTCACCCAGGCGGATGATGGGCCGCCCTTCGCCGCCTAGAAAGCGCGCCATAAACCGCTCAAAAATGAGCGGATAGAGCACCGTAAAACGCAGCCAATACGTCTCCTCCGGCGAAAGGTGAAGCCGGCCCTCACGCGCCCGGGGCACATTCATCAACGGCGAGACCGTAAACGGTTTGGCCGGTAGATCGGGCATGTGCAGCACCTCCGCCAGCGCCGCATCGGATTCTTCCACCGTGCGCAAGAACGCCGCGTGCACCTGGTGGCCCATCGTCGCCCGCACCGTCGCCTCCCGCGTCGGGGTGAGCGTGAGCACAATCGAATATAACCTGGTATCTGGATGATCTGGCATGTTATGTGTCCTTATACTTGTGAGTCCTTCAGACCTGACAGGTCCCGGAAGACCTGTCAGGTCTGAACGCTGCCCTATTCAGGGTGCAGGGAAAGTGTAGGCCATGCCGGACGGAAGTAGCATATCCTGTCCATCCACATCTGCCTGCAACCATTCGGTTTCGATGCGGGCGTGCTCAATCAGGCTGGAAGGCGGCATCGAGATCAGATCGAAGACGCGTAAATCCCCCGGCACATCCAATGGATTGAGCGGCAATCCCGCGACTTGTTCGGAACGACTCAGGGTTTTTGCCTCAACTGCGGCGCGACATTCCACCAACGCCTTACTACGCCATAACCCCATCCGTATCCACCGTGGTAATGTCAGCGATTCCCGACTTAACACGGCAAACTCGAACACGCTGCCTACGGCTACTTCCTTGGCTCGACCAAAGCTGGGTGTATTGCGGCTGCCCGGTGACATCTTGACGCGATAGGCATTGTCTGCATACTTGAACGTCGCCAATTCATACCGCACCTGTACTCCCCGCGCCGGCGTCACGTACACGCCGCGTTGATTAAGTTCGGACAGTTCCTCGGCATAGCGCGGAATCTGCTGCGCCTGAAAGTAGGGCGCCGCTGCCAACCCTAGCGCGTAAGTCAGCGCGTAGTTGTGCAGATACCGTCCGGTTTCATAGAGCCGCCCCACTTCCCGGGTCGCATAAAACAGGTTTTCATGAAAAGTTAGCCGACAAAGATAGAGGCGCATGACGCACCTCCTACTTCTTTTTGCCGGATGCTTTGGCAATCCAGGCTTCATGGTAAGCGCGACTGTCGTTGAAGGCTGCCATCAACAACCCTGCCACACCAGTATCGTCGTTGTTTAACGCCGCCAGTTCTGCCAACAGAGTCGTCAATTCTTCACCAATGAGCAATTGATCCACCGCCACACCATCCTCCCGCAGCAACGCCGGGACAAGCGCCTGCGCCTGAGCATAGGCAAGTTCTGGGTCTACCGGGTCGGGCGGATTGATCGCGCCTGCTGCTTTGAGTGCATCAAAAAGGCGCTGGGTGAACAACAGGTTGGAGAAGATTTCGCCATCGGTCAGCGCAATGGCAATCACCCGGTTGTGCAACTTGCCGGTGCGCGTCGTCTGCGCCCCGTAGCGCCGCGCCCGGAGCACGTTACCAAGCACATACAGAAACAGGTTCTCCGTCAAATCGCGCGTGGTCACCACCGCCGGAAAAATCACCTGCGGCTGGACGTGATCTTGCTCGTTGATGCGGCTGGTTACTTCGCCGTAGCGCGTCATCGTGCCGTCTTCATAAGGCGCATTCAGCGTGAACGCTTCGTGGCTGTGATCGTAAGAAGTGAGCGAATAGGCCGTATCCGTGATGACCTTCGATTTCTCCGAACCGCTGTCGCCAATGGCAAACCCGTAGCTGATGCAGTCCGGACAGGTCGTACAGAACTGCACATTGTAGTCACAGATGGGCAGACCATCATCGCCGATCAGCTTTTTGC
Organism: Anaerolineae bacterium; assembly: GCA_035420085.1. Lineage (GTDB taxonomy): Bacteria > Chloroflexota > Anaerolineae > B4-G1 > SLSP01 > DSWT01. The sequence goes on from DAOLUH010000015.1 coordinate 7,490, forward strand.
CGCCGGTCTCGCCGGCGTCGCCGCTCAACAGACCGTAGCGCCGCAACAACTCCCGTCCCACCAACCGTTCGGGGGTCGATTGTTTGCGCTTAAAGAGGGTGAGGCGCGTCATCAACTCGCTCTCAATGACGCCGCTGTTGACGCGCGCGGTATTCAGTTCCCCGTCGGTCTGAAAGAGCGGATAGGAATCCGTCACCCGCATCATGATGATGTGCGCGTAGCGCCCCATCGGCTTGCCGGGTACCTTTGTCAAAAACCAATCGCTGTTCAAGGGTTTCATCGTGTTATCTCCTTTCAATTTTCGTTAAGCTGCATCATTGGAATCTGATTCTTCGACTAGTTCGCGTTCGGCGCGGTCGCGCGCCGCCTCGTCCAGATAAATCACCTCGCAGGCATTTTTGAGCAAATTCAACTGCTTTCCCCGCAGCGCGCTGCGGTCGCCGCGAAACGCTTCCAAAAACACGCGCTCCACAAAATAGGTCGCAAACATCTGGATCGCCGTCTCCTGGCTCTCGCGCGTGCTGCCCCTGGGCGGGAAAGCCAGTCGCTCACGATACGCCCGGTCAATAAAGCTGTGCAAAGCGCCGCGCACGGCTTCTTGCAAGCTCTCTACATCAGCAAACATTCTGGCATCCGCCGCCAGAATGGCGTTGGCGGCGATTGAGATGGGGCGCAAGATACTGTTGGAGTTGTATTTCTTGGCCCGATAAAACTGCCGGTACAACAAGGTCAATTCGCGTGCATGACTCATACCCATATCCTCCTGTGTTCGATTTTCACTCAAGATGCTGAAATATGTCAGATACTGCCTGACCTTCGACTGTGGCAACGTATCCAGCCCTTGTTGCCGCTGCCACTTCTTCAGATAATGGAACGCATACAAGGGTGAGGCGTCCAAATCGCGGGCGACCGCTGGCAGATTTTGCCAGCGATAGTCGTACCCACCGCGCCCCATGCCGCTGTTAGCATCCAGATGCACCAGATACCCCACGGCCAGCCGTTGCAGGGTAGGTAACACGTGGTCAATGTTCACCCGCAGTTCTCCGCCGGTCAGATAGCGGATTGCAGCGTGCGGCGCGTCCAAAAACACGGTTTCGTCAATTTCACCCGCTTCCAACAGCAGCGGCAACGAGGCTTCGCTGGCGACCACTTTCACATCCAGGCACAGCGGCAGCAGCAGCGCCAGAAAGGCCGGATGCACCCAGGCTTCCGCGTCTTTCGCGTCGCGGCCGGCCGGCGGTACGCCGATGAAGTAAAAGGTCGTCGGTTCATTCTCGGAGAAGTGAAACCGCACATAGCGGTCGCTCGCCGGATCGAGCGCTGCATCGGCCACCAACAGCAATGGCTCGAGGCGCTGTAACGTCGCCGGACTAAGATCCACCGCGCCTTCGTTGACCAATTGCCGCCGTAGTTCGGTAAAGCTGATGCGCTGTAACCGGCTGTACACCCGGCGCAAAATGTGCAGCGTTTCTGGGGTGAAGAAATACGTTGGATAGAAGAAGAGATAGCGGACGCGGCGCCCTTCGAAATCGCCGCCGGTCGCTGCCGAACGGCTCATGAGCAACTGCCGCAACATCATTTCCAGCCCGCAAATGCTGCAAATGCTCCGTAAGGCGTCTGTGCCGTGTAAAGCCTGTTTGTTGCTGTAGACCTGCGGCGCAAACAACACCGCCGCCTCTCGCTGTTTGTCCACCCGATACGGGGAAGAACACAAAGCGCATACCTGCGTCGTGCCATGCCCCTTACGCTTGGCGTTGGTGTAACGCTGCCATTCGGCGGCAAAAACTGCGCGGTCGGCATGGTCGGTGTCGCTCCCCAGGGTCAGCACTTGCGCGATGTAATCCCGCAGGTCATCCCAATCGTCGCGGGTGTTACGCGCTTTTGGCTGCGGCGTTGCCGCGACAGCCCGCGAGAGTTGTCGGGCAAAGTCTTCGACGCGCTCCCGCCAGGCGGTTGGGTCCAGACCCTGGTGCTGCTTGAGATAGTGTCCGGCGGCGAAATACCAGTGATAACCTACCCCACCGGCGCGATTGTCGCGCGGGACGGCCTCGAACTGCTCGCGTAGCGCCTCCAACTCCATCGCCTGTAGCAAAAATCCGGCGACATCGAATCCGGGTAGTTCGAACGCCACCTGCTTTTCAGCCAGATAACACCATTCGGCCAATTGATCCACTCGCAGGTCGTCTGGCAGGTCAAGGTCTACGGCAGCATCCAGCCACCCCCCGTCGCGCATCTTGGCGAAGCGCTTGCCGGCCGAAGGCGCCTTGCCCTCGCGGATCACGTCGAATGTTCCCTGCACGCCTAACAGAATAAGGCTCGGCAAGTCAAAGACAAGCCAGTAGAAATCCGCGTGTTTCATCCCTTTGCCGTCGCGCTTCATGCCGCTGCGAGTACGGCGCAAATCGAGACTGACGACTTCGCGGATATGTTGGATGGCTTCTTCGGCCACTGCTGCTGCCGCAGGCAATCCTGGCGCGCCCTCTCTGCGCTCCAGATAAATGACGCCGCTAGGCGCGTAGAGCAGCGGTACGCGCGCTTCATGCTGCATCAACTTGAGCGCGGCATTATGCACGAAGTTGCTCAACAGTCCCCGGTTGTCAGCCAGATGATGATAGGTGAAACGCGCCTGTGCGTTGCTCAGACGGCTCAACAAATCTTTCAGACCGGTTTCACTGCCGATTTCCTGTGGGGTGCGGACAACATAAGCCAGCAAATCGGCCAGATGGCTCAGGTCTTCAGCCAGTTCTAATTGCGGTGAGGCCAGGCTCAACCGGGGCAACAAGCTCAGATTGCGCAGTGTCCCCCAGCGAATTTGCGTGTTACAGGCGACGTAGATCAAGTCGTGCAGCACGGCGTCCGCCCCGCCTGACGCGCTCAGGAACTGGTCTAGCCCCAACGTCATGCACCAATTACGGAAGATGGTTTCCAGCGTGGGCATTTGCGCCGCGCCCACGGCTTTGTCGTGGCTGAAACCGGCTGCCGTCAACTGGGCCTCCACGCCGGGCAACTTGAGGAAATCGTGCAGCACATATCCGGCGATGAACAGCCGCCGCGTCGCGTCGTCGTAATAACGCAGGCGCGGCGCGTTCCACGTCTGCAACGTCCGCGCCACGTTCAGCACCGGGAACAGGCCGTTGATCAAGTGGGCGCGCATAGATTGGTCGGCGCTGTAGCGCGCGACATCCTTGCCTGCCGTGCGCATCTCGCGCGCAAAATCGCCGCCTTTGGCCGCTGCCGTCGCCAGTTGGTCCGTGAGCGGGCCGGCGACGTGATTCACAAAAGCGTCCATCACCGCATCGCCCGGCCACAGTTTGGCGACTGCCTCGCGCAACAGCGCCACAAACAGTGGCTCTGGGGCCAACGTAACGGCTTCTGTCGTTGTAACGACCAGCGGTTCATCCTCAAGTGCAAAAAGGGAGTCTTGAATCATATCCATTTCATCGGCCATGGTCACCTCCATAAAAAGCCCAATTCTGGTCAGAACCTAGTTTCAGCCCAATCAAAACACCATCGCGCCGCCCCCGCAATCTATTTTCGCGTATTGTAGTCGTGCTTCCAGCAGTAACGCTTCCCTCCCAAACGCCACGCAACCGGTCACATTGTCGCGGCTCTCGAATGAAAATATCGCAAACAGCAGCGGAAGTCGTAGACGGCTCTTAAGTGCTAAAGAATTGTGCCCCAGGCATAACAGGGCCGGCAATTCTCGCCGCCCCAAACGGTTGTTGAGCGCGGTCAGTTCCGGCAATCTGGCGTCAATCTGAAAACCTTTGAGCACCTGCGCCCGCCCGAATTGCTCCACTCCCCACCCACGAATGTCCCGATCCAGCCTGATGCGCACATCCTCACGTTCGCTCCGCCATCCATACAGACGATAAAACGCTAAAGGAGATTGGCGCTCAAATATACGGTGCGACAATCCGGCGCGCGTCGCCGCCGTATAAAACGTCTCTTCATCAAGCCCTTGCAGTTCAGCATTAGCAGCGACCATAAACAGGTCAACGCTTTTGAAGCGGTCTACGCCTTGTTCGGTCTCGTCTATCACGCAACAATTGAAATAGCTCCCGCCGCGGAACGTTTCAGCCTCATCCAAAAGCGCTTTTTGTTGAGCACGCAATTCCTTGTACCGGCCAAACGCCGCGTTCAGGCGAATGTCAAAAGTCGTTTCGTAGCGTTGTTGCAACCGCACGCGCGTTTCCTTGTACTGCTCGCGCACTGTGGCGCTGCTCAATCCAATCATCATCTTCACCGTCTGCAATTCGCCCCACAAGCGCGCGTATGCGTCGAAGCACGCTGGCGGGGGATAGGCTTCACGGATCGCGGCATTGAGTTGTTCGCGGGTTATTATTGCCTCCGGTTCCAATAGCCGCGCCGCGCCATCTTTCCCTTGAAAAAGCGTCTCTTGAATCCAGGTCGGCGTAAGCGCGTAAGCGGCAAAATCCTGGAAAGGGTAGAAGCGCCCGTCGCGTGTATAGCCACTGTGGCGGCCTAAACGTCCTAAACGCTGCAAGAATGTACCACCATCGCGGCTTTCGAATACCAGGAAATTGATCTGAAAATCTACGCCCACATCCACGGTAGAGGTTCCAACGAGCAAATCCGCGGCATACGAATCCTTGCGGCGCGCCGGTGAGGTGATGCCGGTATTCTCCTCGACCGTCAACTGGTGCGCCGCAAAAACCGGTTTCAAACGCGCGACCAATCGCTTGGCGGCTGCCACAGAATTGACAATCATCGCGCCTTTCGCGCCTGGCCGGTGTTCCAGGAAAAATGGCAACACCACATCATCCAAATGCGCTTCAATCCACGGCTCTAGCCGCGGTTCTTGTGGAAAATGCACCGTGGCCGCATGGAGGATTCGCCGCCATTGGGCCGGGTTCGGTTGTGTCGCGCTATGACAATACGCGCCTTGAATCTCCTCAACTTTCAGCCCGGAACGCTGCAGATACGTCAACATCAATTCTCCTGGCGTCGCCGACAAAAACAGATACCGGTGCGGGCGCGTCGGCGCACTGATTTCGTCCATAAACAACAGCGCGTTCAAAACACTGATCACTTGTGGCGCATCAAAAATATGAAATTCGTCGAAGGTCAACTGGATAAAGCGGTCGGTCAACCGCCCGGCGATTCTATCCGGGGCGTCGCTGCCGGTGATGTAAAACTGCTCCATAACGTAGTGGAAAATATCGGGGTTGGTCAACAGCACATCATTGTTTTGTAATATGCCCAACAACGCCTCACCACGCTGCGCATACTCTCCCGTTTCTAATAATTTGTCTAAACGGTCTCCGGTTAACGGTTCAGGATCGGAGTGAATATGCGCCTTCCAGTCTGCCTGGGAGCGCGCCAACTGTTGACGCTGATCGCGGATCAATTCATTGGTGGGATACATGGCCAGCACCGGCCAACGCCAATCGCGCACAAGCGCGGGCAACTGTCCCGCCAAACTCTTCCCATCCCCCGTCATCGCCGTATTGAAAATCACGTCGGCGTCGCCCGTAGTCAGCGCCCTGTACGTCTCCACCTGATGCTGCGAAAGCTGCCAGGGAGTTCCATCGTCTTTTCGCGGCAGCCGCGCCGCCACCTCCGGCGGCACATCTTCCACCTGTGCCAACCGCGAATACACCGGCAACGTCCTAATCCACATCCCCCCTCCTGCCTTTTGCCCCTTGCTTCTTTCTTCCTGCTTCCTGCTTCTTTACTTCTATCTTATCACACGCATACCCCACAAATAAGGGGTTTTACTCTCCCTGTATCCCAATTTCACATCTCTTTCTCCCTCTCCCCCTCTCTATCTCTCCCTCTCTCTCCCCTCATACACCGCCGCCATCGCCGCCACCGTCCGCCGCATCTCCGCCAGCGCCTCCGGTCCGCCGAGTACTTCGCAAGTGGCGCCGTAGTGCAGCAGCGCACGCACCGCCCACCACACGTTATCCGTTTCGGCGTACACCATCACGCTACCGTCGTCCTGCCGCTCCGTGCGCAAAATCGTGATCCCCGGATGGCGGGTGACGCTGCCCGTGCGCGCGATGCTGGCCGCCAACCGGTACTGCAAAGGTTGGGGAAAGACGGTCGGCGGCGTGGCCGGCAACTTGTCCGGCAATACCTCGACGTTGCGGATACGCCCCAGGCGGTAGTACACGTACTGGCGCTGTATCTCGCGGCCATGCAGTTCATTGTCGGTGTAACGGCAATAGCCGCGCAGATAGTAATGCCCCCACACAGCAATGAAGGAAAGTCCCCAGGGTTCAACCGTATGGCGGCGGGGGAGACCATCAGCCTGCGAAGGGGAATAATAGTCGAACGCGATCAGCCGCCGTTGCACCACCGCCCGCCGGATTTTCGCCTCTGCGTCGGCGTCAATCACGTCGTCGTCATGTTGGCCCCATTCCACCTCCAACGTCGCACGCAATCGCTGGAGAGCATTGCGCCTTTCCGGTGGGAGATAGCTCACTAACACGCCGAGAAATTCCTGCACCGCGTCGGCCATCGGTGCGTCTGGCTCGAAGGTGGTTTGCAGGAAGGCCAGCGCGTTCACTGCTGTATCAGAGACATCGAACAACCCGGCCCAGGCATCCACCAGTTCATAGGTTTGGGTGGCTCGGCTATAGCGCCATTTGACGTTGAAGAAGTCAGATAGCCGTTTCTTATCGGCCTCGAAGCGCTTGGCGAGCAGCGGGGCAGGGGCGTCCTCATAACCGGCAGCCTCTATCAACTCAGCACGGCTCGCCGGCCCACGCTGCAAACGCTGCAATATCGCCAGACAACGCTGAATAACGGCGGCGGAAGTTTCGCGCATGTGTGACATACATTCCTTTCTTAAAAATTAGCACGACGTGGAACCCTGCTGCCACCGCAACCGCGCCGCCGTGGAAAGTCAACCTTGGCTTGAGCTGGCTGAACGACCTGGCGCCGACGGTCTACCAAGCGGGTGCAGTGAGCACATCCAGAATTGCTCCGCTGATCATGTCGGCAGCCACGATGAGCACCGCTCTGAGTACGCCAGCCAGGGCAGAGAAGAACGCCCGCCGTTTATGTTGCGTGAGGCTGCAGAAAGCTAAAACGTGAACTGGGGCAGTTCGACTTTTGACTTTGGATGTTGCTTCAGCGCCCCTTCTCCATCGCCTGCACGTGAACCTGGCGCGCCACTTTGTAGGCCGCCGGGATCACAGCATTGACGCCGCCTCCACTTTGACTTTGCGCGCCAATAAACCAAAGGCCCTCAATGGGCGTTTGGTGTGGGATGCGCACACTGCCCACGACCGGCGCAAGCCCACCAAAAGCGTGGTGCTGTGTGGCCGTGCGCTGGCGGAAGTCTTCCGGCGTCATAATCGCTCGCGTCTGGGTGTGCGCATGCAAGCCAGGGATGTGCTGCTCTGCATACGCTACCAGCTTATCCGCATACGTCTCGCGGTGGTCTGCCCACCTCCCCTCAGCCAGCCGATCTGGCTTATCGTAGTCTCACAGGTTCAATGTGCATTAGCGCCGCTGTAGTACGCGCTGTACTTTTCCAGAGCAGTGAAGATCGCTTCGATATTTTCCAGCGGAACGTCCTCGCCGATCTCGGCTTTGAGCCACAGCCCGCCGGCCGGGGAACCGAGCACTTCGACCGCCTCGTGCACGTGCGCGTCAATGTCCTCCGGCTTCCAGAAGGGGAACATCTGGCGGTTCAGGTCCAGGTCAACGCAGACTTTGCCTTTGCAGACCCGCGCCAGATTCTCCAAGCCGTTCGCCCCCACCTGTGGATTGATGACGTTCACGCCGCAATCAATGAGATCGGGGATGATCTCAAAGATGTGTCCATCCGTGTGCATGTACACGTAATGCCCGGCAGCGCGGATCGGCTGGTAGAGGGCCATAAAGCAGGGCTTCAGGAACTTGCGCCATTTCTTGGGGCTGATGGGGAGACTGGCCTGCATACCCAGATCGTCGCCAAAGGTGAAGATCTGGCCCGGCGTGGTGGCGGCATCCAGGCGTTTTTTGACCTGCCGCATGTTGTATGCGAGCACTTTATCCAGCAACATCTGTAACTCTGGCGGTTCCTCCGCGAAGTCAACCATGATCTCCTCAAACCCACGGATATCCCCCAGACGCAGGTACATAAATCCGTGCGGGATGCCGTCATCCTTTTCGGGAATGGTCAGCGCGTGCACGGCTTCCCGTGTGGGGGCCGGGTGTCCCGTGACGATAGCCTCCATGCCGGTTTTGATGTTGCTCCACACGCATCCCCAGGCATCCACGTGATCGCCGTAGACGTAGGTTGAGGGGCCGATTGCGTCGTAATCCCGTTGGCCGATTTGCTCGCCGAACAGGGCAGGGTGGTGATGGACGATTTCATCCAAAGCCTCCCGGTATTTCATCCACGCGGCAGGCAGAATTCCTGCGCTGATGGGAATCTGCGTGGGGTAGTCGAACAACATTGATTTTATGCGATCATCTGGCAGCATAGTGTTCTCCTCATATCATCTCGTGGTGTGAAATCCCATGCGCGCTGAGATTGTGATGTGATCATATCACACGCGCAAGCGATGTGCAAGCGAGCACAGATTGTGGGGCGTTTCAGGATTAGGGCGAGTTTGCGCCAGACCTGACAGGTTTTCGGCGAACGAAGTTCGCCCAACCTGTCAGGTCCCCGCGTGTGTCAGACGGGAAGTTTATTGTTGTCGCAAAACGACCGGCAGATAGACACGTAGCGGCGTTATGCCTACGAAGATGAGAACCTCGTCCATGCCGGTCTGGCCGTCGCTGTCGGTAGCAATGAGGGTGATGCGATGCGCGCCCGTGACGAGACCGCTCACCCACAACTCTGTGCCAACGCCGAGTGTGCCGCTCAGAGGTGTTGTCCAGGTGAGGGGGGCTGTGTCGCTCAATGCGCCATCCTCAGTGTCGAGTGTCGTGCCTCGGAGAACGACGGTCTCCCCGAAAGCGAATTCGCTGCCACTGTCCGGCGCGATGATGTACGCGCGTGGCGCTTTACGGGTCACGGTGAACGCGGCGTCGGATTCGTCGCTGGCAACGTGAACACCATCGGTCACGATGACGCGGATGCGCGCGTGTTCGCTGCCCGGCAGCGCGCGCAGGTCCTGCTCGGCGACGTCATAGCTGGTGTCTGGGAAGTCCATACGCAGGATGTACCAATTCGCGCCGTCGTCGGGGCTGTACTGTACGGTGTAGAACAGGTCGTCGCCGTCGGCGTCCGCTCCGCGCCAGGCCAGGTGCAGGTGATTGGCAACTGTCTCGCCGCCATTGGGTGAGAGCAGCGTCACCGTCGGCGCGTGAGCACTGACCAGGCGCGACGCCAATTCTACCGTCCCCTGTTTCAGCACGACGCGCGCCGCCGCGCTGTTGTAGGGCAACGCCTCCGCAAAAATTGCCGTCGGAGGTTCGAGGTTGAGGTCGCTGTTGACTGCCGCCGAGAAGGTGTGTGTGTAGAGTACACCGCCCCCCGCGTCTTCAAGGGTCAGGCTGTAGGCGTCGGTTGCAGCGGCGGTGGCAAGCTCCTGTTGGTATGACTGCGCAATGACGTCCGGCGGGACCTCTGCCAGCCGGTAGAAGGGGCGCAGTTCGGCAAGCGGCGTCGTTGGGGTGATGATGCCACCCACGAGCAGGTATTCCGTCGCGTTGGCCCACGCCGCCGAAAGCGGCGTCAACGTTCGCGCCTGCGCGGTCAGCGCGGCGTCGGCGATGGCGTCGCGCAGCGCTTCGTAAGTGTAATCCGAAGGCCAGCGCTGCCAGTAGTAGCTCATCAAGTCCCCATAGCCTAGCGGTGGGACAATCTCCGGCTCTCCGCCAGTATAAGGCCAGAAGCCGTAATACTCGATGGTAGAATCTGGTCCAAAACGGCAGGTATAGGTCGTCGTCGAGTTGCACGTGTGGCGGATGATCTCTTCGTAGGGATAGTCATTGTCCACGTCGCCCCCCTTTTCCTCGCAGCCAGTACACCACACATGCTCCCGGCCAAAGTTGTGTCCCAGTTCGTGCGCGACAACCCGTCCTCCCAATGGCTCAGGCCAGTCGCCGCCGCGCGACACTGCCATGACGCCGGCTGCCTGATGGCCGGGATTATTCCCCATCCCCAGCGCGCCGCTTGGCTGGCTGCGTGGATCAACCATACCGAAATAGTGCGTATCGTGACACGGATTTGTCGTCCAGAAGTTATACCACCACAAATCAGATAAAACGCGGTCGTAATCACTCGGCAAACCGTATTCCCACCCCACGCCGTGGCTGCTCGGGTACATCGTGCGGTCGTCGTAGATGCCGATTCCAGTGTTACTCGTTGGGTAGAACCACCGCATCAAGTCCACAATATCCCAGAAGTCGGAGACATGGTCGTCTATGTAGTATGTATTCGGATGGAGATGGACGGGCACGAAAACGATGCAAAAGCCGTTGGCGCTTTGGAAGGTCACAGTTTCGGTGCTTTCGTTGCTCCAGGACTCTTCTTCGGGAATCGCGTCCCCCGGATCAACCACGGCGCGCAGCGTGACGACGCCGGAGCGCCACGTCGCTGGCAGTAAGAAGTAGAAGGCATCGTCGAGATTTGCGCGGTCGCCGCCGTCGCTTTGGACGGTGATCCGCCCGCCGGTGGGCCGCAGCGGTGAACCAGGCAGCGCTGCTCCGCCGCGCGTGCCATACAACCGCGCATCCACACCTGGCAGATCAACCAACGCAGAGCGCACGTAGAAACGCACGTAAGTCGTTTTGTTGGCGATGAGCGTCACGTCGTTAACCAGGTTTTGCGTGACCTGTGTGACTTCAATTTCTTGAGCGCCCAGGTCTTCGATAATGGTTTGATCTTCGCAGCTATAACTGCTGAGGTTGCCGGCCGCATCACGGGCGCGGACGCGGAAAGAAAAAGTGCCCAGGTTGGCGTCGGGATACAGCATCGAAGTCGCCGTCGTCCCCAGCAACCAATCCTCCCACGTTCCGACGCCGTAGCTATCGTCGCGCACCTGCACATCGTAGCTGGCGATGCCGCTGTCGGCGTCCAGATAGTGCCATTGCACCACACACGAGTCGCTGTTGGAGTAACGCGGCGCGTTGATCCAGCAGCCATACGGGTCGGCGGAATCCACACCAAACGGGCCAAAGTGCGCGATGGGACCGCCGTTCCCAGCCCCATCAATGGCCCGGACGTGCAAATACCACCAGCCATCGGTCAGCGTGCTGCTGGCGAAGGCGGTGGCCGTATCAATCGTCAAGTCTACATAATGCGTGGGAACGGGGTCCCAGAGATAAGAATACCCGACGATGTCGGTATCGGTCGTTTTCCACGCCACGCGGACTGTGCCGTCAATCCATGCACCGATGTTGGGGATGGACCAATCCAACGTCGGGGTGACGGGATCGGCGGTGTCGATGCGGTACGGTCCCAGGTGAGCGGGCGCGGCCCAGTTGCTTGCGCGGTCGCGCGTCATAAAGTGGAAGTACCAATCGCCATCCGGGATGGCCCACAGGTCAATCAAATCGCCGGGGCCGGCGCCCTGTTCTGCATCCTCGTCGGGGCGCGTATCGGCAATGCGGTTGAGTATCCACGAGTAGCCCCACACGCCGCTGGTCGTATCGCTTCCCACATCCGTCCAGGTGATATGGATTGACGCATCGTCGCTCCATTCGCCGGGTGTATGATCGGGGCTGGTCAGGTCGCTGGGATTGGTGGGCGGCGTCCCGTCAATGGCGACGTAGTAGATGGGGCTGTCGCCGGTCAAGCCACTCAGATCCGCAATGCGGAACTGGATGGCGTTGAGCGTCTCCGCGTCCTGGTTGAAGGGTACATTCGTTGCTGTCATCACCTGGGGCGCGGTGGTACCGTCTACACCGGAAACGGTCGCCGTGAGCCAATCTCCGATCCATGTGGCCCCGCCGTTGCGCGAGAAGCGATATTGCGCGGTGCTCACATCCAACCCGGAGCCGACGTCACCCACCTGCACGGTACACGTTACCTGGCGGTTGCGCTCCCACACATAGGGGGGATTGGTGGCGGGTTGGAAATCGGCCCATCCGCCGGGCGGCGGTTCAAGCGCCGTCCACACGCGCACGCCAGCGTCCTGCTCCGCCCCAATGACGTCCAGAGCTGCATCGGCATCAATGCGCCCGAATGTCGCGCCCTCATAGTACTTGGTCGTTGCCAGATTCGTGCTGGCGTCGCTCCATCCCGCGCCGCCCGCGTTCTTCCACACGCGCACGCCGTTATTTTGCAGCCCTGCCAGGATGTCCAGATAACCGTCGTTGTCGAAATCCCCCATCTCGAGGCTGACCACAGCGAGCGTGGGGCTGATCACGCCCTGGTACGACCACGTGGCGCCGCCGTCGCCCAACCACACGCGCGCCCCGGCAACGCCGCTTGGCGCGCCGACGAGATCCAGGTCGCCGTCGTTGTTGAGGTCGCCTAGCGCGACGGCTTGATAGTTGCCTGTCGTAATCGGCGAGGATGAAGGATTGAAGCCAAAATCGCCCTGCGCCAGCCAGATGGGAACGCCCTGAACATTCCCACAGTTCGCGGCTACCACATCGAGGTTGCCGTCGTGGTTGATGTCGCCTACGTCCAGATCGCAGAAATCCAGGGTGTCGGAAAGCACCTTGGGTGAATTCCAATCTGGCGTCTTGCCGGCCCCGGTGCCGGGCCAGATACGCACACCGACACTCTTGCCGCTCGCCAGCAGATCGTTCAACCCATCATGATTGACGTGCGCCAGCACGACATCGTTGTAACTGCCTGTGGTGGGCAGTCCGACGCTGGCGTCTTCCCACACCCATCCATCCTGAGTGGCTATCCAGGCGCGCACGCCGCTGGCTGCGCTGGCGGCTGCCAGGTCAACTTCGTCGGCGTGATTGATTTGCCCCCAGGCCACGCCGGTCCACATCCCACTGGCGGGGAGTACGCCGGCGGGCACGTGCGTCCAGGTGTAGCCGCCGTCGCCTTTCCAGACGTGGATGCCGATTGTGCTGGCTCCGGCGGCGATATCGAGCTTGCCGTCGTGGTTAAAGTCGGTCGCCGCTACGCTGAGCATACTGCCGGTGGGAAGTGGCTGCGCGCCCTCGGTCCACGCGCTCCAACTGCCGGCGGCGCGTTTGTTGGGCCACGCCGTTAAGACATCGGTGGCTGCGATCAGATCGGTGTCGCCGTCGTGATCCAGGTCGGCGACGGTGAGGGCGCGCACAGCGGTTGCTGTCTCTTCCACCGCACTGCCCGCCCAAAGGCCCCCGAAGGGCGAACCGTTGTTCTCCCAGGCCTGCACTTCGGCGAAAGCGGCGTTCATCTGCGCGCCGGACGCGAGGTCGAAATCACCATCCACGTCGAAGTCGGCGGCGGCGAGCGTGTAGACGGTTCCCAGGTCTTTATCGCCGAGGTCGTGGCGCGTCCACGTTCCGGCGAAGGGGTCGCCGTTGTTCTGCCAGGAGGTCAGTGCGTAGGTCTCGCCCGTTCGGCACCCGGCCAGGATGTCCAGATCGCCATCGGTATCCACGTCGGCGAGGGCCAGGGATTCGATGCCGTCGGTGGTCGTGAATACGATGGATTGGCTCCACGCGCCGGAAAAGGGTGTGCCGTCGTTTTCCCATGCCCGCACGCGGTTTGCCGCATTGCCGGAGACGAGATCGAGGTCGCCGTCGTTGTCCAGATCGCCGATGGCGAGGGCTGTGGCATCGGTAGACGCGCTGCCTATGTAGAGCGACGTCCATGTCCCGGCAAAGGGTGTGTGATCGTTGCGCCAGGCCATGAGCGCCGCGCCGTCGTCGCCGGAGACCAGGTCGAGGTAGCCATCGTTGTCCAGGTCGCCGGAAACCAACGCGAGCACGGTGTCGGCGTTGCCCACGCCGTTGGCAGTCCACAGCGCGTCGAAGGGCGTGCCGTCGTTTTGCCAAACCTGAACTTCGTAGCCGGTCAACCACGCGCTACCCGATGCTATATCTACCGCGCCATCGTTATCGAAGTCACCGGCGACGAGTGCATAGCTGGTTACACCGGGTGAGCCGAGCGTATACAGTGTCCACGGACCCGTGAGTGGGTCTTTGTCATTTTCCCAACTGTTGATCTTGCCTCCAGCAGAGACGAGATCGCTGTCGCCATCGTTATCCAGGTCAGCGGAGAGCAGGGCTTGTACGGTATCGCCCGGCGCGCCAAGACGGTTGCCACTGCCGAAGAGCAGCGCTGCAGGGTTCGCCGGGGCAGCGCGCAGCCTGGTCTCGCCAGTCTTGAGGAATAGCGTACTCAACGCAAACAACGTCATCACAATCCAGAAGACACCAGACAGCTTTTTCATAGGAAGGCACCTCCATCTCATATATAGGGCAGAGCAGAGAAGCAGCACCAAACCAAGCCGATGATGCAGATGACGTGAAAAGGCAGAACCAAAGTGCCATAGTGTGCGCAATCTGGTTTAGACGCCTGTTTCACTCGACTGGACAAAGGCTGCTCGGCGGTGCCGATAGTCCTATATTCGTATTCGGTAGATCGAAATTCGGGTTCGTAGAAACTGCTTGAGCGCCCTTTGGGGTGCTGAAGCGCCTACTACGAACCCCAAATCACATCCCCTGGTATTAATGATCCCCGATCTCTGGTCACCACCTTATGCTTTGCCAGCGACGTTCATCTCCTCCAACAAAATATACGGCGCATTGAAGTTGCTGTAAATCCAGTCGTTTTCTCGGCTGACAGCGGCGATGTTTTGCAGCACCTCGTAAACATTGCCCGCGATGGCGACATCCTTGACACGTCCCACGATCTCGCCCTTCTCGATTTTGAAGCCGAGCGCGATGGGGTTGGAGAATGCGCCGGAGAGCACGTTGCCCTGTCCCAGGCCGAGCACGTCCTGCACCAGCAGCCCTTCGTCAATCCCGGCGAGCATATGGGCCAGCGGGGTTTCGCCGGGCGCGATGATGAGGTTCGTGGGCGCCGGGCTGGGTTGGTTGAACAACCCACGCGAGCCATTGCCGGTGGATTCGACGCCGGATTGTGCGGCGGTCTTGAGGTCGTAGAGGAAGCCGTTGAGCACGCCGTTGCCGATGAGAACGGTGCGGCGGTGTGGCACGCCTTCGTCATCGTAGGCCGCGCTGCCGAATTTACCGTCGAGGGTGCCGTCATCCACCAGCGTCAGTTTCGCATCGAACAGCTTCTCACCCACCTTGCCGGCCATTGGCGAGATGCCTTTGTAGACGTTCTTGCCATCGACGCCTTCCATGAGCGGCAGGCCGAGCACTAACGTGCCGGTCGGCGAGAACAGCACCGGCATTCGCCCTGGCGCGAGCGTGCCGATTTGCTGCGCCTGGCGGAGCTTGTCGCCGAGCCGCCGCACAGGGAGCATATAGTCGGCGTCCCAGATGGTCACGCCGAGCATGTCAAACATAATGAGGATGTCGTCGCCCTTGACGCGATTGACTTCCACCTGCAGGGAAAACGGCGAGCGTCTGAAGGCCACGTCCGCGCCGGCCTGGTTGCGGATGGTTACCTGGTTGATGCCGCGTTTGAGGGTGACGTTCAGCAGCACGTCAGGATCGATATCGCGCAGATAAGCGATGACTTCCTGCCCAATCTCGACCATGCGCGTTACCGGGAGGTCGGCAATGGTCGTGTCGAATGTCCGTACGTCGGAGCCGGGTTGCGAACCGGGAAAGACGAGCGGCACCGGATCGCCGTAGGCCGCCGATTCCAGCGTGTTGCGAACGAGTTTATCCGTCGCGGTCAGATCGCTGGACGCGGCAAAGCCCAAGCGCCCGTCTTTGATGACCCGCACGGCGATACCGGCGGTTTCTTCGACTTTGCTGGTCTTCAACTGGTTGGATTCGAAGTTGACGGTGGTGGTTTCATTGCTCAGGCGCACCACTTCGACTTGTTCCGTTTGGGGGATGAGTTGCGCTAACACGTCCATGGTTATTTCCCTCCAATCACGACGTTCTGAATCCGCACGTGCGGCGCGCCGAAGGCGACGGGCAGGGGGAATTGTCCGCCTTTACCGCAGCCGCCGGCTCCCTGAATCCACTTGAAATCGTTGCCAATGGCGTCGATGTTCAGCAGGGTGGTGAACAGGTTCCCTGCCAGGATCACGTCCTTGACCATTTCGGCGATGTGCCCGTCGCGGATCATGTAGGCGTAGCCGGAGCTGAACGAGAAGCTCTCCAGCTCGGTGTTGCCGCCATAGGCGTCGCAGGCGTAGATGCCCAGTTTGATGTCTTTGATCAAGTCCTCGAACGGTGTCGTGCCGTTCTCGATGGCCGTGTTGGTCATCCGCACAATCGGCGCGTGGCGGTAGTTGATGGCGCGGGCATTGCCGGTTGGGCTTTCGCCCATTTTGGCCGCCGTCTCGCGAGAGTGCAGCCGCCCCACCAGGATGCCGTTTTTGATGAGGTCGTTGCGCCGGGTGGGCGTACCTTCGTCGTCGTACTTGTGCGTGCCGCGCAGGCCGGGGAGCGAACCGTCGTCGAAGACGTTGAGGATGTCCTGCCCGAAGCGCCGTCCCAGGATCATCATCTCCCGCGCTTTGGGGTTTTCGTAGATGAAGTCCGATTCGGAGAGGTGACCGAACGCTTCGTGGATGAACACGCCGCCGAGCATTGGGTTGATGACGATGGGGTACTGCCCGCCGACGACCGTCTCGGCGTTCAGCAAGTCCACGGCGCGGCGAGCGACGGTTTGCGCCAGCGCCTCGCGGTTCTGGACGAAATCGAAGCCCTCTTGCGCGGCGCAACTCTCGATGGCTTGCTGAATGTTATCGCCGTCGCGGGCGATGGCGACCAGAATCAGGCCGAGTCCGGGACGTTCTTCCTCGATCCACGTACCTTCAGAGTTGGCGAAGTGCACGCGGCTGAAGGAATCGCTGTAACCCACGATGGTATCCACGATCTTGTCGCTGTAGCCGCGCACGAGGGCATTGTACCCTTCGATCAGCGCCTTCTTGTCCGACAGTGAGACGCCGCGGAAATCGTGTTTCAACGTCACCGTGAGGTGATCGTCGGCCACCGGGATTGGCGCCAGTTCGATGGGTTCCGCGGCATGGACGACTTTGGCGCACTGGTAGGCCTGGTCCACTTTGGCGATCAAGTCATCGCGGTCGTTGAACGTGGCGACGCCCCAGCCGCCGTCCTTGCACATGCAGCGCACGATGCCGCCCGCGTCGATGATGGCGCTGGCATTCTCCAGGTCGGTGCCGCGGTACGAAACCGAGGTCGCCTCCCGCTCTTCCAGACGGATCTCGGTGTAATCCGCTTTGCTGCTTCTCAGGGCAGCTTCTATCTTGTCTTTCATACAGCCTCCTTTTAGCATCAACCACGAATTGACACGAATCTCCACGAAAAGGCAAAAATTAGTGCAAATTCGTGAGGATTCGTGGTAAATCTCTTTACCGCATTTCCTGCCCGCCGGTGACGTTGATGGCTTGGCCGGTCATGTAGCTGGCCTGGTCGGACGCCAGGAAGACGACGACGTTACACACGTCAGCGTAGGTGCAGCCGCGCTTCATCGGCACCTGGTCGATGTATTTCTGGCGGACTTCTTCTTCGGTGATGCCCTGGTTGCGCGCGTATTGCTTGAACAGTGATTGCGTCCACAACGGCGAATCGAGCAGGTTGCCGGGGCAGACCGCGTTGACGCGGATGCCCTCTTCGGCCAGTTCCAGCGCCAGGCTCTGCGTCAGCCCGATGCCGCCGAATTTCGAGGCGGCGTAGGCCGAGTTTTTGTAGCTGCCTTTCTTGCCGGATTTGGAGTTGATCTGGATGATAACCCCACTCTTGTGGGGCCTCATCACGCGGATAGCGTGTTTAGCGACCAGAAAGTAGCCGACGAGGTTGACGTTGATGACAGCCTGCCACTTCTTCACGTCGAACTCCTCCGCTGCGCCGGAAATGAGGATGCCAGCATTGGACACGACGATGTCCAGCCGCCCGAACTCCGCGACCGTGCGGTCCACCATAGCAGCGACCTGTGCTTCGTCGGTCACATCCACCTGAATGGCGAGCGTGCGGCGATCGTGCTGCGCAGCGATAGCGGCGGCGGTAGCTTCGGCGCCTTCGAGATTCAAGTCCGCGACGATCACGTGCGCCCCCTCACGCGCCAGCCGCTCGCACAACGCCGCGCCAAGTCCCTGCGCCCCGCCCGTAACAATAGCAATTTTGTCTTGTAAAGAGTTATTCATAGCCTGCCTTCTACAATTTTTCTAACCGCGAATCAGCGGTTAATCTCTTGGGAATTGGATTAGCCCTCTTTTACCATTGATAAGCCAGGTTGGGTCTTCAAGCGTAATATTTTCTGCCTGTCCTGGCTGCAAGCCGACCATGATTTCGCCTTTGAGGGTGCGGAGGAGCAGGTAGGGGCGGGGGAAGGCAGCGTCGGCGCGCGTGATGGGCGTGTGGTGGGGCCAGTGGCGGTCGTCCAGCAGACGGCGGTAGTTCACGTCGCCTTTGAGGATGCGCAGGTCGGCGCGTGCCAGGTCATCGCGCAGAGCAGGCGGTAGGTGGTGGAAGGATAGACAGCTTGTCCAGAAGGGATCGGTGGTAAGGAGTAGGGAGTAAGAAGTAGGGAGTAGGGCGTTGTGCAGGCGATGTCCTAATGCGGCGACGGTAGATTCTTGAGCATTTTGGAGTTGGTGGATGACGAGTTCGATATCCTCTGGCATTGCGTCGGAGACGAAGAAGGGCTGGTTCTTGAGGTAGAAGACGACGCGCTGCGCCCAGCCTTGCGTGAGCAGGAAATCCGCCAGCGCCAGGTCGAAGAGGCTGTCCGCGCCGACGTTGTCATTGATAAAAACTATTTTGTCAACGGATTGAACGGATTTTAATGGATTATGGAGAGACATCCGTTTCATCCGTTCAATCCGTTGACAGAAAAATGCCAACACCGCCTCAGTATCGTCAATCAACAGATTCTCACGCTCGGTATGGGCTGCCAACCCGCGATGCGCGCTCTCCTTGACGGTTAAGTTGCTCAGGTCGGCGCGGTTGCCCCACAGGGCGGAGTGCAACAGCAGCACGAACCGCTCGTCCGGTGGCAATTGCTCGATAGCCGCCCATACGGTCGCCAGTTGCGCGATGGCGGCGGCTTCCTGTTCGCGTTTCTGCGGCGCGAAAGGGTCTACGCGCTGCCACGGCCCCGGCTGGAAGTAGCGCACGGCTTCGAGCAGCCGCCGGTAGAAGTACGTCTCGGCGAAGTACCAGGGGACTTCCAGCCACGTCTTGCCCGCATACTGCGCCTGCTGCGCATTCCAGAACTCCACGTCCGGCGCGTCCTCGGTCAACGGTGTCATCACGCCGGACGCGATTTCATCCCGGAACGCTTCGAGCGCCGCCACAATCTCCGGCGGATAAACGTTATCGGCCAGAACGCGCCGGATGATCTCCGGCTTGCGTTCCACAATCGTCGCCCGCGCGAACGATCCTGGCTCGGAGGTCATCAAGAGTGGAGGGTTGTGAGTTATGAGTTGTGGGTTATGGGTCTTCATTCGCTCATTCGCTCATTCGCCGATTCGCCCATTCGCCGATTCGCTGATTCTCACCACTTCGCATACTCCGGGCGGTTGCCGTGCAGGGCGGTTTGGGGCGGCGACGTTTTTCCTTCGCGGAGCAGTGTGTAGGCGTCGCGGTGACGTTGGTGATACAGGCCGGTGGACTCGAAGCCGAATTCCTGCTGCAAGTGCGCGATGGTAATGGCGTCATCGTTGGGTTCGACGAGGAAGTGCCCGCTGTCGAAGTCAGAGCGAATTGTCACCCGGTCGCCATACTGCGCCATAATCAGATCGGGGATGCTGTAGTTGAAATCGTAGTGGCAGACGCAGAAATCCGGGTTGATGTCGCGGACGATGACGTTGACGTGCGGATCGGTCGCCGCCAGGATGCGACCGAGGGGATCAATGATGCGCGAACTCTCCTGCGCTACAGACGACACGACGTACACGTGATGCAGGTAGGCATAGACCTGAAGCGGAAAGCCGCCATTGTACGCCGACGGCCAGAAAATTAGCCGCGCGCCTTTGTTCGCCAACATCTGCCAGGTTTCAGGGAAGCCGGCATCGAAGCAGATTTGAATACCGATGCGCCCGAAGTCAAGGTCGAACACCGGCGGATCGCTGCCTGGCCTGAGGCCATTTTCCATCACGGTGTAATCCGCCGAGGTGGTGACAGGATGCACTTTATCGTAGATGCCCACGATTTCGCCCTGCCGCCCGATGAGTATCGCCGAGTTCCAGTGGATGCCATCGCGCTGCGTCTTGATTGGGCAGATCACGTAGCTGTGATGTTCCCTGGCGCGTTTGGCGATGAGGTCGGTGGTGGGGCCGGGAACCGGTTCGGCCAGATTTGCTTCCGGGCCGAGCACGCCAGCGGTGGTGAAGGTTTCCGGCAAGCAGACCAGGTCAGGCCGCTGCGCCAGGGCCAGATCGAGCAAGTGTAAAATGTGCGCGCGGTTTTCCTCGATGGTCGGGTAATACTCTTCATTCTGGCAGACGGTGGCAATGCGGGCGCGTGTCATGGGAGCATCACCCGCAGCAGTTCTGCTTCGGCCTCTGTCGTCCATTCGCGCCCGTCCTTGAGTTTGGCGGCGACGGTGGGCAGCACGTCCTTCAGGTCGGTTAGCGCGGTGAGGGGCAGCGGCTTGATGTGCGGGTAGATGACGATCTTGCCGGGGAAGCGCGTCTCGTCCACAGCTTTGAGGCCGTCGTAAGCCGCTTCCAGCGAACCAATGGCGGCGACGGAGCGATTGGGCGAGAGTTGTCCAGTCTCCGCCTGTTCCAGCATAAAGCGCATGTTCTCGATAGTGGAGGCGGAGTGCCCGATGACGCGCGCCTGCTTGAGGTAGGCGTCGCTCAGGTCAATATCGGCGTACTTGCCGCGCGGGACGCCCGCAAAGATGTTCATCACACCTTTGGGGGCCAGATAGGTTGCCGCGTCGGCGATGACGGGCGTGACCGGCGCAAGGACGATGATGTCGTCGAAGCCAGTTCCCTTGAACGACGCCATCGCCGCTGTATAGGCTTCCTTATTCATCGGATTCAAGCAGATAAATTCGATACCCTTGCTTTTGGCTTCCAGGCTGAAGCTGGTGCAGAGATCATCGAGCCGCACGTCGCTGACATCGGTGCAGACGATGACCGCCGGGCTGTTTTCCGCCTGAATCGCCGCCTGGACGTGCATCCGCCCCATGGGGCCGCCCGCGCCGACGAACCATGCGCGCCCGCCCGGCTTGAGCGTCGAGCGCGCCGGTATATCGCTGTAGGCTTTGGCGATGTCTGGGCTGGCGCCGCCGACGTAGAGCCAGCGGTTGTAGTGGATGCGGCCCACGTCCAGCTTGACCTTGCGGGACATCGGCGCGTCGTCCAATAGCGCCATAATGCCATAACTCGCCAGGTTGGGGCTGGCGCGCTCGATGAGGTCGGGGTCCGCGCCCAGGAGGATGATGTCGTCCACGCCTTTGCCGCTGCCGCCGGTTGTCTCCGCCGGAGAAACGGGCGCGTCGTCGGTTTCGACGGTCGCCGGGTCGGGCAGTTCGGGGACGTCTTCCACGGCGATGCCAAGGTGCGCGGCACGCTCGCGGAGCCACGCGACAAACGGCGCAGGCACGTTCGTGAGCAGCAGTTTGGCCGGGTGTGCGGCCTCGTCGAAGCCCTGGCTGAAGGTATACATCTCTTTGGCGCGCTCCGTCCCGATGATCCACATCGTCCCGCCAGCGCGGGGCGCGGTACGGTAGCGCAGTTGGTACGCGGCGATGACGCACGCCCACGGTTCGGTCAGCGCGGCTTCGGCGTAGCCGGTTTCGGCGTGGCGAATGGGGATGAGGTAGTTGCCGTGGTCGCCGTTGAGCACGCGCTGGTCAATCACGGTATATTCCGAAAGCCCGCCGTCAATCTCGTAGCCGTAAGAGCAATTTTGCCCGTGATAGAAAATGTCCGCCTGGACGATGAAGCGGTCGCCGACCTTGTACTGGTCGCGCAGCGCCGCGCCCACGCCGACGACGGTGATGCTGACCTCGTGGCCAAGCACGACGGGCCGCTCGCGCATGTTGCGATGGATGCGCGGATGATTCTGCCCGGCGTAGATCACCTTGATGTCGGAGAAGCAGTGCCCGCAGGCGTCGTGGCGGATCAGCAGCTCATCCGGGCCGTAGGTGGGCATAGGGATGGTGATCGGTTTGCCGTCCACGCCGAGGTTTTCGAATCCCGCGCCGTAGAGCGGCCACAAGCGGTTCGTCGCTGGTAGGGGGATGTCGGCGCGTTGGTATTGGGTGAGTTTGTCAATCATAAAGTTTTACTCCTTGTATTCCTGGTGATGAGAAAAATTTCATCCAAAGTCAAGATTTGTAAGCTGGCTGGCTTTCAAATAATCGCATTTGGCCTTGTGCAGGCGGCAGATCGACTAAACTCTCAGGGATAGGCAATTTTTCTAAGGAACGTGGTTCCACTTTGATAGCGCCGCCGCCGTATGATTTCCCGATTATGGAGAGATTGGCTATGGTATCGGGATGACTCAAAATTTTCCAGAGGTGTTCGATAGAGTCGGCATCTTTATTGTGCGGATAGACGCAGAGAAAACTGGTCAATGGAATAACCCCGGCTGTGTTGCGGATAAATCTTGAATTTCGGCGCCCTAGATAGGCAAACAAAAAAGGTGGGGTGCAGCGCAATTCAGTCTTGTACCACGGCTTGCGTTGTGAGATCAGTGGTCTTTGCGGCAGTCCGAGGCATTCGCCCTTTTTGAGATAACTTTGTAAGCTTTCGGGATAGCTTTCAAACGGTTCTCCTTTCAAAGCCAACAAAAAAGTGGGGCGTCCTTTGCTTTCAAGACAATCCAGGGTTGCTTGTGTGATTTCATCGGTGAGCGCATCTCTGGTTCGTCCGATGGCTCTTGTAAAGTAAACGTCTGGAATGCCGGTTTGTTTAACCTGTTCAGCCGTCAAAAAAAAGAAATCGTTGGCGCCGGTTGCCACACCACGAACAATTTGTGCAAAATCCCCCAGGATATATTGACTCTTTCCTCTCATGTTTGGCGGTCTTGATAAACCGGTGCGCAGACCTTCGGATAGAAAGCGCGCCGTAACAGTAAGTCCATGCGCCGGTATCGCTGTGAAGCCTGAACGAACCCACATCTTGAGCGTTTCCGTTTGCGCTTCTTCGCATGTGGCCCATAAGAACTGCTCTGTTGGCGGTGAATTGCGGATGAAGAAGATAAGTGGATTTGTATCTACTTCTGGGAAAGGAGATGCTGCCGGCGTGAAAGCGATAACAGCATCCAACGCATAGTGAGTTGAAATCCAGCGCCATAGGTCAGGTGCAAATTTACCCTCACATACATCAGCCGGCAAAATGAAGGCTAAGCACCCCTGGTCTTCCAGCAATGTGAGCGCGCGAATCAAGAAATAGACATGTAAGCCAGCGCGACCGTCCAGGCTTTTTCCAATGGTTTGCAGACTTAAACGCTTGAGCGCCGTTTTCGTTTCAACAGTTAAGCGATGATGACGAATATATGGAGGGTTAGCGACAATCGCCGCTTGCTCTTGCTGTGGAGGCTGAAAAACAAAATCGCCAATAGTAATATTAGCAAGGTCGTTGGCTGTTAAACCCTGCTCAAGAGCTAACGCTAACGCGCCGGGATCAATATCCATCCCGGACAAGGTAACAGGCAATCCTTTCTCGCTGGCTATGACCTTTGCGGCTCGCAAGAATGCTCCTGCGCCTACCGCCGGGTCAAATAATGCCCCGCCTTTGTCAGACAATACATATTCGACCATAGCCTCGGCGATCCACTCAGGCGTCCAAAATTGTCCCTTCTGGCGTAGTTTTTCTCTGGCGGTACCTGCGGCTGGAATTTTGTAAGAACTATGCTTTTGCATCAGCCATGTTCCTTAAAACGCATAATGCTTCATCGCGT
Source organism: Anaerolineae bacterium (assembly GCA_035420085.1). Lineage (GTDB taxonomy): Bacteria > Chloroflexota > Anaerolineae > B4-G1 > SLSP01 > DSWT01. The sequence continues at coordinate 31,334 of DAOLUH010000015.1, forward strand.
AACATCATCTTACCGCCTGCAAAGTGAACGTAGGGCAAAATGTGGCCGTTTTTGTCTTCAATAAACTTTGCTATTAACTCAGGAGATTCTATAGCAGCACCGAGAGGATAGGCGTATTGATAATAAATCTTGTAGAGCGATTTCTTTGTTGTCGCTCCACCAGGAGCTTGGAAGACCTGTTCAGTTGGTAAAATGTAACCCTCGTTAATTAACCTTTGCGCTTGGTCCAAAGCAATTCCATACGCCATATCGAAGAAAACATGCCATATATGAATGGCAACCCCTTGATTATTTTGCCATGATTGCAAAGGCTCCCGATCCTCTTCCTTTAAAATAACCGTGGGCAGAACAGCATTTTTCTTCAAACCCGGTTTGCCGCCCAATCTTTTTTGGGGTTTCAGCTCAGCTTTGAAGTCTGGCATAAGCGATGCTTTCCATAGGCTGTTTTCACATTCCACCGCAAGAATGGCTTTGGCGAGGATTGTCTGGATGCTGATGTTATCCTCAGCCGTGAAGGGCAATTCAGAAACCCCTCCCAGATGCTCAATCAAACCCATAATCGTTTGCTGATCTGCTTTTCTGAAAACCAATAGATCCGGGCGTTTTATTATGCCCAGACCTACCGCCTCAAGTCGTTCAAAATATAGTTCATAATCTCGAACACTGTCAGCAGGCGCCGTACCACTGGGACCATAGGGGATAGCAAAGAATTCGGCAGTTTCATTCACGGCCTGGATAATTCGTTCCTCGCTCCATACGCCCTGCGACCAACGCATCAGAAAATCACTGCCGCGCAGGCGTCGAGGATTAAGCACGAAATCTGACCATTCGACCTGAGTATACCCGCGAAGCTCAAACGCGATATCTTCAGCGGCAACACTTAAAGATTCATCAAACGACATTTGAAACATTTCGCCTCCTACGGGTTACTTCCGTGCAATTCTTTCAAAAACGCTTTCCCTTCCTCCACCGTCAACCGCTCATTGATGATATGCATCAAGAACCCCTTGCCACCGAGTTCTTTCTGGACGGCGAGCGCGCCCTTGCAGTCCACGTAGATCTGGCACAGTTTGCCGCCGTCGCGGATGCGTTGGAGGAGCGGGAGCCAGCCGTCGGCGAGCGGTTGGCCGTCGCCGGGCTGCCATTGGATGCCGCGCAGTCGCTCGATGCCGAGCAGGTAGTCCAGGTGCGGGATTTCGCCCTTGCCGTCGAGGTGATAAAAGCCGTAGTCCAGGTGATCGCAGCATGCGACAAGGTCGGGCAGGACGAAGCGTTTGAACATGCGCGGCGAGATCATATACGAGAAGTCCGATTGCAGCATGTAGCCCTTGCCCGGCGACCAGCACGGCCCCCAGCAGGCATTGCCGCGCCCGACGGCGCTGGTGATGGCGTAAAGTTCGTCGTAGTAGCGCAGCCAGAGCGGGGTGATCTCGCTCACGAGCCGGTCTACTTCCTCCGGCGCGTCGGTGAGGTCGAGCAATAGCTTCTCCGAGCTGCGCAGGCTGGCGAGGATATCCAGGTTGCCGCCGATGTCGGTGATGCCGACGAGGACGCGGTCGCCCCAACGCTCGACGGCGCGCTGCGTCACCTCCAGCACGCACCGCCACCAGGGATTGTCGGGATTGTAGCGCAAGTGGATGTCGGCCAGGCTGTCCACGCCTTCGAGCGGCCAGAACCAGGTCGTATCCGGCGTCCACGAGACGCGCGATCCCAGAAACGCGGCCATGGTGCCGGGGCCGTAGTTCACCCACCACTTGGGGAAGGCGTCGCCGAGCCAGTGTGTGGCTTCGAGGATGCGCTCCCAGTTGTCAAGAATCTCGTCCACGGGCGTATCCAGGCCATATTTGCTGAATTGCGACCAGTCAGCCTCGACCGGGTCCACGGTTTCCAGTACCACCAGCGGCCGTTCCAGTTCTCCGGCCCACCACGCATTCCAGTCCCGCGCAATGCGCTCCCAATCCGATTCGGTAAAGCGAATGTTGATCGTCATAAAGTCCTCCCACATAGCGAATCATGAATCATGAATCATGAATCACGAATCATGATTCATGATTTAGTACCGGCACTCTTCCTGCACCACCTGCATCAGCCAGCGCATGCGGCCCACACCGACGCCGGCGGGGGTGGAGCCAGCGGTGGCGATTTCGAGGCCGCCAGTGGCGCCGGCTTTCTTGAAGTCGCTGATGACGTGCTGGCGAATCTCCTCTGAGCTGCCGTTGCGCAGGAGCATCGGCGGCAGTTGGCCGTGGATGTAGGCGTCGGGCATTTTCTCGCGGATGAGGGCGGCGTCCACGGTGGGGCCGTAGTTGACGGCGCGAATGCCGAGTTCGTACTGCATCTCCAACAGGTGGCCCATCGCGCTGTCGGAGTGCTGGTAGCGGCGGGCGTCGCCAGGGGCCATAGCTTCGAGCACGCGCTTGAGCACGGGGAAGCAGTATTCGCGGTAGAGCTTTTTGTTGAAGAGCGCGCAGTTGTCGTCGGTGATCCACCAGCCCGGTTCGTCGTTGCCGCTGAATTCGCGCAGCACGGTGTTGAACTCGACCATTTTCTCCGCCAGAATATCGCGGAAGTGGCGCATCAGGTCGGGATAGTCGTAAATCCAGTAGAAGACGGTCTCCGGCTTGAGCACGGACGTCATAATCGTCGCCGGGCCGCGACTGCCCGTGCCCAACTTGGGCAGGGGTTTTCCGGCGGCCTTGCGCGCTTCCCATTCCGCCAGATACGGCGCCGGCAAGGCCCACGCGCGGATGTCGGTGGCTTCAGCCTTGTCGAGGATGCGCGCGAAGGCGGCAGCGTCTTCCGGTCCATCACCCTGGTTGACGGCGGTGAGCCAGGGGGTGCCACCCTCGTAGTAGGTGAAGACACAATCGAAGAGGTTTTCGATGCGGTGCGGCTCGTTTTCCCAGGTGTCCTCGTTGAAGAAGGCGCGGCCCACGTATTCTTGGGTGACGGCATTGACCTCCTTGTGCAATGCGTTGCGATAGGCGGTGTCGTGATAGTAGCGCAGCGTCGAGGGAACGTTCTCGAACTCGAAGATCCAGTGATCGTCCGGCGAAAACGACAGCGCGCAGCGCGGTTTGTCGGTGGTGAATCTTTGGCAGCGGGCATTTTCCTCCCAGAACGCCGCCACGTCCAAGTCTTGGGTTAGTTCCATAAATTCAGGCTCGATGATAGGCATTGTTTTCTCCTAAAAGGTAACCGCGAATCTCGCTGATCTACGCGAATCTGATAAAAAATTAGCGAAGATTTGCGTGATCTGCGGTTAAAATTGAAAACCTCTATTTCCCCTTGATGGCATTGCCGACTTCAAATGCCGGCCCCAGGTATTCGCCCACGCCGTAATACCCGCCGTCGTCCGGCGCCCAGAGGATGGGGCGGATTTTCTGGACGGAAAGCTTGCCGTCGGCGTCGAAGGCATCCGCGTCGGCCTTGATGTCGAGGATTTCGCCGACGAAGAGGGTGTGCAGGCCGATTTCGAGCGTGTGCAGCAGCTTACATTCCAACGCCATCGGGAATTCGGCGACGTAGGGCGCATCCACCAGGTCGCTCTTGACCGGCGTGAGGCCAGCGGCGGCGAACTTGTCCACGTCGCGCCCGGAAACCAGGCCCATGTAGTCGGCCTCCTTGACGTACTGCTCCGAGGCGATGTTGACGGTGAACGCGCCGCGCGCGACGATGTTGCCGTAGGTGTACGTTGCTTTGCGCAGCGAGACCGAGACGCACGGCGGTCGTGAGCAGCAGATGCCGCCCCAGGCCGCTGCCATCAGATTGGGCTTGCCCGCGTCGTCGTAGGTGCCGACGATGAAGACGGGCGTGGGATAGACGATTGTTTTCGCACCGCGAGATGTTTTCATGGGTTCTTCCTCCGTTATGATTTCCACTTTTCCAGACAGTCCGGGCAGATGCCGTGGGTAAATGTGGCCTGGGAATGGGCTTCGATGTAGTTCTCGACCTTGATCCAGTTTCCTTGCGTATCCTGAATCTTACGCCCACACCACGCGCAGATGGGCACCAGGCCGCTGAGCGTTTTGATGGCGGATAGTGCCTCTTCGAGTTCGGCGTTGCGCTGTTGTAGTTCCGCGTTTTGAGCGGCCAATTGGGCGTTGGCTTCTTCAAGCTGAATTTGCAAGGCGCGTAACGTAAGATGGACGCCCACCCGCGCTAAGACTTCCTCCACCTGAAAGGGCTTGGTCAGATAATCCACGCCCCCCGCAGCGAAGGCTTTGACCTTATCCAGTGCTTCGTTGAGCGCGCTGACGAAGATTACGGGAATTTTCGTCGTCTCTGGCCTGGCTTTGAGACGTTCGCACACCGTATAACCATCCATGCCGGGCATCATAATGTCCAACAAAATCAAATCGGGTGGCGCCGTTGTGGCGGCGATAAGCGCTTGTTCCCCGCTGGATACGGCGCGCACCTTATACCCTTTGAGCGTAAGGATTTGGGTAAGTAAACGCAAGTTATCCGGCGTATCATCCACAATCAGAATGTCTGCGTGTGCGGTCTGTAACGCCATCTCATTCTCCTTCTGGCTTAATCAACTGCTGAATCTGATGATACGCAAAATTGTAGACACATCCTGCCAAACGCATAGCCAATGGCGGAGTTGCCTCTCGTATCTGGGCGATCAGAGCATTCAAGTGTTCGACATCCCCCACCAAAACAGCCTGGCGCATTTCCGCCTTCCATTGCGGTGGTAGGCTCTGCGCTTGCGCTCTGAGCACTTCTTGCGGTATAGCTTCTCTCTGGGGTGTGGTGGCATCAGGTTGGTCTGCATAGATCAAGCGGATGCCAAGATGACGATGCAGGGCCTCGAAGATCGTCGCCTCGCGGTAGGGCTTGCTGATAAAATCGTCGCAGCCCTCGGCCAGAATAGCTTCGCGGTCATCCTCAAAGGCGCTGGCAGTGAGGGCGATGATGATGGGAGACTGACGTGGCGGCGCCGCGTCGCCAGTGGGCGCAGCGGTATGCGTACGGATGTGTTTTACGATCGCGTGTCCATCCATGCCGGGCAACCTTATATCCATAAAGATCAAGTGCGGTTGCCAGGTTTGCCAGATTTCGAGCGCCTCCTCCCCATTCAACGCAGTTCGCACCGCCAGTCCCAAAGGATGCAGCAAATAACGCAGCAAGCGCCGACTGGCTGTGGCATCATCCACGATCAAGATGCGATAGGCGCCGCCTTCTGGCATAGGCTGGGTGGGGTCTATCTTGATAGCGTGACGCGATGTTTTAGACGCGACCAGCGTTTCAACTTCGGCTGAGCCAGGCAACTCGGCGCGAATGTCGAACTGGAAACACGATCCTGCGCCGGGCTTGCTCTCTACGGTGAGGTCGCCGCCCATCAAACGCGCATATTCTCGACTGAGGGGCAGCCCCAGGCCCGTACCCTGGTGCGACCGTCTGCCGCTCTCGGTCTGCACAAAAGTTTGGAAAACCTCTTCCAGTTCTTCGGGAGCGATGCCGACGCCGGTGTCTTTGATCGCAAAGTGTAGCCAGAGAGCAGATTCCGAACTTGACGCTGCTGATTGCGGTGAAGCTGGCGCAGTTTTTGTTTCCACGTGCATGGTGATGCTACCGGTTGGCGTGAATTTCAGCGCGTTGCCGAGCAGGTTGATCAGGATTTGGCGCAGCTTACTCGCATCAGCGCGGACAATACGCGGCACGGCCGGCGCCAAATCGAAAATGAGCGTCAACCCCTTTTGTTCGGCGCGCAGGCTGAACATTTCACCCAGACCGAGCAGCATATCGTGCAGATCAAAGACTTCGGGTTGTAACTCCATCCGCCCGACTTCGATCTTGGATAAGTCCAGGACATCGTTGAGCAAGGCCAGCAGGTGCTCGCCGCTGCGATGGATGATTTCCAGATTCTCGCGTTGGCGCGCGTTGAGTTGCGCGTCGTGCGACAACAGTTCAGCAAATCCCAGGATGGCGGTCAGGGGCGTGCGCAATTCGTGGCTCATATTGGCCAGGAACGTGCTCTTGGCGCGGTTGGCAGCCTCGGCGGCTTCCTTGGCCTGTTGTAGCGCCTCCTCCATGGACTTGCGCTCGGTGATGTCTTCGACAACCGCCAGCACGCGATAAACCTCGCCCGCTTCGTTTTTGATGGGATACGTGCGATCCCACACCCAGCGGACTTCGCCATCCGCCCGGACAATACGATATTTTTCATCGAAGGGCTGCCCCTCATATTCTCTTTGAATCGCCTCCATAACCCGGCTGGCATCCTCTGGATGAATCACCTGGAACAGCGAAACCGGATCGCGGATCAGGCTCTCGCACGTGTACCCGGTGATGTCCTCGTAGGCTGGATTCACGTACAGCACCTCAAGTGTATGGATATCGCGCAGCCAGACGGCCTGGCGCATAGCGGTGGTGATTTGCCGCATCCGCGCTTCATTATCGCTCAACGCCTGCGTGCGTTCAGCGATGCGCATCTCCAGTCCCTCGATAAGCGCGCCCAGTTGCGCGGCCAGGGCATTGAACGATTGGGTCAGAGAGCCGATTTCATCGGGGTACTGGACGGCAAGTTCCAGATCGTAGCGTCCGGCATTCAACTGCCTGACACCCTTCAGCAGGACGTTGAGCGGTCTGACCAGATTGGCGTAGAACAGCAGCGGAAACCCCACAATCGCCAACAGGCTGACTCCGATGATCAAGTAAGCCAACGGGGCAAGGAAATCGTGGAGATACTGGCGATATTCCAGTTGGTAATCCTGGGCCAGACCACGCGCATCTCCCTCTATGGGCAAGGCAGCAAAGTCAGCGTGGACCGGCCAGGTCTCGATGCCGGCCGGCATCGCGCCGGCTATCCAGGGCGTGATGCCGGCGTCTTGGTTAGGCTGATAAATCGCCTGAGCCGGCAGTTCTTTGTAGGTGATGTCGAATACGCCGCTGCGGTAAAGGATGACCTGAAAGGTGTAAAGCGCTTTGGCGTCGTAGAATGAAGGGACTTCATACCAGGTCAGAATCAGCCGTTCCCCATCATGCCGGGCAAACACACCGCCGGGCGCACTTTCCGGGTTCAAATCGAGGAACAGCGGCGCAATCACGGGGATGCCGCCGCCATAGTGATAATTCATATAGGAGTAGCGGATGTTTTCGCCCAGGCTGATGACGCCATCGCCAGAGACGTATAGCTCGCGATAAGTTTTTCCGTAAAAAGGAAAAGCAAACGTAAAATTCAGATTGACGCCCCATCTGTCGGCGCCCTCGGTGAGGTTCAGAACGTCGCCGAGATCGCTTTCGAAGTAGAAGGGCTGCTGCGTCACGGCATAGCCGCCGCGCGCGTTGGGGGTGAAGCGCAGCGTGCGGTGGTCTGGCAGAACGGGATGATACGAAGCCGCGTAGCGCGGCGCGATCACCCACCCGACGGTGCCTAACGCAGCCAACAGCACCATCAGGGTGACGCTGACCAATTTGACGACGAACGAGGTTGTTTCCGGGCGATAGTCGAGATAGACTATCGTAAAAGCAGTCAGCGCGACGAGGATACCTACGGAAAGACTGGCGTGATAGTACGTTCGGGAAACAATGTGGTAGGTGGCCAGGAGATTGCTCAGGCTCAGGATGAAGGGAATCATGTAGATCAAAGCCAGCGCACGGGCGACGCGCGCATCACGTCCCTGGGGATGCCACAGATGCCACAAAGGAAACATCTTCTTGCCGGCGGCGCTTTTAAGGCTCTCGGCGGAAACACGCATCGCCTGGCGTAGAAAGACCAGCGGCCCCCACAGAAAAGCCAGCGCTATGGGAATATCGGCAAATTCGGGCCGGTAAATGGCCTGACCCATCCGCAGCAGGCGAAAGCGATGCAAGGTGAAGGCGAATTCCCAGAGTACGTATGCACTGCTCAACACCAATACCACGCGCGCTTCCCATTTGTGGCGCGGCGACTGCGTTGGGAAGCGATAGGCGAACTGGAGCAACGCCACCACCCCTAGCCCGACGACGGTCGTTTGGGGGAAAATAGCGTAAAAGTCGAAGCCGCGCGGCAACGATGCTTCGGCCAGGAGCAGCAAACTAAACCCGGTAATCGCAGCAAAAAAACCGAGCAGGAGCACTTGGTAGGATTCTTGACGATGCTGCGGGGCCTGCACTGCCCGGTAGAAGAAGTAGCCAGTAATCGCCAGCGCCAGGATGGTCTGGGTCAAATAGCTAATCGCCGAGGGCGTCAAGTAGAGGCCAACCATATCCTGATCATTCCTCCGACGCACTGGGCAATGTGAAGTAGAACGTGCAGCCGGTCTCCGGCCCGGCGCTTTCCACGCCGACCCGCCCGCCCAGGCGCGTCACGATGCGCTGGACGATGGAGAGGCCCAGTCCATACCCTTCCACTTTGGTTTGGTGCAAGCGGGTAAATTGGGTAAACAGTTGCGTTTGTTGTTCGGGGGGGATGCCTAACCCATTGTCCTGCACCCAACAACGCACCATCCCGTTAACGAGCGCATCACAACCGACACGGATCTGTGGCGACACATTTTCTTCGGGCCGCCCGCCGTATTTGGCCGCGTTGCTCAAGTAGTTGACCCACACTTCCTCGACCCAGGGGGCGTAGCCTATCGCTGTGGGCCATACTTCTGGCAGAATCAAAGTCGCGCTGGCGGCAGTGAATAGCCCCTCCAGGCGCAATTGCGCCTCAGCCACAATCACGCCCATATCCAATGGCGTGCGTGGCACCGATTCTGACTTGCGCACACTCGCCAACAACAATAACTCGTTGATGATGCTGGCGATTTTTTCCCCCGCCTGGATAATCCAATGCGTACTCTGTGCGGTTTTCTCCGGCGACCACTGACTCCCATACTCATTCAACAATTGCGCGAACCCAATCAGGGCGGTCAATGGATTTCTCAAGTCGTGGGCGACGGTATGCGCAAAAGCGTCCAACTCCGCGTTGCTGGCTTCGAGTTCCTGCGCCCGTTCCTCAAGCGCCCGTTGCGCGCGCTTGTGTTCGGCCACCTCCTGTTGCAAGTCCAGCGATAGACGCGCCTGGTGCAGACCGATTGCCAGGGTGACGGCGACTTGTGTAGCCAGCTCGATGTGTTCATCGGCAAAGGTACGCGGCTGGTCGGTTTCCAACTGTAGCGCCCCAATGATTTGTTGTTGGAACGGCAACGGAATCGAGACATAGGCGCGCGTCCCGGCGGCGTATAATTTCTCCTGAAAGGGCGTGCGGGGCGAAATTGCGGCGAGATCGGAAATGACTTGCCGGCGGTCAAGGTTCTGAATGTCCACAGGATCTTGTGTTTTATCCCACAGGGAGTTAGCCCCCAGACTACCGACGGCTTCAACCACGAGGATTTTCGGGCGATAGTCGGTGCGATATTCGAGGATGGTGACCCGTTGGCAGTTCAAAGCCTGGCGCAGGTGAGTAGCCGCGATAGCAGCGATGGATTCAGGCGTCGGCGCCCCTAGAATAGCCATATCCAACTCGCGTAGCAGGCGCAGATGAGCGGCGATGCGTTGGCGTTCGGCAATTTCTTGTTCCAGCCGCGCATTTTGGGCTTGCAGTTGGCGTTGTGCTTCGCGCAATTGGAGATGGGTGGCGATGCGCGCCAGGACTTCTTCAGCCTGAAAGGGTTTGATGATGTAGTCTACCCCGCCAGCCTGGAACGCTGCCACTTTATCTTGTAGGGTATCCAACGCGCTGAGGAAGATCACCGGAATATCTTTAGTATTGGGATCGGCCTTGAGTTGCGTACAGGTTTCATACCCATCCATCTCCGGCATCATCACATCGAGCAAAATGAGCGCCGGAGGTTCAAGGCGCGCCGATTGAAGCGCCAACCGGCCGCTATTGACCGCCCGTACCTGATAATCATAGAACGTGAGCAACTGCACGAGCAAGCGCAGGTTTTGTGGCTCGTCATCAACAATCAGAATGTTGAGCGGCAGGGATTCGCTAGACATAGACTCTCCTGAAAAAATTGCGCTGCATAGGGATCCGACTTGCCAACTTGTCTTATGTCTGACCAACAGCACGCAAAATGGTCGCCGGTGTTACGGCAGTTGTGAAGCGGCGCAGAGCGTTCAACGCCGTCTCCCCCGCCGTGATGTGTTGGCCGATCCGGGTATAAAATTCGTTGCGCGCCTTGCGTGTAGCCAGATGCTCTCTCGCCCACTCGCTTCCATACCCCAGTCCGAGCGCACGTTGCATCACAGTATGCCCATAGATGAAGGCCGCGCCGTCCATCAACGCCGCGCGCACCGGCGCTAACTCCGGCGCGGCGAAATCGTCCACCAGCCGGTTGCCCGGCGCGTTCATCTCTGTACCGACGTTGAGCGGCAGGTCGAGGCGCTGCGCCAGTTCCACGATCTCATACAACTTTTGCAACTTGACGCGCTTCGTTTCCGGGTCAGCAATGTTCCAGTTGCGGTCAGGGATGATGTTGAGCGCGACGACGCCCTTGCCGATGAGCAAATCCAACAGCTCTGCTTCGGCTTGTTCTCCCGCCGATGTCCCGTCGAGCCAGGTCGCACAGGGCAGCGCGCCGCAGGCTGTGATGACGCGATTGACTTCCTCCACCGAGGGGAACATCTCCGGCGATGGTCGCACGTAGCCTACGCCGCCGCGCTTCATCAGCTTGGAGCGCACCAGGTTTTGGATTTTGGGGCCGTTGTGCAGGATTGCATCGATCTCGGTGCGGGAGGTATGCAGCTTCTCCGCCCAGAAGGCTGCCGGATCGGAGACCGTCCGTTTGGCCGCTTCCAGGTACGCGACGACCATGTGCCGTTCGGTGGCGTTGCCCGCCGGGGTGAGGGGCAGCACGTCGCGGTCGTAGTCGATGACCACCGGATCAAGGTAGGCGTTGACGCGTGCTGCCACATCGCGATTGCGTCCCTCGGCCCGCGCGCGCAAATTATCCAAAAGTAGCTTGATCTCAACCGGCGACGTGCTTGTCGTAAACCCAATGCCCATGTGATAGAAAATCCCCGGCTCGCCCGGCGAGTTGATCTCGCGCGTGGCGAACTCCGGGATGAAGACGCGCGTCTCCATCCCCGCGCTGCCGCGCACACCGGCAAGGTCGCAGGCCGCGAGGAACTCCTCCACGCCATCCAACACGTCGAAGTCCACAATGCCCATATAGGCATAGCCGGACTTCTTCGCCAGCCACGCCAGCGCCGTCGGCGAGTAACCGTAGGCGTTGTACGAGAAGAACGTGTGGCAGTGCATATTGGCGACGTTGGTGGGCGGCGCGATGTCCACTGCGCCCTGGGCGGCCAAAGCAAGTAGCTCACGCAGCGCGGTAGTGCGTGCGGCGACATTGAAATCGTTCAATTGTGTTTCTAGAGTTTCGATTGACGCTTTCAAAAACACCTACTCCTTGCGACTTGTGTTAAAGCAGATCATGCTGCAACAAAAGGTCTTCAACAAACGTCAGAAAACTGAGGAGCGGTTTTCGTCCTAATCCTTCACTGAATGGTAAATGTCTCTCGGGAGCATCATAAGGGTGCAAATGCCACTCTCCACTTTCACGATCTATGCCAAAGATGCGCCGACCATGTTCAATGAGCGCGAAGTACAAAGAGTCTGAAAGTTGCCCATAAAACACATGAACAAAAACATCTGCACGGATATATAAGCGTAACGAGAGCGTTGCATCAGTGCGTTCGATATCTTGGATGGCTTGAATAAATCATACCCGCTCAAAGGCATTTTGTGCTTCCTGCAGCAAGTCAAAGAAAGTATCCATGTTCTCGTTAATGGAGTTGCTTTAATTTGCGTTCCAGGGTTTGAATATGACCTATGGCGGTTTCCCAATCCATCGCATCTTTTTTCCACTTCCCAGGTATAGCCTTGTTTTTGGGCTATTTTTTGCTGATGAAACTGCGTGAAATCCATACCATACTTATCTCGAAGGGTTTGATCGAGATAATGGTATCGTTTCAAGCGCCGTAGATACTCAGCTTCGATTAACATTCGTATTGTAGTATCGAATGTCTGTTCACCCATAAACGGCTCTTGCAAAAGCTTGTAAATTTCTTCTTGCAATTCTACTGTGTGCATTTTGTCCTCTTCTTTGTTGTTTAACCAAACGCTGCGCGCATCCTCTCACAATAGTACTGCACATTCTCCCACTTCGCATCCGGCGCGAGGCGGTGATCGGGGCAGGGGATGTAGCCGCCGAGGTCAACCAGCGGCTTGAGGCGCTCGATTTCGGCGTCCACGGCGGCGTAGTCGCGGCTGAAGACGACCTTATCCATCCCGCCGACGCCGCGCAGCGCCCGCCCGTACTGCGCCCGCCACGGCGCGATGCTCGACCGCCACGTTCCCACCTCGATGGGGAACATCGTGTTGACGCCGTTCTCCAGCCACACGGGAACGAGTTTGGTCACGTCGCCGTCGCTGTCGAGCGAGACGATGTCAATGCCGTAGCTGTTCACCAGTTCGGTGAGGCGCTTGTAGTGGTGGCCCGTCATCCGGCGAAACGCGCGCGGGCTGATGAGCGGCCCGCTTTTGAAGGAGATGTCTTCCCAGAAGTGCCCGAAGTCGAAGGGCGCGGGGCCGCCATTGGGACACACCAACTCCAATGTCGTCTTTGTCGTCTGATAGCATAGCTCGGCGGTGACATCCACGATTTCTTGCAGCAGATCGGGATCGTCCGCCAGCATATACGACAGCCCCACAATGCCAATCCAGTCGCGGATGACGCCGAACAGGCTGCCGATATGGATGCCGTAAGGATTCTGCCACGCGCCGCGTCGCAGATAGTCCAGCCCGCCCCAGTCGAAGCGCACCATCACGCCGTCGCAGTTGACCCAGGCGTGCGTGACGCGCTCCTCGCTATACTGTAGCCGGGGCAAGTAATGCTCTTCCCACGAGGCGCGATCCTTGAGCAAGTGTTCAATCTCCTGGGGAATGGAAATCGCGTCATCTTTTTGCAGGATGATGACGCCCTCGTCATTCTGGATGTGCCGCCCGCCATTGGGCAACTCGCGGATCACCTTTGTCTCGAACGGCGGACGCAAGCGCGTGGCGGGGCCGTAGCACGTGCTCCAGTTGAAGTCAAAGCCGAGCCGCGCAGCGATAACGGCATCCGTGGGATTGCCATCGCCCCATGCCTGCGCCTCTTCGACGGTGACGTGCCCCTCAGTGGCCCACTTATCCAGCGTCTCGCGCCAATAGCCGAAGTGGACGACGGGCATCCGGTCGTAATCCTGGTAGTGAAGAATGGCGTGGACTCGTTCACGATTGTTCATACGTTCTCCTTATGATGTGGCAATGGATTGTTTTTGATCAGCCTCATATCTGGCGATGAGCCGGTTAAGTCCGGTTCCATCCACCAGATAAAGAGCCTTCCCCTTGGCCCATTTGAGAGCCTGTGGGGTGAATGTCCCATAGGTAAAGAAAAGGCCGTGCTCTGCACCAGAATTTGCGATCAGGCTGTACAATCCTCGTACATCGGAGACACTCACAGGGTTGGTGTTACATGCTACAATGGCTACCGATGACAGTTTGTCCGTGTCTGAGTAGATTTCCATAATGCAGCGGTCCCGCCGCGCGACCCCTATGTTGACACGCTCACCTTCAACACGCCGTAATATGTTTGCCAGACGGTCGGCTAGAACTAAAGAGGGAAGGGTGTCCTCTTCAGTCGGTTGCACCATGTGGTCTTCGATGGGTTGTTGGTTGGTTGCGTTCATCCATTGGAGCTGTCTCTTGTGGACACTCTGTTCGTAGACCACAAGACCCACAGCGATGACCAGGGCTGCAATCCCCGCAAACTGGACATAGGCGCTTGGGTGCAGGAGACCCAAGAAGGTGAGGGTGACGCTGCACAACGCCAAAACCATACTGATGATGTAGCCGATCAACGCTTATTTCCCCACCTGAATCATCGCCCGCAACACGCCATCTTTGTATCCGGCGACCAGTTCAAACGCCTCGATAATGCGTTCCAACGGGAAGTGATGCGTCGCCAGCGGCTTGATATCCACAATGCCTTTGCTCACCATGCGAATAGCGCGCAGATACGTGTGCTTCATCCGCCGCACCAGCTTGATCGTGAGGCCCTTGCGCCGGATAACCGAGGCGTTCATCGTCATTGTGTCGTCAGCGGGGATGCCCACGACGACGACCTTGCCGCCGGGACAGGTCACGCGCGCCGCTTGATCGGGCGTTTCGTGCGCGCCGGCCGCCTCGAAGGCCACATCCACGCCGCGTCCGTTCGTCGCGCGTAGAATCGCCGCGACCACATCCTCCGACTTTGGATCGAACACCGCATCGGCGGCGTACTCCAACGCGAACTGCCGCCGGTGCGCCAGCGGCTCGGTCATATAGATCATACCCGCGCCTGCCGCCTTCGCTACCGCCGCCGTCATAAGGCCGATGACGCCGGCCCCCAGCACGGCGACTGTCTGCCCAACCTTGAGGTGCGCCAGGTCAACGGCATGAATGGCGATGCCGAGCGGCTCCAACAGCGCGCCGTCGTCCGCGCTGAAGCCTTCCGGCAGCGGGAAGCAGTTCTCGGCGGGCATGACGGCGTATTCGGCGAAAACGCCGTCAATCGGCGGCGTGCCGCAGAAGCGCACGTTGGGGCAAATGTTGGGATGCCCGTGCTGGCAGAATTCGCACACGCCGCACGAAATCGCCGGCTCCACGGCGACCAGTTGCCCCAGGCGCAACCCGTGCGCGCCTTCGACGCCCGGCCCAAACCCGGCGATCCACGCCGAAAACTCGTGGCCCATGGTGATCGGCTCCTTCACAATCGCGTCGCCGATGCCGCCTTCGAGATAGTAATGCACGTCCGACCCGCACGTGCCCACCGAAGCGATCTTGAGCAGCACCTCGCCCGGCCCCGGCGTAGGCACCGGCGCGCGCTCCACCCGCAAATCCCGAATCCCGTACAGCCGGGATGTAAGCATTGTTTGTTCTGACATTGTGTCCTCCATGAAGAGTTAAGAGTAAAGAGTGAAGAGAAACGAGCAACGAGTAACCGGTGATGTGATAGCACCCTGTCCCCAATTCCCGTCTATCGTCTACCGTCTACTGTCTACCATCTACCACACCTTCACAAACTCCGGCGTCACCTTGATAATCAAGTTCTCCGGCGAATTGGCCCACTCTTGCGGGTCAGGGGCCAGGACGCCCTCCGGCCCCATGTAGCGCGTGTAGATGCGCAGCGCCATGTCGCGCACGAAGTCGCGCGGTTCGGTGACGAGTTCCGCCGCACCCTCGATGACCACGGCGGAGACGCCATCCACGCTTTCGGCCACATCTACAACGACGGCGCACCTGGGATTGGCGCGCAGCTCGCCGATCTTGCGCGTGCTCTCGTAAGAGCTGATCCACAGCGTCTCGCCGTCCCACTCGTACCACACCGGCACGACATGCGGCTGCAACGTCCCCGGTGACGCCGTGGCGAACCGCGCCAGCAGCGGCGCGGCCAGAAAAGTGTCAATTTTGCCTTTTTGTTCAACGGATAATGCGATCATTTATTTCTCCTCGGAAAATAAACCGTTGATCTCGCTAATCTACGCGAATCTTTTCAGAAAAATCAGCGAAGATTCGCGTGATTCGCGGTTATAATCTTCGCTCTCCTTGAGTGAAATCCCACATGGAGCTTCTTTTGATTTCTTATAATTCCAGAATCTTCAGCGCCTCTTGCCGCATAAACTCTCCGATCAATTGCGGCTTATGCTCGGCCTTCGCAATGACCTCCGCCGCGCGGATGTGAACTTCCATCGTCCACCGCTCGTTGCAATCTTCCTGCGTTGCCGCGTAAACCACGCCTGCCATTTTCGCCCAACAGATCGCCGCCATGCACATCGGGCAGGGTTCATAAGTCGTGTACAGCCAACAGTCATCCAGGTGATGACGGCCCAGTTTCCTACACGCCTGGCGAATGGCGTTAATCTCGGAATGACCCGTCACATCATGCTCTGCCGAAAAGATCGTGCCGCCGCTCATGGCGATAATCTCGTCACCCTGCACGATGAGACAGCCCACCGTCCAGTTGGTCAGGCCAAACGCAATCGCTTGTTCCATCACCGCGCGGTCTGGATGTTGCATAGCCGCCTATTCCCCGAAATACAGCGCCTCCAACGACGCATTGACGCCCGGCGCGCCGAAAAGCGGCAGGTTGCGCAGATGCATCACCTCGCCCAGCCGCTTGACCGCCGCGTAATCCAGCGTCTTCAGGCCGCCGCCGAGCTGCACCGCCATAATGATGGATTGCGCCGTGGCTTCCAGCAGCTCGATGTTCATCAGCGTCCAGTAGATGTCGCCCCGACTCATCGTCACCAGACCGTGATTTTCCATAATGAAGCTGTTGTACTTGGGCAGGTATGGCGCAAAGCTGTCGGCCAATTCCTGCGTGAGCGGTTGCGCGTAGGGGACGACGGGCACGGGGCCGATTTCGGTGGTGGTCTCCGGGTAAAGTGGCAGCAGCAGATAGTTTTCGCCGCCAGAGATCGCCAGCGCGCCCACCGCAGGCGCGTGGCAGTGGATGACGGAGACAATGTCGGGCCGCTCGCGGAAGAACGTGAGATACATCGGCAATTCGCCGGTTGGACGGCGCTCGCCTTCAACCGTCTCCCCCGCCAGGTTGACGAACACCACATCCTTGCGGCGGATGTCGCCCTTGTTCATCTGCGTGGGGGTGATGAGCACGAGGCCGTCTTCCAGCTTCCACGCCAGATTGCCGCCGTAGCCGGTCACGAACATATTGCGCGCCAACCGATGACAGACTTTGACGAACAACTTCACTTCGTGTTGATACTTTTTATGCAGATCCATTCAAATCTCCCTTAATGGTGGGTGTTTAATGCTTGCTCATTCTACTCTAACCCAGAGGAAAATCAAAACTTACGACTTGAACGACCGACTTCTAAAGTTGACTTTTCGTTAAACTCCGCTATAATGTTTCCACTTATGTCACGGCTGGCATGTCGGAGTCTAAAGCGCTGAGACAAAGAGTCTCAGTCGCTTGCTTTTTGTTGCCTGAGACTGGGTTTTAGGGGGTAATGTATGAATCGTGACGAACGGATAACTGAAGCACGCACCTTTAAGGTTCTACGTATTAGCTTGGCTTCACCAGAAGACATTATGTCCTGGTCCTATGGCGAGGTCACCAAGCCGGAAACGATCAACTACCGTCGGCTGCGCCCAGAGAAAGATGGGCTTTTTTGTGAAGCAATCTTCGGTCCTACACGCGATTATCAATGTTATTGTGGCAAATACAAGGGGATCCGCTACCGGGGAATTATCTGCGACAAGTGCAGTGTCGAAGTGACGCGCAACTCCGTTCGCCGTGAACGGCTGGGGCACATTTCACTGGCGGCTCCTGTGGCGCATATCTGGTACACCCGCCGTATCCCTAGTCACCTGAGCATCCTTCTTGATATCAGCAAGCGCAACCTGGACCGTGTACTGTATTTCGCGCAGTACGTTGTCACCTATGTGGACGAAGAAGCGCGCCAGCGTGCGTTGAAGCGCATTGATGAAGAAGAACGGATGCGCATGGCGACGATGGATGACGCAGCGACGACGCGCATCGGCGAATTGGAAGGCCGTATGGCGCAGGAGCGCAAGCAGGTCGCCGCGAATGAGGAAAGTATCAAGGCTAAGTTCGAAGATGAACTGAACGCCCGGACGGAGAAAATCCTCGGTGAAGCGAAGCGGCTCCGGGATCGTCTTGATGGGATGATGGGCCGTCAGGCCACAGAATCCATTATCTTCACTGCGACCGACACAGTGATCGTTGAGACTGAAGAGATCGTCAGCCGCGAGCACTATGCTATGCTCAATGCCGTCGCGCAGGATGCTTTGGATGCCCTGGAGCTGGAATTGCACCAGCGTGAGGCCGAGGCTTTGAAACCGGTTGTCGTGGAGACAGCGGCCAAAGGCCCCGATATTCAAGGCGACATTCAGCACGTTCGTGAAGAACTGCAAGAGAAAACGACCATCATCCGCAACCACTACGACGACTTGCGCGAAGAACTACTCAGCCTTGCCGAGCGCCAGTTCTTCAACGAGCAACGTTATCGTGAGTTGCGTCAACGGTGGGGCCAGGTCTTCCGCGCCGGGATGGGGGCGGAAGCGGTTCACGAACTACTCACCGGCCTGGATCTGGAGACGCTGGCCGAAGAATTATGGCACGAAGTGCGCTTCGGTCGTTCGGCCCAGCGGCGCAAGAAGGCTACCCGCCAATTGCGGGTGGTTGAGGCGCTGCGCAAGAGCCACAACAAGCCGGAGTGGATGATCCTCACTGTGCTGCCGGTGCTCCCACCGGAACTGCGCCCGATGGTGCAACTGGACGGCGGGCGCTTTGCCACCTCCGACCTGAACGACCTCTATCGCCGGGTCATCAACCGCAACAACCGCCTCAAGCGCCTCCTGGAACTTGGCGCGCCTGAGGTGATCATCAACAACGAGAAGCGCATGTTGCAGGAAGCCGTGGACAGCCTCATTGATAACAGCCAGCGCGGCAAGGCGATGAGCCGCCGCGGTCGCCGTCAGCTCAAATCGCTGAGTGACATGCTCAAGGGGAAGAAGGGCCGCTTCCGCCGCAACCTGCTCGGTAAGCGCGTGGACTACTCCGGGCGTTCGGTGATCGTCGTTGGCCCAGACCTGCAGATTCACCAGTGCGGCTTGCCCAAGACGATGGCCCTGGAACTCTACCGCCCCTTCATCATCCAACGGCTTGTGGAGTACAACTACGCCACGAACGTGAAGGCCGCCAAGCGCCTGATCGAGCGCCAGCGCCCTGAGGTGTGGGAAGTGTTGGAAGAAGTCATCCAGGATCGCCCGGTGATGCTCAACCGCGCGCCGACGTTGCACCGCCTGGGCATTCAGGCATTCGAGCCGCTGCTGGTCGAAGGCAAGGCCATTCAACTGCACCCGTTGGTCTGTTCCGCCTTCAACGCCGACTTCGACGGCGACCAGATGGCCGTGCATGTCCCGCTCTCGCGCAAAGCGGTCGAAGAAGCGCGCAAGCTGATGTTGGCGTCGCGCAACTTGCTCAAACCGGCGGATGGGCAGCCCATCATCGGCCCGTCCAAAGATATGTGCATGGGCATCTATTATATGACGATGGGACTGTCAACGGACACCGGCCCAGTGAAAGCCTTCGCCGACCTGGACGAGGTTGAAATGGCCTACGCTCTGGGCACGATTGACATTCACGCCCGCATCAAAGTAGCTCAGGTCTACGATCACCGTCCTGCGCCACAGCAGATGATCGAGACGACTGTGGGGCGCGCGCTCTTCAACCGCATCGTGCCGGATCCGCTGCGTTATATCAATAAGCCGCTGGATAAGGGCGATCTACAAGACCTCATCGCAGTGTGTTACCGCAAGATGGGGCCTGATGCCGCCGTGGACTTTGCTGACGCTATCAAGACGATGGGCTTCCGCTATGCTACCGTTTCCGGCGTCACGATCTCGGTGTACGATCTCACCATCCCCAAGGAAAAAGAGGATATTCTTGCCGGCGCGACGCGCGAAGTTACCGAAATCGAGCGGCAATACCGACGCGGTCTACTGACCGAAGAGGAGCAGTACAACCGCACGATCGAGATTTGGTCCCAGGCCCGCGATCAGGTGTCGAAGGCGGTCTCAAGTCACCTCGATCCTGATGGCCCCATCGCCGTGATGGCGCGTTCCGGCGCTTCCAAGGGTGGTTTTGGCCCCATCGCGCAGCTTTCAGGTATGCGCGGTTTGATGGCTGATCCGTCGGGTCGCATCATCCCGCTACCCATCCGCTCTAACCTGCGCGAAGGGTTGAATGCGTTGGAGTACTTCATCTCCACCCACGGCTCGCGCAAGGGTCTGGCTGATACCGCGCTGCGCACGGCGGATGCCGGCTATCTGACGCGCCGTCTGGTGGATACCGCCCAGGACATCATCATCAATGCCATTGACTGCGGCACGCGCACCGGTATTTGGATCCGCCGCAAGGACAACATCGGTGGGCAGCCGATCACTGTGCGTTTGTTGGGACGCACGGCTGCTGCTGCGGTGCTCCATCCACAAACCGGCGAGGTCATCGTTGATAAGAATGAGGAAATTGATGAGGATGCGGCGGAACTGATCAACCGTCTCGAGATCGAGGAAGTCTACGTGCGCTCGCCGATGACGTGCGAATTGGAACACGGCATTTGCGCGATGTGCTATGGCCGCGATCTGGGGCGCGGCGGCCTTGCCAGGATTGGGACGGCGGTGGGCATCATCGCCGCGCAGTCCATCGGTGAACCCGGCACGCAGCTCACGCTGCGCACCTTCCATACGGGCGGTACGGCTTCGTCGAGCGGCGACATCACGAGCGGTCTGCCGCGCGTCGAAGAGTTGCTGGAAGCGCGCAAGTCGCCCCGGGGTGAGGCCGAAATCGCCGATCTGTCCGGCGTCGTCCATGTCATCCGCGAGGGGGACGCGGTGACGGTTTCTATCGTTGATAGCCAGATCAAGCGCGCCAGCTACGACATCCCGGTGGATTGGGAGATCTTCGTCGAGGACGGGGATACTGTCAACCAGAACGATGTGCTCGCGCGCAGCCCGACCGACATGGGGAAAGAATTGCGGGCCAAAGCACGCGGGCGCATTACACGCGACGGTCAGGACCTCATCCTCATCTACGAGATCCGCGATGAGCACGAGTACGATGTCCCGCCGGCGGCGCGGCTGCTCGTCGCCGAGGGCCAGCAGATCGAATCCGGCACCCAATTGTACGAGGGTGTACCTAATCCGCACCGTATCTTGCAGGTACAAGGCCGCGACGCGGTGCAGGTTCACTTGCTCAGCGAAGTACAGCAGGTGTACCGGTCACAAGGCGTGAACATCAGCGACAAGCACTTCGAGATCATCATCCGCAAGATGCTCAGCCGTGTGTTAGTGACGGAATCCGGCGACACCGAATACCTGCCCGGCGACCTGGTAGATCGTGTACAGTTCGAGCACACGAACCAGCAACTCGTGTCGGAGGGCAAGGCCCCGGCGCGGGCGCGCCAGGTTCTCCTGGGGCTGACCAAGGCGGCGTTGGCCACTGACTCTTTCTTGTCTGCCGCGTCGTTCCAGCATACCATCAAAGTGCTTTCGAATGCTGCCGTGCGCTCCGACGAGGATATGCTCTACGGATTGAAGGAAAACGTCATCATCGGCAAGCTTATTCCGGCCGGCACCGGCTATCGCGGCGACATCGAAGGCTCCGATGGCCCCATTGACGAGTATGAAGGGGTCGCTGTGGAAAAGGAATTGCCCAAGGGGACGCTGCTGAGCGAGGAAGAAGAGGAACCGGAACCCTTCTTGCTCTCTGATCTGCAACAGCCTTTCCGCATCTAGCAGGGCGGTTAACATTTCATCTATCACGCAAAGGGGCGACGAAAAAGTCGCCCCTTTTTGCAACCCTGCCAACACTCCTGCGTATACAAACTAGGAATTATAAACATGGAAGAAGAATGGTTGTTGTTGGCCCAGCGCGGAGAAGAAGAGGCCGTCAATCGTCTGGTAACGTCTTACCAGCAGCCGGTCTTTAATTTGTGCTACCGCATGTTAGGTGAGTACACCGAAGCGGAGGATGCCGCCCAAGAGGCGCTCGTCAAGGCGGTGATGCATTTACATTCCTATGATCCCGAACGCCCCTTCAAACCCTGGCTGCTGCGCATCGCCTCCAACGAGTGTATTGATCGCATACGGCGGCGCAAACCGACAGTGTCGCTGGATGGCATGGGCGATGACGGCGCCTGGGAATGGCAGGCCGGACATAGTCCCAACCCAGAGGCGGAAATGCTGCAGAATGAGCGGCAAGTTCAAATTCGAGAACTGATGGAAGGCCTTCCGCTGCTGGATCGGACCATTATCATTTTGTTTTATTGGGAAGGGTTATCGTATACCGAGATTGGCGAGGCGACCGGATTGAGCATTTCGGCGATTAAATCCCGACTTTTCCGCGCCCGCCGGGTTATGGCGCAACTTATTGTAGAGGAGGGCGTTTATGCCGCGTGATCCGATGAATGATATGCATAGTGAAGCATGGTGGATGCGCGCGCTCGATGGAGAACTGACCCGCGAGGAGCAAAAAGATTGGCAGGCGCACCTGCAGCAGTGCCCATCCTGCCGACAGGAGTGGGCGGCAATGACGCAGGTTGACCTCATCCTGCGGACGGCTGCGCCGCCCCCGCTGCTCGCTGAAGACTTCACCGCGCGCACCGTGACGATGATTACCCAAAAGCAAAAACTGCGTCACATGCTGCGGTTTGTGGTGGGGTTTCTGATCGTCGCACTGGTGGCCTGGATCGGCTTCAGTTATTTTGACGCGACCCTGGCCGTACTTGTCAGGGCCGCCACCGTGCTGATTTCAGGCCGCCAGATCCTTTTTGCCGCTTTGATGCGTACTCTCGTCGGGTTGGCGATCACGGTCAAAACGTTGTTGCCCCTGATTATGGGGGTAGCGGCGGCATTGTTCTTGTTCCTGACGCCGAACAGCGTGCTTGCTACTGTGATGATGGCGCGATATTCCCAAAAGAAGCGCGCTCGCGCCGCTGCGGCGATCTGAATAGGGTTATCCGTCTCGTGGGCCAATGGCTTCGAGATGCTGGATATAAAGAAAATACAATGAGAAAAAGGAGATAAATGATGCTAAAGCGTTTAATTTTCACCGTGGTGTTGGCGATGCTCCTGGCGACTGTCGCGCTGCCGGTTCAGGCTGCGCCGGGAGGTCAAGGCGACGGGGGCGTTCACTTTGGCCCCTATACGTTGGCGGCCGGTAGCTCTGTCTCCGGCGATCTGACGGTCTTTGGCGGACCGGTTACGCTCAAGAAAGCGTCATCCTTCAACGGCGACCTGACCGTTTTCGGGCCGGTGGAGGTACAGGAGGGCGCGACCCTGGACGGGACGCTGGTGGTGTTTGGGGCTGCCGATATCGCCGGGACGATTGACGGTGATGTGTTTGTCGCGGGCGCAGTGACGCTGGACGAGACGGCCTATGTGAGCGGCGACGTCTCGGCGACAGGCGCGATTAACCGCCGCGACGGCGCAGTCGTGGACGGCAGCGTCAGCCCGATCAGCGAAGAGGATTTCAACTTTGAACGAGATTTTCCGATTGAGGTGCCTGAACCTTTTGTGAACCCGCAAGTGCAGGTTCACACCCGCCCACTGTGGCTGCGGGTTGCCTTGGGGATAGTTCGCGCGGTTGCCAGCGTGGTGGTGTTGAGCCTCCTGGCGCTGGTTATCGTCAGCGTGTGGCCGCAGCACGCGGAGCGCGTGGGACGGGTGGTCGAAGAAGCGCCTCTGACGTCGTTTGGGGTGGGATTGCTCCTGTTCGTCGCGGCCATCATCGTGCTGACGCTGTTGGCAATTACGATCTGTCTAAGCCCCTTTACCATTTTAGGTTGGCTCGTCATCGGCGTAGGGGTGCTATTTGGCTGGGTCGCGCTTGGACTTATCCTGGGCAAGCGTGTCCTCACCGGCGTCTTTAACCAGACTCAGCCAAAGGCGGTGAGTTCGGCGGTCCTTGGGACGGCGCTGCTGACCCTGGCGCTGGCGCTGGCGCGGGTTTTCTGGCCTATTCACGGCCTTCTGATGTTCGTTCTGGTGCCACTGGCTGCCGGCGCTGTGGTATTGACGCGCTTTGGCACGATGCCTTATGCCACGCAGGGGCAATCTTCTACCGCGCCGCGTGCGCCGAAACCGCCGCGTCCCACCGGCCCCATCGTGCCGGCCCCGTTGCCCTCGACATCGGCGCCGGTTACGCCAGCCCCGTTGCCGCCATCGGAAGTGGAGTCGCCTGCTCCTGTTGTGGATGATACACCTGTAGAAGGTTGATGCGCTCAGAGCGCATAGCGATGCTTTAAGAACTCCGCGCGACCGGGACGACCATCTCGGTCGCGCGTTGTGTGTGGGGGCAAGCTGCCGCGCCTCAACGACTCGCGGAGTGCGCCATTGGCACATTGCCAATTCACATAAACCGTGTGAACGCAGTTGTCTGCATGATAGGCGGCATTATAATCACTATGTAAAACGTGCGGAGTGAAATATGGCAAGCTTCATTAGCCCGACGTTTTACGCATTACGTTTTTACGGAGGTGGCTTATGGATGATCGTTATATCCGTCAGATCGTGATGCCGGAGATTGGCGTGACGGGCCAGGCCAAATTGCGTGAATCGCGCGTGCTTGTCGTTGGCGCGGGCGGGTTAGGATCGCCCATTCTGTTGTACCTGGCGGCGGCTGGCGTTGGCGTTTTGGGCATCGCCGATAACGACCAGGTTGCGCTTACCAACCTCAACCGGCAGATCCTCTACACTAAACACGACATCGGGCGCAGCAAAGCCCTCGCCGCCGTGCAACGGGTACGCGCGTTGAATCCCGAGGTCAAGGCCACGCCCCACGAGGTGCGCGTGCTGGCCGAAAATGGCCTGTCTCTGGTGCAAGAGTACGACCTCGTCGTGGAGGCCAGCGACAACCTGGAAACTAAAGCCCTGATGAACGAGCTGTGCGTGTGCGCGGGCGTCCCCCTGGTCTGGGGAGCGGTTGCGCGCTTTGAGGGGCAGATAGGCGTGTATCTACCCGGCCACGCCTGCCGGAGCTGCATCTTCCCGCAGCTTCCCGAACCGGGCACATATCCTACCCCGGCGCAACTGGGCGTCCTGGGCGCTACGGCGGGCGTCATCGGCGCGCTGGAGGCGCTCGAGGCCGTGAAAATCCTGCTGAACCTCGACAAGCCGCTTGTTGACAGGATTCTGCTCTGGGAAGGACTTGCGGGCGCATTTGACATCGTGACCGTCGAGCGTAATCCCGATTGCCCGGTGTGCGGACTAAAACGTGAAGCGTAAAACGTAAGTCGCCGCTTACGTTTTACGCTTCACGTTTTACGAATTACGTTTGACACATTCGCAAATCGTGCTATAAAACTATCAGTTCGTCTACATTCTCACAACAAAGGAGGCGTACACATGTCGGATAAGAATGTCGTTACCATACATACGATGTGTGTTCGCCGGTGCTTGTGGGAAGGACGCGCGTAGGCTAACCCCTACTGCCTCAACACCCCAAGCCACGGGCTGACGGCACATCGCCGGGTCCGTGGCTTTTTGTTGCCACATTCACGTCAGGCTGTCGCGCATGTCCCCCGGCGATGCTTGTTCTCCTCACTGCACCGGCGACACGGATAAAAACGTAAGACGTAAAACGTGATTCGTAATTCGTGATTCGTATCAGGAGATGATTGAGGTGTCAAGAGAAAGGTTTTGTGAAGTGAGTGTTCAGGCGCGACGTGATGAGGAACTGCGGGGAGCGCACCGGCACATCAAACCTAACCGCAAGGGGAAGCGCGCGCGTCAAAAGGATTGGCAGTATGCCATAGATGAAGATGCCATCCCCCGCGCCGAGCGGGTGATGCGGCGCGGCGAGCATGAACGCCGCGCGATGGTGGCGGCGCAGGCATTGGCGACGCTGGAAGCTGTGGATGAGGCGGGCGTCGAAACCACGTGGGAAAATGCCGCCGCATCGGGTGAGATCGGCATGGTCGTGGAGGTAAGCACCAGCCTGTACCGCGTCGCGGTGGATGGGCGCGTGTTACTGTGTAGCCTGCGGGGGGCACTCACGGTGGAGGATACCGGCTACACCAATCTCGTCGCCGTGGGCGATCGCGTCATCGTGGCGTCGCCGGGCGGCAATCGCGGTGTGATCGAGGCTGTACTGCCCCGGCTGAGCGCATTGGCTCGCCCTGATCCGTTCTCCAGCCATCTAAAACAGGTCATCGTTGCCAATGCTGACCAATTGCTCATCGTTGCCGCGTGGCTTGAGCCGCCGCTGTGGCACGAGCTGATTGACCGTTATCTGATCGGCGCCGAGCGCAACCGGCTAATGCCTGTGATATGCATAAACAAGATGGACCTGGCGGAAGACCGCGCCGCAGTTCATCAGTCGCTCGCACCCTATACGGCCTTGGGATATCGCGTCCTGTTCGCCAGCGCGCTCACCGGCGAAGGGATTACGGAGTTACGCGCGTTGATGCAGGGGAAGATGACCGTCCTGGCAGGGCTGTCGGGCGTGGGCAAATCGTCCTTGCTTGCGGCAGTCCATCCCGGGCTGAATTTGCGTACCGGCGCGGTCAGCGAACACTGGGGCGGGCAGGGCCAGCACACGACGACGCAGGTGAACCTGTTCGCGCTGCAGGATGGTGGTTATGTGGTAGATACGCCCGGCATCCGCGGGTTTGCCGTCGCCGGGCTGCTGCCGGCGGAATTGCTGCGCTTCTACCCGGAGATTGCGGAGGTCGCTGCGCGTTGCCGCTTTGCGGATTGTTCTCACGTCCACGAACCTGGCTGCGCTGTCAGAGTCGCGGTGCGTGAAGGCAGTCTTCCGGCCATACGCTATCACAACTACCGCCGTATCCTGGCGGAGTTGAGTCAATGATGCATGTCTCAACGGATATAACGGATGGAACGAAAATCCATCCGTTATATTCGGGCAAACTACCGAGAAAGTTTCGACGCCATGCAGCCAGCCTTTGTTACGAGGTGTACTTTCTTTTGTAATATTCGAAATACTATGCTATAGTATTCATAGAGTCGCCAGGGCCACGCTACAGAGCTTGCCTCAACGTTTTGACGATGCACGTTTCCGTCAACACGGTCAAGACGCATCTCAAGAATATCTACGACAAATTGCCTTTCCATGACCGCAGGGAAGCCGTTCTGCAGGCAAAAGAGCTAGGCGTAAAGGAGGAATAAGCGCATGTACGGATTATCGAGAAAGCAATCTTTCGTTTGGGGCGGTTTGTTGATCGTCTTCGGCATCATGGGGTTACTGGAATCAATCAGCGAACTAAGCCCGTGGGTCTGGGCCGGCGTGCTGGCAGTGAGCGGCGCGGGCGTGCTAGCTATCTACCTCACCGACCGGAGCGAGTGGGGATTCCTCATCACGACGTACGCGCTGTGGGCCGTCGCGCTGCTGATCGCGTTGGTCGAGTGGGACATCTTGCCCGATCCATTCATCGCCATCTACGTGCTGGCGGCGATTGCCCTGCCGTTTCTGGTGGTGTATGTGCGCAACCGCGAAAACTGGTGGGCGCTCATCCCGGCTTACGTGCTGTTGGCCATTGCTGTGATGATCGGGCTGACGGAGTGGCATATCCTGCCTGACACATTCATCGCCACGTATGTGCTGTTGGCCATTGCGCTGCCGTTTGTCGTGGTGTTCTTGCGTGACCATAACAGTTGGTGGGCCTTGATCCCCGCCTATGTGCTGATCGCCGTGGGTGTGATGGTCGCATTGATTGACACGGGCGTGCTCGGCGATTTAATGGTTCCCGCTTACGTGATGTTCGCCATCGCCATTCCTTTCTTCGTGGTCTACATCCGCAACCCACGCGAGTGGTGGCCGTTGATCCCCGGTGGGATCATGGCTGTCATCGGCAGTGCGTTTGTTCTGAGCGCGGGAGCGGCGCAATCCCTCGGCGCTGTGGTGTTGATCGGCGTCGGCGTCTTGATCTTGCTGCGCCAGTTTCTGCATCCGAAATCGGCGGATGAGGCGATGAAGCAGGAATAACTGTTAGTGCTACAGAGGTGTTCCCTTGTGGGATTCCACCCCAACGAAAGGCAATATTAACCGCGAATCACGCGAATTTTCGCTGTTTTTTCTGAAAGATTTGTGTAGATTCGCGGTAACTATTCAGCCTGTCTACACTGCGGCCGTCACCCTGAGCGGAGTGAAACGGAGTTGAAGGGTCTTGGCGCTGTAAAAGCAGAGATTCCTCCCTTCACTGCGTTCAGGGCAAGCACCTTCGACAAGCTCAGGGCAAGCTACTTCGCTCCACTCGTTGCACTCGTTCCGCTCCGTTCGGAGACCTGTCCTGAGCTTGCCGAAGGATGACGGCTGAATAGTTACGATTCGCGGTTTATTTTCCAGGGGGATTACCGAGATCACCACGCAGAATGCCTGCCGGTTGTTTGCGATCTAGTGCCTGAGTTCTGGTCCAGTTCAAAACGTTTCTCTACCCCTTCTCTCACCCACCTGAAATCGCCCACGTTCTGATGACCACCGCGATGCTCATCCTGGCGTTTCCCCACCCGAACATCTGACCCTTCGCCTTTTTCTGTCTGACGCCGATGCTGGCGGCTAAGCGAGCACGAGCGCCAGAATCGCCGCGGGGATTGGGCTTCGAGCGTGTTACTCAGAGAATGATAAGACTCTGGGGCTACACGGTGGCTCTTGTACTTTATGAGGAAGGAGTATAATTCGACTACACAGACGTAAACCTGCATCTTACGCTGACTCGGAACTCCTAAAGGAAAGACCAGATGACTTCACTTTCAAGAAAACCGGCCTCCTTCACCTCTTACCTGGAGGCCGCTGCGCGCATCCTCGTCGCCATCACTTTCGTCGTGGCGTTCATCGTTTACGGCATCCATGCCGTCCTGGCGCTTCTCTATCCCTACCCGCTGGACTACGGCGAAGCGCCGCTGGTGGATCAGGCGATGCGCTTGGCTGCGGGAGACACAATTTACCGCGCCGCGCTCGACACGCCGCCTTACACCATCGCCAACTACCCGCCGCTGTACGTTCTGGCAATGACGCCCTTTGTCTGGCTCTTCGGCCCCAACTTCTGGGCGGGGCGGCTGATCTCGGTGGCGAGCGCGCTGGCGGTGGCTTACTTCCTGGGCGGCGTGATCCACGCGCAGAGCGGCGACCGGTTCGCGGCGCGGCTCACGGCGTTGCTGTTTCTGGCGTTCCCCTACGTGGCGGGATGGTCCAAGCTGGCGCGCATTGATCTGCTGGCGTTGGCCCTGAGCGCGGCGGCGCTGTACGTGATCGCGCGACGCCCGCAGGACAACCGTATTCTGGTGGGGACGGCGCTCTTGCTAACCGCCGCTATCTACACCCGGCAATCCTACGGGTTGGCCGCGCCATTCGCCGCCTTTGTCTGGGTGTGGGTGAAGCGGGGATGGCGCGCTGCTTTCGCGCTGGCGGGGATGGTGGGCGCGGTCGGATTAACCCTCTTCGTGATTCTGAACATGGCAACCAGCGGCGGCTTCTTCTTCAACGTGATTACGGCTAACGTTAACCCCTTTAACTTCGCTACCGTGGAGCGTTACGCGAAAGAGATGCTTGACCTGGCGCCCATCTTGTTGGTTTTCTGCGGCGCGCTGGTTGTCGTGCTCTCGATTCGGCGGTGGGCCAGACTTAGCGCAGTCACCGGCTGGCCGATGGTGGTTCCATACCTGGCGGGGGCGTTGCTCTCGGCGCTGACCATTGGCAAAATCGGCTCGAATGTCAACTATCTGTTGGAATTGTGCGCTGCGCTGGCGCTGGTCGCCGGGACGCTGTTGGCGTGGAGCGGCGAAATCTGGCGCGGCGAAACTGAATTACCCCGTCCAGCGTGGGTTCCGCCCCTCGTCCGCAGCATTGTGCTAGCCTTGCTGGCGGTGCAAGGCGGAATGTTGATGCGGTTCACGCTACAACACCCTGTCCAGGATTTCAAGTACCGCAATTCCTTCCAGACGAGTCTGCATGAACTGCGGGAGCTGGTCGCGCAAACCACCGGGCCGATCCTGGCCGACGAGTATATGGGGATGCTGACGCTGAACGACGCGCCGCTTTACATCCAGCCCTTCGAGGTGACGCAACTGGCAAACGCGGGGTTGTGGGATCAGACCCCGCTCCTCGATGACATCCGCGCGGAAAAATTCGCGTTGATCCTGATCCACCATTTCCGCGGTTATCCTGTCTATAAGGAGCGGTGGACGCCGGAGATGCTCGATGTTATCCAGGAACATTACGTCGCCAGCGACATCAAGGCTGAAACGATCATCTTCCGCCCGCGCAGCACTGCCGGGATTGCAGCGCCTGTCGAAGGCGCTTGCCCTGGCGCACCCTGGCCTTTCCCAACCGTGGCCGGTTTGGGACTGTATTGGTATAACAAGACACTCTCGCTGATGGGCGTTGGCTATGAGAACACTGTCCCGGTCTACGCCGTAGCCGACGGGCGGTTGATGCGGCGCGCGGATTGGCCCGATGCCGTCGCCATCCTGCACGACGATTCACTGCAACCGGGCCAGCACGTGTGGGCTTTCTACGGCGGGATGGCTTCAGAGGATGGGCAAGCCAGCTACGTGAGCGCGGCTTTCCCGCCTGGCAGTGTGGATGTTCCTGTCAAAGCGGGGGACCTGCTCGGCTACCAGGGCAGCTATCGCTCTTCCTGGGTTCACTTGCACTTCGCAGTGCTCCCGCCGTTGGCAGACAGGACGTTTCCCGCCGCATTGGTCTGGCGTGATACGGGAAATGACCTGTCTATGGCCCAGGTGTTGGTGCAAATAGATCGCCGCAGCCCATCCGACTATCTGGGCGTCACCGGCAGCCTCGTTGCCGGTTCTGAGGATTGGCTGCCCTTGAACTGCCAACCATAGTACTGACTGAGGATGATGTGACGATGACAACAACCCATACCTTCCCTAAACCCGTCCTTTTGAAGGGGCTGGCCGTCGCCTTGTGGATCGTGTCCAGCATCCTGGCGCTCTACGCGCTCAATGCCGCCGCCGATGTGGTGGCGACGATTTACGCGGCTTTCTGGGCCGGAGGCGGCGTGTACGGGGACGCTTATTACAGCGCGGTGGCGCTGCGCCAGGTGGTGATCCTGCCCGGCTCATTTCTCGTCGTCGCTGTCATCATCGGCGGTCTGGAACATCACCTGCGTCACGTCAACACGCCCGGTTCGTGGCGGCTCTTCAGCTACGTCCTCGGCGCAGAAGCCGGCATCCTGCTGCTGGAGGCGATGCTCTAAAACCATCACAAATTTCTTGACGTTCAACATGCAACCTTTAACCTGCAACTATTTCCCAGGAGACGTCGGTGCTGCGCACACCATGCCAGCACGAAAATTTCTGCCACAGAGGGCACAGAACACACAGAGTTATTGTTCTTATCTCTGTGAACTCTGTGTTCTCGGTGGCTATTTTCGAAGGAGGTTTATGCTATGTCTCAACCACGCGGTAAGTCCTTCAATTATGCTATCGGTATGTTTGGTACATCCATCCCCATCAACATGCTCAAGACGTTTGCCTTCACGTTCTATGTGCTCGGTCTGGGCGTGACCACTCAACAATGGGCGGCGATGATGTTTGTCTACACGTTCATAGACGCTCTCGATAATCCCGTCTATGGCTTTCTCTCTGACCGGACGCGCTCCCGTTGGGGGCGTCGTCGTCCCTGGTTGGTGATTGGCACCCCGATTCTGATCCTGTGTTTCGTCGCTTTCTACAACATTCCAGCCTTCCTGTCGGGCAACGCCATCTTCGCCTACGCGATGCTCTTCTACATCCTCACCGGCACGCTGGACTCGGTCATCAACGCCAACTACGGGGCGCTGTTCCCCGAGCTGTTCCGCGACGACGCCAGCCGCGCCAAGACCAACGCCCTGCGCCAGGCTTTCCAACTGGTGGCGATGATCATCAGCATCGCCCTGACCCCCATGGTGACCAAGGCGCTCGGCTATGGCCTGACGTCGATCCTCTACGGCATCCTCGGCGGCGCGGTCATCTTGTATATGACGTTCACCTGCCGGGAGAAAGACCCCGAGCCTGAGGAGGCCAAGCCCGGCCTGTGGAAGGCGCTCAGGGATTTGCTGACCAACAAGAAGTTCTGGATCGCCGGACTGGCGAACGCATTTTACAGCGCGGCGATGTCGTTGGTGATGGCCTCGGTGGTCTTCTACGTCGAATATGCGCTGGGGCTTTCCAGCGGGAGTTCCACATTCTTGCTGGCAGCGGTGCTGGTCGTCGCCATTGCCGGGGTGGCGGTCTGGGCCTGGCTGGTGCGGAAATACGCGCTGATCCCCGTTTGGCGGGCGGCTTTAGCGGTTCTGGCGTTTACCTTCATTCCGTTGTATTTCGCCTTCAACCTGACCACGGCCATCATCTTCGCGGCGCTGGTGGGTTTCGGCTTTGCGGGCGTGATCACCACCATGGATTTGATCGGCGCCAAGATCATGGACGAGGACACGCAAAAGCACGGTCTGCGGCGGGAAGGCATCATCTCTAATGCACTGGGGTTTATGAACCGCCTCAACGGTCTCTTTACCAGCGCCGCCTACCTCCTGGTCTACCGCATTTACGGCTTCGAGAGCGGTGACAATCCCGGCTTGCACCCGGATCAGGCTGCACGTTTCCTGATGACCATCGTTCCACCCGTCTTGATGGTGATCAGCTTTGCCTTCTCGTGGTTCATTGACTTCAAGAAACCGGTCAATGCAGTCGAACCGGTCACCCAGAAGGAGGGGTAGGATGGCGCTTTTACGTCTCGACCACGTTCCTGAGGCCGTCAAGGTCAACCTGCCGCTGTATATGATTGTCCCCGATCCAGGGGAAATGAAGGGAATCCCCATGACCCAACGCAAGGTTCTCTACTTGCTGCACGGCCTGAGCGACGACGGCAGCGCATGGCAACGCTATACCGCCATTGAGACCCTCGCGGCGGCTTACGGGCTGGTGGTCGTGATGCCTTCGGTGGGGCGCAGTTTCTATATTGACCAGCCCAACGGTCAGAAGTATTTTTCGTACTTGACTGAGGAACTGCCGCGCTATCTGGCCGATGTCTTCGGCTTGATGCCGCGCCGGGAAGACACCTTCATCGCTGGCAACTCGATGGGCGGCTACGGCGCGATTAAGGCGGCCTTGTTGCACCCCGAACTGTACGTTGCTGCAGCCAGCTTTTCCGGCGTGCTGTCGCTGGAGATTCTCAAGCTCGATCCCAACGATAAGCGTCGGGAGGAGTTTGCGCTGCTGTTCGGCGACTTGAGCAGACTCGCCGGGAGCGAGCACGATCCGGCGGCCTGGTTACAGCGCGCCGCGCAAAATCCCGCTGCCTTGCCGCATCTTTTCATTGCCGTGGGCCGCCAGGAAGATCTGTACCCGCTCAGCGGTCACTTCCACGCCGCCTGCCAGGCGCTTGGTGTGGCATCTGAGTATCACGAGGAAGACGGCCATCACGATTGGTTCCTGTGGGATCGCCAAATCCGGCAGTTCCTGGCCGCCATCCTGGGGCCAATTCCCATACCCTAAGAAATTTCGCATTAACTGGCGGTTAGTAGCGCAAGCTGTTGGCTTGCGGCAGAGGCAAACTGACAGTTTGCCCTACATGTGCGATTTGCTGTTTTGACGCGAGGCGAGCATGAATACATCACTGCGCATGCAATATCTCGTCAGGCACGAACAGGAAGGCCAGTATTTGACCGTCCCATTCACGATGCCGCCCGATGTCGAATCGCTCTCGCTCACCTACCACTACGAACGTTATAGCGGCAGCGAGACCGACGTCCCGCACGGTCACTTCACGCCTCGTCAGGGCATCAACATCATTGACCTGGGCTTGATCGCCCCGGATGGGACCGAGGTGGGCGAGACCGGATCGGACAAGATAAGCATCCAGGTGAGCGAGACCTACGCCACACCCGGTTACCGGCCCTGTCGCTTGATCCCTGGTGAGTGGCGCATTCTCCTGGGGGCGTACAAAGTCACGCCGGACGGGGTCACTGTCACTTACGAATTGACCTTCACGCCCAATCGGCGACGTCTCCTCAAGGGCGATTTGCACGTCCACACCCTGGCCTCGGATGGCGTGCTTACTGCCGCCGAATTGGGCCGGCACGCCCT
This sequence comes from Anaerolineae bacterium, assembly GCA_035420085.1. GTDB lineage: Bacteria > Chloroflexota > Anaerolineae > B4-G1 > SLSP01 > DSWT01. The sequence continues at coordinate 64,920 of DAOLUH010000015.1, forward strand.
GCGCCACGGCCTGGATTTCCTCGCTATCACCGACCACAACCAGATGGTGACGGCGGACGCCCTCCCGCACATCCCTGGCCTGACGCTGATCCCCGGCATCGAATGGACGCATTACCGGGGGCACGCCAATTTCACGGGCGTAGACCGGCCCTACGATGGCTCCTTTGCGGCGAACACGATCGAGGAAGTGGCGGCCCGCTTTGTTGCGGCGCGGGCGCGCGGCGCGCTCATCACCATCGCTCATCCCTTCGACGAAAGCTGCCCGTTCCTGTTTGACCTGGATGCCCTCCCCTTCGATTGCATCGAGGTCTGGAACGGCCCGATGCGTCCCGCCAACCTGCACGCGCTTGGTTGGTGGCACAGGCTGCTCGCCGCTGGGAAGAAAATCCCGGTGTGTGGCGGCAGCGACTATCACCGCAGCCAGCTTTTCCTCTTCCCCGGCGGGCCGACGACCTGCGTGTATGCTCTGTCGGCGGGTGCGTCGGATATTCTGGCGGCGCTGCGGGCCGGGCACGCCTACATTGTGTTTGCCCCTGACGGCCCCACGCTGGACATGACCGCCGGAGAGGCGATGTTGGGAGATAGTGTGCCCTTTGCGCGCGTCAAAGAAATGCAGGTCCATGTGACCGGTTTGCACGCGGGGGATATGCTGCAGGTGGTCACTGCGCAAGGCAGCACCGTCCTCCTGAAAGCCGAAGCGCCTGGCGATTTTTACGGTTCTTATACGATGGAAGCCCCCGGATTTGCTCGCGTCGAAATTCTGCGCGAATTTGTGCCCGGTGTGCCTATGCTCCCGGCGTTGATCTCGAACCCGATCTATTTCGAGCTTCCTGCGTAGACCGGGGGAGATGATTGATCCAGTGGGTGATACGCCCCCCAAAATTTTAGAACAAACGCGAACAACAGGTGAGGATTATGGATAACAATACAACATATACCGAGAAAGTCTCCTCAAGTAGGACGGAAATCCTTTTCATCGTCCTCGCCTTGTTTTTCCTGTTGCTTTTTGTCTGGCGTGTGAGTGCCGTTGGCTTTGGCATCCTGGCGGTGGTCTTCCTGGTCTTCTGCGGCTTCTTCGCGTTCTACGCGCTGAATTATCGAACACTCATCGTTCAACTTTCAGCCGAATTCCTGACGCTCAAGTTTGGGGTGTTCACCTGGAAAATCCCCCTGGAGCACATCGAGGCTTGTGCGCTTGACGATATTTCGCTGTGGCGGATCGGGGGAGCGAGGATACACTTTTCCTTCATCCGTGGCAGGTATCGCGCCATGTTCAATTTTCTGGAACATCCCAGGGTCGTCGTCAGGCTGAAGACAAAGAAGGGAGCGGTCCAGGACGTCGCCTTTTCCACGCGACAACCGGAACGCGTATTGCAACTTCTCCAAGAAGCCGTATCTGCCAGGCAGCCCCGCACCATCGCGAGCGGCGATTGGACGCTCCAAATCTATTTCCGCAATCGCGGCACCAGAAGCGAAGGGCAGCACGGCGTCTTGTTGCACAAGGGCAAACCGGTCGAGTCGCCAGCCGTCGGCGTGGTGATCGAGACCGACCTGGGACAGATGCGCTACTACGGCCAACCCGAAGGGGTGCAAGTTCCCTGGGGAAACACGGGTTGGAATTTTGCTGACGAGGAAAAGATTCTGCCGTCTTGGAGTGAAGCGTGAATGTAAAAGCTGGTTTGCCTTTTTGCTGTGAGTAGACTATAACTGAATCTTGGGTAGAGATCGCTCCGAACAAAGGCAGACCAGCATGGCAGACGTAACCGAAACCGGCGGCAGACAGGCAGACAAGTCCACGCAGCGTGAGCTTGATGTGCTCAACGCTGTGCTCGATACGGTCAGCGCCCTGGTGGTGGTGCTTGATCCTGAGGGACGCATCGTGCGTTTCAACCGGGCATGCGAGCACAGTACCGGCTATTGCTTTGCAGAGGTAGAAGGCCGGCCATTCTGGGATTTTCTCCTGGTGCCGGAAGAGGTGGAGAGTGTCAAGGCTGTATTTGCTTGCCTGCGAGCCAGCCAATTCCCAAACACGCACGAAAACTTGTGGATTGCCAGGGATGGCCGTCGCCGTCTGATTGCTTGGTCGAATACGGCTCTGGTCGGTGAGAATGGCGTGGTGGAATACGTCATCGGCACCGGTCTCGACGTTACCGAGCAGCGGCAGGCTGAACAAGCTCTGCGCGAGAGTGAGGAGAAGCTCGCCACGTTGTTCGAAATCCTGCCTATCGGCATCTCGGTGGTCGATCAGGAGCGGAACGTGGTGAAGGCCAATCCGGCCTTATCCAGGATTCTCGATTACTCTCCTGACGCCCTGCAGCGAGGGCGTTTCCGCGCACGCGAGTATTTCACCGCCGAAGGGCATCCGTTCCCGCCCCAGGGTTTCCCCAGCGTGCGGGCGTTTGAAGAACAAAACCCTGTTTATGATGTCGAGATCGGCATCGCCAAAGAGGACGGCGAGACGATCTGGACCAGTGTCAGCGCTGCGCCGGTGTCGTTCCCCGATTGGAAGGTCGTCATCGCCACCGTCGATATTACCGCCCGCAAGCGCGCCGAGCAGGCGCTCCGCCGTGAGCTGGAAGCATCGCAGCAGCGCCAGGCGGAGGTCTCGGCGTTGCTGGAAGGGGCACGGCATGTCCTGGCTCAGCATGACTTCGAGCATACCGCCCGTTCCATTTTCGACACGTGCAAGGACTTGATCGGTGCAACGGCTGGCTATGTGGCGCTCTCTACTAAAGATGGCACGGCGAACGAGGTACTCTTTCTCGATCCCGGGGCGTTTGCGTGCACGGTCGATGCTGCTTTGCCGATGCCGATCCGCGGATTGCGCGGGCAGGTCTACCACAGCGGGAGCGTCGCCGTCGATAACGATTTCCGGTCGAGTCCCTGGGTGACATTTCTGCCGGAAGGCCATGTGGGCGTGGAAAACCTGCTTTTTGCGCCGCTGGTCATTGGCGAACAGGTAGTGGGGTTGCTGGGTCTGGCCAACAAACCAGGCGGCTTTACCGACAACGACGAGCGTCTGGCCACGGCTTTTGGCGAACTGGCCGCTATCGCGCTGCACAACAGCCAGTTGGTGGCCTCGCTGGAGGCCAGCGAGCTGCGCTTCCGTTCGGTGGTGGAGACGGCCAGCGCTGCCATCGTAACCACCGACAGCGCGGGGCGGATCACGTTCTGGAATTGCATGGCAGAGACGATCTTTGGCTATACGGCGTCGGAGATGATCGGCGCGTCGTTGTTGCAGGTCATCCCTGAGCGCTTCCGGGATACTCACCAGGCGAGTATGTTTGAGGTACTCTCCTCAGGCAACACGCGATTGACAGGTGAAACGGTCGAAACGATCGGCGTCAGGAAAGGCGGTGACGAGTTTCCCCTGGAGATTTCCCTGGCTACCTGGAAGACCGGCGAGGCGAGTTTCTTCACCGCCTTGATGCAGGACATCACCCAGCGGAAACAGGCCGAGGAGGCGCTGCGCGAGGCCAAGCAGTCGATCGAGACGTTGATCAAGGCCTCGCCGCTGGCCGTCATTGCCGTGGACCTCGATCTGAATGTCAGGCTGTGGAATCCGGCCGCCGAACACATCTTTGGTTGGAGCGAATCCGAAGCGCTGGGTCAGCGCTACCCCGTCGTTCCTGAAGGCAAACTTGAAGAGTTCCAGACCTTCATAGCGGATACATTGGCCGGTCACGCCTTGACCGGCATCGAGACGGTGCGGCACAAGAAAGACGGCAGCCCGGTTGATGTCGCCATCTGGACAGCGCCGTTGCACGACACGCATGGCCATATCAGCGACATCATGATCGTCATCGCCGACATCACCAATCGCAAGCGCGTCGAGGCGGCGGTGCGCCACTACGCTTCTGAACAGGCCGCTCTCTACGCCGTTGCTTCAGCCGTGAGCAGCACGTTGGACCAGGATACACTGTTGCCCGCGGTGTTGGACGTTGTCTTACGGGTCTCTGAGGCCGACGCCGGGTGGATCCTCTTGCCCGACTCGCAGCCGGAGAACGCGCTTTGTATTGCGGCCCAGGGAGGTGCGTATCCCGACTTGCTGCCGGTCGAGACGATCCTGCCGTGTGAGGAGTGCCCGCTGTATCAGGATCTCCTGCCCGGCGAGGACGCTCTGGTCGAGCCGCGCCTTGTGCAGGATTGCCTCGCCCTTGCAGAAAGGGAAGCAGGTAGTAGAGATTTGCCTGCCCTGGTCTGTGTGCCGCTGACTGTTGGTCAGCGCCAACTGGGCATCTTGAAGATTGCCTGGCGGCGGTCGGATCTCCACCGGCAGTGGAACCGCGACTTACTGCTGTCCATTGGGCAGCAAGTGGGTGTCGCCTTGCACAACGCCCAACTTTATGAGGCGGCGCGGCAGTTGAACCGGCTGCGTGTTTTGTCGGATCTGGATCGGGCGCTGGCGGCCACATTGGACCCGCGACAGTTGGCGCAAGTGACCCTGCATTACCTGGCCACGCACCTCAACGCGCCGGCAGCGACCACATTGCTGCTGCGTCCGGCACCACCAGGCCCACCCGCGATGTGGGCCTATAGCCCGGCGCAGGGGTGGGTGGATGTTCCTGCGGCGGATCAGATTTTGGTTGGCTGGCAGGCGCTGCTGGACAGCGTCCAGGGCTGGCAAGAGCCGTTACCTGTGGCTGCCGCGGAATTAATGCGCGTTTGCCAGGACCTTGCTGCGCCCACTGCCGGAGACGCCGACGGGCTGCTCGTCCCCATTTTGGGAGAGAATATACTGCTGGCGTTATTGGTGCTGGCTGGCCGGCCAGCCAGCCAACCCTTCACCGATGAGGATCGGGCGCTGGCTCAAGTGGCAGCTCGCCACGCCGGACAGGCCATGCAGAATGCGCAGCTTTACGCCGAGGTCAGACGATTGCTGCTCGAACAGGAACAGACGTGGGCGCAGTTGATCCAGGTAGAGAAAATGGGCGCGCTAGGACGTCTGGCCGCCACGATTGCCCACGAAATCAATAACCCCCTCCAGGCCATCCAGAACTATTTGACCCTGATGCAGGAGGAAATGGACGGCGAGCAACGCCGCGACAAACTCGATCGTTATCTGCGGGTCGTGGGCGGAGAAGTGGGGCGCATCTCGGCCATCGTGCGCCGCATGCGCGATTATTACCGCCCGGCCCATGAACGCCTGCGTCCCACAGACCTGCGTGTTGTGTTGGACAGCGTGCTGGACCTCAGCGCCAAGGAGCTGCAACATCACCACATCGTCGTGCAGCGACTAGAAAGCGATGACTTGCCTCACGTCCAGGCCAACCCCGACCACCTCAAGCAGGTCTTTCTGAACCTGATCCTCAATGCTATTGACGCCATGCCATCCGGTGGGGAATTGCGCATCCGCAGCAGCCTGGCCGAGATGCAGCGAGAAAGCGGCGAGCCACGGCGACCGGCGGTGTGTGTCGAAGTAAGCGACACCGGTCACGGCATATCGCCGGAGATGCAGGCCAAACTGTTCGAGCCTTTCTTCACCACCAAGGAACAGGGCGCCGGGCTGGGATTATCGATCAGCTACAACATTATCGAAGCGCACAACGGGCACATCTCGGTGAGCAGCGAGGAAGGCGTGGGCACGACCTTCAGCATCTTGTTGCCCGTGGCGTCCGCTTGAATTTCCGGGTGGTAAACAAACAATTTCCCGCTCGGGCCGGTCTCTGACCGTGCCCGCCCACGCTTGGCGCTGCGGTGGCGCGGTCAGAGACCGGCCACAGCCTTTCGGGAAGTGATGCTTTTACAGGCCCGTAGAGTGTGGTTGTCCTGAAGAACAGCGAAAGGGATGAGCATGAAAACACCGGCAAAAATTTTGATTGTGGATGATGATGATTCCATCCGCTTGTCGCTTGAAGAATTGCTGGATCGCGACGGGTATCAGGTGTTTGCCGCCGCGAGCGGCGAAGAGGCGCTGGCGCACATCGCCCACGAGTCGTTCGATCTGGCCTTGCTTGATTTGATGATGAAAGGCATCGGCGGCATGGAAGTTCTGGCCGCTATCCGCGCGCGATCGCTCGATACGGCGGTGATCGTCCTCACCGCCCACGGCACGCTGGAGACGGCCATCGACGCGCTGCGCCAGGGCGCGCACGATTACCTGCTCAAACCCGCCGACACGGCCAGCATCCGCGAGAGCGTGCGCACAGCCCTGCTCAAGCGCGAGCGCGAACAGCGCCAGCGTGCCCTGCTGCTGCAAGTGCAGCAGAGTCTCTCGGCCAATCTGGAGGAGATTCGCGCCGCCGTTGTTCAGTCAGTGCCTGCTCCTGCACCGGTGGCGGTCGAAACGGCAGCGGAAAATTCGCAACAGCTACAACGGGGTGGGTTGGTCGTCGATCTGGCGCGGCACATCATCACGCTGGATCAGTGCCAGCTCGACCTCACGCCCACCGAGTTCGACCTGCTGGCCTGTCTGGCGCAAGCCGCGCCCAACGTCGTCGGCGCGCAGGAGCTGGTCCGGCAGGTGCTCGGCTATGAGAGCAACCGCCTCGAAGCCGGCGACATTGTGCGTCACCACATCCATCGCATCCGGCAGAAAGTGCTTGCCTGCGCGGGACGGGCGGACTTCATCCGTACCGTGCGCGGGGTGGGGTTCGCGTTGAACGCCTAAGTGCAACTGCGGATCGCTGGCGTAAAACGAGCAGAGCGCTTAGTGTGGCGGCGGCGCAGTCAAAGACTGCGCCGCCGCCGGTTTTTTTACCAGTCCAACTCGTCGAAGTCCGAGACCACGCTCAACGGGCTGCCGGCCTGGATTTCCAGATCGCCTTCGTAGACGATGCTGGGTTCTTCGTATTGCGGTGTTTCAATGTGTTCGTTCATTGTTTATCTCCTTGTGCAAATCGGGTCCTTGATGATCACACTCTGCGCCGTCGCACCAGCAGCGTGCCCACCAGTATCGTACTGACCAATCCTACACTCCACAGGCCAGCGCGTGCGGTTAGCCCTTGTATCTGTACCGCGTTAACGCTGGCGGATGAAAATGCTGTCAGGTCATCGGCATAGAAGACAGTATCTGCTTCCGGAGCCGTAAATCCCCAAACACTTACTGTGACACTGGCTACAGTATCGGTGATATCTTCGGTGGCCGACAAGAATGTCCAGTCAGTACTAGGCGTAAAGTCGCTAGATTTAGTGACTATGGAATTTGTGCAGTCATTGTTTGAAAAGTATTCTATTTCAAGTGCAACATTGGACACGCCATCCGACTTGACGTATCCGTTGAGCGTCAGGTACTTTAGACCATCGGGCGCTACAGGCCAAGTAGCCAGCTCAGGTGTCAAATCAATACACTGAGAACGAATCCAGCCAAAGCCACCTTCGGCTGCCAGCGCGTTTACTTGCGCCGCGCCGACACCACCGTGCGGCGCAGTTGTCGTTCGTGCCAGTGTTCCATATTCTGCTGTCCATCCCGCGGTATCAACTTCAAAACCGCCATTGCTCAACACGGATTTGGTTTGCGTGCTGGCAGGCAAGGCCGCTACTAGTGCTATCAGTATTACACTGAGTACCACCCATCGTCGTTTCATCATACACCTCCGTTTGAATGAAAAATAGAACAACAGTTGACTTTTATTAAGATCCAGACATCATCCCAACCCGAACAAGTGTCACACAAGGTATGCAAGGGAGGAACTGTATCCTCCCTTGCATGACAGTGGCAGTGCGTTTATTGAGCAGGTGTAGTGATGGCGCGGATATTTGACCACGCAGATACACCGCTTGAGTTAAATGCGCGCACCCGGAAGAAGTAAGTCGTGTTAGGTGCGAGATCACCCGTGTTGAACGTGGTGCTGTTGACCCCAATGTTACTGGAAACCAGGTTCGTCGTAAAATTGAGACTGGTAGAACGTTGAATGGTGAACCCGGTTTCATTGTTGGCATTGTCCACCCAGTTCAGCCTGACCCGGATGCGCTGGCCAATTCTGAACACGGATGCCGTCAGATTGGAAGGCGCTGCTGGAAGCTGCGTAAAGACATTCGAGAACTCCGAGTTCATCGTTTCAGTCGGGAATCCAATCGAAGCCGCGTAAACGGCGGTATCGCCAACCGTATTCGACGCGAAGACCCGATAGACATACGTCTGGGTTGTATCGCCAATCGGATCACCGTAGGTCGTGGTGTTGGCCGGCAAGACGATCAGATTCGTCCACGGGCCAGCCGTCGAGGTTGCGCGCTGCACGGTGAAGCTCGTCTCGTTCAGCGAGTTATCGCTCCAGGTGAGGTTCATCACCCGGCTGGCGCCAGTCCCCGACAGCGTACCGAAGAGGTTGGACGGTGTCCGCGGCCTGACCCCCAGCGCCTGCGGGCGCATCATGTCCATTTCCTCGTGGCTGAGGATGTGGCAGTGCCAGACGTATTCCCACCCGAAGTTGACGAAGTGGTTGGTAATCTGCACCGGCTGCCCGGACGGATCGAAGATGGCCATCCCTGTATCCGTCAGCAGGACGCCCTCCGGCTGGGAAGGATCGAGCAGGCGCACGCTGTTGGGCAAATCCCACGGGATATTGGGGACGAGTGGGCGGAACGCCACAATCGTATCTTCCAGCGGGCTGATCCGCACCGTGTCTTTCCAGCCGAGTTCGTTGGGATCGGGCTTGCGGATGATGCCATCCCAGCCGACGCGGTTGATGAGCTGCACGTCGTACAGATGGAAGTGCACCGGGTGGGTGTCCACGCCGTTGTGCGTGATCTTCCAGATCTGTGTGCCGTCATCTATGGTTGTAATCGGGGTCAGTTCGACACCCGGCGGCAGCTCGATCCCGCGCAGGATCTCCGTAGGTGGTGTAGCGAAGGGATACAGCAGCATGTTTTGCAGACCCGCCTGCGCATTGGGCGTTTCCAGCCCCAGGAAGCCGCTCATCCGGCCGTATTCGGGTTCGAATGCCTCGCCCATTTCATCCTGGATTTGCTTGGGCCGTAGGGGCATCGTCAGGGTGAGACCCCCCAGAGTCTTGAAGGTGAACGAAGTGTTGAAGATTTGCACCAGCCCGGCCAGCGGGCCGTTGTTCTGGAACGTCGTACCGTACGCGGAGTTGTAAGCACCTTGTCCAACGATGATCGGGTGCTGGCCGTTCTTGAATACACCCTGGCCACCCAGGCTTTCGGCCTTGAATGCGGTTTGCAGATTGTTCAGATTGAAAGCCGGAGCCGCTGGAGCTGCCGCGACCTTGATCTGCATCACGGTGCGCGTGTTCGGCCCGTAGCCGGGGAGCGTCGAGGGCGCGCCGCCGGTATCACGGTAGTCGCCATTGCCGGTGTAATAGTCGTAGCGCGGGTCGCGCGCGGGGAAGGCTGCCGGGGCGTCGTTGTAGAGGATCAGCGTCTGACCGGCGTAGGCCGAGAAGTCCACGATCACGTCAGCGCGCTCGGCCGGGCCAACTAGCAGCGAGTGCTTGTCCACGTTACCGGCATTGAACACTGTCGGGTCAGTCACCCAGGTGATAGGCTGCGCCGGAAGGACTGCTGGCGCGGGCAGGAAGCCGCCCTCCGTCCCGATCTGGATCCAGTTCGGGCCTTCGGTGCCGACGACGGGGGTGGGGAAGATTGTTGAGTCTCCCAAGGCAGCCGCAACTTCGGCCGGATTCAGGAGAACTTCTGTACAGGTGACGCCCGTGCTTTCGGCCACCGGGTTTGGATTAGTGGCAATATCGCACACGTTCCCGTTGGCGTCCACAGCCTTGTAGAGCGACAGGTTGAAGAAACGGTCGTTAGCGGCGTTGAGGACGCGGAAGCGATAAGCTTTCGGCTCGACTTCCAGCGTGGGGTAAGCTGTGCCATTGACAACAGGCGTGTCCATGAAGGCTTCCATACCCATCGAGTTGTACGGCGTGCCGGGCATCAGTGGCGGCTCGCACCACTGAACGTCAGGATCGCAGTTCTCATCATAGTAGGGATTGGCGATCGGGCCGTAATCAATGCTCAGCGTCGGTGGCCAGAACCAGGGGCCATACGCCCAGCGGCCAAACTGGTTGACGCCCGAAGCGTCGCCGGGGTTCTGCGCCGGGGAGTAGACGTGCGGCAGCCACAAGTCGCCGAACCCACCCCAGCGGGTCATATCCCAGGTCTCGTCGGACAGCGCAAGTTGCGATTCGCTCGGCACAAACGTCTTGTCCTGGATGAGCAACGGGATCGTGCTGTCGGGACCGGGGATCAGCCCCTGGTCGATCAGCGATTGCTCGGTCTCGTCGGTGATGATGTAGCCCGCCGCTTCACCGGCGTACACGTTCAGCCGGGTGATACCCCAGGCGTGATCGTGGTAGAACATCAAGCGGGCGCTTTGCTGGTTGGTGTAGTAGAAGGTCATCACGCCATCGTTCGGGTCGCCGGAATCGCCCATATCCGGGACCGGCATCACGCTGACGCCTTGTGGATAGGGGGTGTTTTCGCCGGCCGGCGTGATCCACTGGTGCGGTGTGCCGTCGCTAATCCAGGGGGAGATTCCGCCGTGCAAGTGGAGCGTGGCCCGGTTCTCGGTGTAACATTCGTAGGGCTTTGGCAGCATCCCGCACATCGGGTTCTGTGGATCGGGATCAGGCTGGGACATGTCCAAGAGCGGGCCAGGCCCTGACCCCATCACCGTGGTATCCACCGGGATGAACAAATTTCCATCCACACCCGTGGGAAGCAGGTTGTAGAATTTGATCCGCACGGGGCGATCTTTCGCGGCGATGATCGTTGGCCCCATATAGTGCGGCGGGGTGACACCGAAGTAGCCGGTGGCGACTTCGGTACCGTCAAGCAACACATTTGTCAGGGTCACCTGAGCGCCCGGCACGACGCTGGTTGAAAGCTGCACGTAGCCGCGCAGCAGCGTCGGGGGCAGGTCAGAGTGCATTTGCTCCTGGTACTGCACTACGGCGATTTCGTAGTAGTCCGCGCCGGGGTACGTGGTGGTGTCTGGTACGGCCACCGGGAGGTACTGGCCCAGGTTGTTGGCATTGGCCTCGCCCAGCCCCGGCAGCCCATCGACGAACTTACGCATCCCGCCGGAGACAGGCGCGTGATCGCTGATCGAAGGCGCGGGCAGGAAGTGGGTCGTCAGCGCGTCCGCTATGATTTGTTGTCCAAGGGCTACCGCGATCACAGAGGAGCTGCGGAAGTGCAGCCCACCCCACGTTCTGGCGTTTACGATCTCTGTTCTGAGATCCGTGGTGGTGGTATAGTGCCGCGTTGTGCCCGTGACACTGCTGTCCAGATCAATATCGATCTGGGATGTGCCAAAAACATTGGCGTAAACTTCGGCTTGAGCCGACATAAAGGAGCCGTGCCCCGCTACATATTCGGGGAAGTTCGGCGTCATGACGGCTGGCATCCAGTTCGTGACCGTTATGGCCGAATAGGTCCCATCGGGATTGGTGTGCTGGATTGCCGTCACCGGACGCCAGAAGTTGTAGGCATACTTGGCATCAAACGTGGCGACCAGGCTATCGACAGCGGCCATATTGCCCAACGCCATCAAGCGCGCCGTGTCGAGCAGGTTCATGCTGCGGGTTTCGGCAAGCTGCCGGTAGGATTTGTTGGTTTGAATGACCATGTTGGTGGTCCAGAACCGGGCCACCTCAGTTTGCTCCGCCGTGCGCGTTATACTCATAGCCCCGCCAACAGCTTTCACTTCGTTGAAGTCCGCGATATAGGCTGGATCGTCGAGGGCCGGCGGGGGGGCGGGACGGTACTGGGAGGGCGTGCTGCGCAGGAATGGGGTCAGGGAACGCATCCACGGATCCATCGGCGGCATTGGCATCGTCGGTTGCCAGACGCCTGGGCCGGGAGCCGGCACGACATATCCATCGGTGCCGCTCAGCACGTCGCTTGCCCGCAAGGTGATGATCTCCGTCGCCGCAGCCAGACCGAGCGCGATGCCTGCGGTCTTGGCCGTGCTATCAACGATCGTCGCCAGTGAGGCAGCATACTTGCCGTCTAATGTGGGATCGCTCGGAAAGTAGTGCTTGAGGACGCCATACGCTGCGGACGCCACCGCGGCTTCACGCGAGGCATTGGGCGAAGCTGGCAACGTCGAGCTATAAGGTGTGTATCCACCCTCAATCGCTACCAACGCGTTGTAGACTGCGGCCTGGGTGTAAGCCAGATACACGAACGCCGCCGACATGGATATGGAAGGCATCGAGGGCATCCCCGGCATCGGCGCCGGCTGGACAATATCCTGGGCAATAGCGTTCCACTCGGCGACGATATTGCCCGGCAACGGGCTGTTGGCGTAGTTCGGGTGGCTGAAATACCGTGGCGCTGTGCCCATTGGCATCGTTGTCGGAGCCATAGCCAGCGTCTCTGTTTTTGTCTTTGGCTCTAGTACAAAGCCGCCTGCCGCCGCACGCGCTGCCGCTGCTTCTCGATCGGCCTGGGTGATGCGGGGTTTTTTGTCTGGCGGGCTGATTTGTGGAAGATTTTCTTCCACTCCATTGCCCGGATCTGGGCTGACGCCGTCGCCTGGTTCTGGTCGTTGGGCGCTGACGCGCCCCCTTCCCGTTAGAACCAGCGAGGCGACCATCACGAACAGTAAAACAATATTCAGAAATTTTCTAACCTTCATCGTTGTACCTCCTTAATGTAACCATGAATGAATAACCTTTGCGCAAAACAGAAAGAGTTGTTGGGTGTTTGTCTCACATCCTTTCCTTTCGTAAGCCATCTTTCTCGTATCCTTTGACTTCTCTTTGGGATCAAAGCCCCTGATCTAATTTACTATAATAATATCATAAATATATTATAAAATCAAGTCCCGATTTTCTATGAATCAAACGCTTAGTTACGTTACTGGCATACGCCATACTTCTCCTTCATGCCCTGGGGTCAAGTTCCAGATTTCTTCGATATGGAGCACAATGATGTGACTCGGCTGTACGCCGTTCCGCCCGGCCCTGCCCTGCGCCGCCATCAACTCCCGCGACGCTTTCTCGAACCACAGCTCCATCGGGCGCGGCCCCTCCTTGCCGTGGGCCAGCAGCCCGCTTATCTCCTCGAACAAAGGGCCTTCGTCCACCATTTCCGCCTGGCCCTTGAACTGGTAGCCCTCGTAGGTTTGGAGGTCTACCGCAGCCACCGCCAGTCGCGGATCTGCCTGTAAGTTGACCCGCGTCTTGAGTGAGAACAAGTCGGCAAATACTAACTTGTCGTCATCCACAACCTTGAGCAGACTTTTGGGTGAGACATTCGGCCGTCCCTCGTCATCTCGGGTAGCGACCAAAACGACCGGTTGATGCTTGAGCACTTGTTTCATTTGTTGCGTTAACTTGGGCATTGCCTTCTTCCCTCTGCGCTTGCATACAGACTCTTTATCCATCTAGAGTTTAATACAAAAGTATCTTCTAATTGTGCGGGTTTCGTGATGATCCTATGCCAGTCTTATGATAGCAACACAATTCTGTCGGCGGATGTTGGATGGGCAGGCCAGCGCTCACTTCAAAGCGCCGCCCGCAATTGTGCTGGCCGTTTTGCGTGTTATACTGATTACAGTCCCGCTCATGAAAATTCCACCGCAGTCAACATGCTGCAGCGGAGTACCATGAAGTATGAGAATGCAGTACCCTACGGCAGCATCCGACCTGTCAGGTCTATACGCGCCGTTCTATTTTCCGACCAGAGCACGCGGAGAGCGCAGAGTCTTTTTATTTTTCTCTGTGAACTCTGTGTTCTCTGTGGTTATTACGGAGGAGACGTCGGTGCTGCGCACACCATGCCAGCACGAAAATTTCTGCCACAGAGGGCACAGAGCACACAGAGTTATTGTTCTCATCTCTGTGAACTCTGTGTTCTCGGTGGCTATTTTCGAAGGAGTCCCCATGAGCTGCGCTCACCAACGATCACGAAAATGCTTGCGCCGGATCACAATCCGGCGCTGCGGAGACAGCGGATTGTGATCCGCCTTAAGCGTTGCAGTAAGCTTATTTTTCGAGGAGCACGGTTATGAAGGCGAACCCAAAGTCTAGTATGGTGCTGTTTTACGGCGTTTTCTTCCTGGTATTTCTGCAATTGCTCTCCGACTTCGTCGAAACAATCTACGCTTTCGGGCTGTTGCGCACCAGTTTGACGGGCGAAATCGCCAGCGTGGTGTTGTTATTCGCGCCTGTGGCGTTGCTGTTCGCGCGCAGAGGGTGTCCAAAACCCGTGCTGGCGCTGTTGGGCTGTGTCGTGCTCATCGCGCGGGTGGTCGAGGTCTGGTTGGGGCCGGGCGGCAAGTTGATCGCGGCTGGCATCGGCGTGGGAAGCTGGCTGGTGCTCTTCCCGGCGTGGTCGTGGTATGCAGCGCGCGCCGTTCCGCCGGATGACGACCAGAACGCACCGGCTGTCACCCTGGGTCTGGGGCTGACGTTGGGACTTGGCTTATCCATCCTGTTGCGGACGTTGGGCGCGGGATTCGATATCTCCACCTACGGCGGGACGCAAGCGATTGGCTGGGCCATTGTCGCCGTGGGCGGGTGGGGACTGTGGCGGCTTGTCCGGCCCGGCAGTCCATTCCTTGCCGTCTCTCCAGAGACGGCTGCTGCGCTTCCTCGTCCTCGCTTTGGCAAAGTGCTCGGCCTGAGCGTGGGCGTCCTCAGCGTGCTGACGTTCGTTTACTTCGCCTTGATGAGCCCCAACGTCATCGCGCGCTGGACAGGGGTGGCGTATCCGTTCGTCGTCTCCGGCTTGATGCTGGCGCTGGGCGTGTGGGGCTGGCTGTTGATCGCGCATCCGCACCGGCTGCTGCGCCTGCCGCCCGCCGTCGTGCTGCTGTGGAACGTCATCTTTGTCCTGGCGTTAGTGCTCACCCTCCGCGCGCACCAGATCGACTTCCCGATGGAGGCGAACGGCTATCCACTGGCCGAACCGGCAGTGGCGTTGTGGGGGCGTCTTGCGTTGTGGGTGCTGCTGCTGATCTGCCCGGTGGTGCTCCTGGACTTCGCTCTGTGCCTGCGCGAATTGCTGGCGATTCGCCCGACGCTGCCGCAGTTTGGAGGCAGCTTTGCGCTGGGGGCGCTGTGGCTGCTGCTGTTGATCCTGGCGCAGGTGTTCACCACGGTCTACGACTACATCCCGGTGGTCGGGCCGTGGTTCCGGGACCGCTTCTGGCTGGTCTTTCTGGCGGTAGGTCTCGGCTGCGCGTTACCTGTCTGGCTGGCGCGCCGGGGGTGTGACGGTGCCGCGGAACGGCCATCGCCGGGCGGCGCGTCGCTGACTCTGATCTGGGCGGGATTGTGCGCGCTGGTCGTCGTCGCCGCGTGGGGACTGTCGCCGCGCCCACCCGCACAACCGGCGGATGACGGCACGTTGCGTGTCATGACCTACAATATCCAACAGGGCTACAACACCGATGGCGTGAAGGACTTCGCCGGACAACTGGCCGTGTTGCGCGCTGCGAATGCCGATCTCATCGGCCTGCAAGAGACCGACACGAACCGCATCGCCGGCGGCAACGCGGACATCGTGGGATACTTTGCGCGGGCATTGCGGATGTACAGTGACTACGGCCCTTCGACGGTGCCCGGCACGTTCGGGATCGCGCTCCTCTCCCGGTATCCCATCGAAGCGGTGGAGACGTTCTACATGCACAGTCTGGGCGAGCAGACGGCGACGATTGCCGCGCGGGTGCGTGTGGGGGAGCGCACCTTCAACGTCTATGTGACGCACCTGGGCAACGGGGGGCCGCTGGTGCAGCAGACGGCGATCCTGGACTGGGTGCGTGGGCAATCGGACGTGATTATGATGGGCGACTTCAACTTCAGGCCGGAGACCGAGCAGTATCGTCTGACGACGCTGGAGTTTGCGGATGCCTGGGTGGCGCAGACTGAGGCAGCCATCATTGAACCGGGCTTCAATCCCGAACGGCGCATTGATCACATCTTCGTCACGCCGGGTACACAGGTGGCGCGGACGCGCTATCTCCTCAGCCCGCACTCCGATCATCCGGCGCTTTGGGCGGATGTGACGTGGCGGGAGGAGCCGTGACGGTGTACCATCTCAAGCGGCGCGTGCGCTCTGTGTCATCCGTCCCCGGGGGCGCGTTGCGCGGCGGCGGAGGCTGAAAACTATGCCTGTCGCCCGGACATAGTGGTGGAGTAGGGGACAAAGAGAAACTCAGTGTCCGTAGCCATCAACCTCACATAATCAGCGTCGCATCCCCAAACGAGAAGAAGCGATAACGCTGCGCGATAGCCTCGGCGTAGGCGCGGCGGATGTTGTCCTCGCCCGCGAAGGCCATCACCAGAGCCAGCAGCGTGCTCTTGGGCAGGTGGAAGTTGGTAATCATTGCATCCACGGCGCGAAAGCGAAAGCCAGGGGTGATGTAAAGATCGGTGAAGCCCTCAAATGGCGCGAGCGGGCGCCAGGGGCAAACGTCCCCATGGGACGCTCCGTCGGGCGTTTGCAGCAGGCCGCGCCGGGCCGCCGTTTCCAGCACGCGCACGCTTGTTGTCCCCACGGCGATGACGCGACCGCCCATCACTTTCGCGCGGTTGATCTGCTCGGCGACGGGCAGGCTGAGGCTGCCCCATTCGGTGTGGATGCGGTGCTCCTCAATCACGGCTTCGGTGATCGGGCGGAAGGTGTCCAGCCCGACGTGCAGCGTGACGAAAGCGAGGCTCACGCCCTGCTCGCGCAGCGAGAGCAGCAGCTCCGGCGTGAAGTGCAGCCCGGCAGTAGGCGCCGCCGCGCTGCCCAACGTGTGCGCGTAGACGGTCTGGTAGCGTTCGGGGTCGCGCAGCGGTTCGTGGATATACGGCGGCAGCGGCATGACGCCCAAAACGTCGAAGTAGTCTTCCACCGGTTCAGAAAACGCAAGTAGACGCTCGCCGCGTTCGCCCATCTCAAGCACCTTTGCCGTCAAATCTGACGGCGCGCCGTCCTGCTCAAGGCGCAGGCGCGTTCCTATGTGCGTCCGCGCCCCGCCCACCAGGGCGCGCCACGTCACCCCCGCTATCTTGCGCAGCAACAGCACTTCGACTTTGCCGCCGCCAGGCTCTTTGTGGCCGAACAGCCGCGCCGGAATGACGCGACTCTCGTTGGCGACGAGCAGGTCGCCGGGCCGCAGATACTCGCCGATGTCGCGGAAGACGCGGTGCTCCAACCGCCCATCGTCGCGGTGCAATACCAGCAGCCGCGAGCTGTCGCGCGGCTCCACCGGCGTCTGCGCGATCAATTCTTCAGGTAACGTGTAATCCAGGTCTGTCGTTTTCATCAGGTTCTCCGTTAGTGCGTTGGAACGTTGGAACGTTGGAACGTTAGAATGTTCCAACGCTCCTATCCCGGCAGCAGCACTTTGCGCAGTTCGGGGGCGTAGGCGTCGAGCATCTCCGGGGTGATGGCGTTGCCCTGCGCGATGGCGCCGTACAGGTCGGCGCTGGGACGCGGGATGCGGGCTTGCGTCTGCGGATCAAGTTCGATCAGGCCGAAGGGCAACGTCCAGCCTTCCGCCCACTCGAAGTTGTCGGTCAGCGTCCAGTGATAGTAGCCCTGCACGGGGACGTTATCCTGCAACGCGCGCCACACTTCGCGCAAGTGCAGCAGCAGCGCGCGCGGGCGTTGATCGTCGTCCGCGTCGGGGATGCCGTTTTCAGTCACATAAATGGGGATGCCCATCCGCGCCAGGTGTTTGAGCGCGCGGAACATCCCTTGCGGGTACAATTCGCCGTAATTGCCATCCAGCGGCTCGGCTTGGGGATCGTGCATCGTCTGCGCGAAGAAATCCGCCCGCGCCGACCGGTCGAAATGCACCAAATCGCGGGTGTAGTAGTTGAGGCCGAACCAGTCCAGCGTGTGACGAAGGGGCAGTGCTGGACCGAAGCCCATAGGCGGCAGCCACCAACCGTCCCACACAGCTCTGAGCGTCGTCTGATTGAAGCCCAGGTCGCGCACCCACGCTGCCAGCCGGTCAAGCAGATTGCGGGGGCGCGCGGGATCGAAGAAGCGCAGGTTGTGCGCCAGCCCCACCTGCGCGTTCTCTTGCAGGCGGTGGATGCGTCGGTATGCCGCCGCGTGCGCCTGAAGCATGGCGCGGATCACGGCGAAGGCCATCCGGCTGTCCTGCTTCCCCGGCGGAAAAACGCCGGCCATATAGCCCTGGTAGGCGTAGACGTTGGGTTCGTTGATCGTACACCAGAGGTTGGTGTACTCGCCCAACGCGCGCACGACCTGCTCAACGTAGCGCGTGAAGTACTGGATGATGTTCACATTCAACCAGCCGCCCTCATCGGCCAGCCAGATTGGATCGGAGAAGTGGTGGAGCGTCACCATCGGCTCGATGCCGCGCTCACGCAAAGCCTTGAGCATCGCGCGGTAGCGGTCGAGCGCCGCTGTGTCAATGCGACCCGGCGCGACCTCAATCCGGCTCCACTCAACGGAGAGCCGCATCGCATTCAACCCCATCGCCGCGGCCCGGTCGAAGTCCACTTCTGGATGCTGCCACACGTCACAGGCCAGGCCGGATTTGCCGCCCTGCTTGATGCGCCCTTCCTGCTGCTCCCAGGCCCACCACTGGTTGTTCGTGTTATTGCCTTCAATCTGGTGCGCCGCCGTCGCCACACCCCAACGGAAGTTCGGCGGAAAATGAAAAATCGCGTCTGGCATAAAACTCCTCCTCATCAAGGATGTTTGTTCTAACGTTGGAACGTTGACACGTTCGAACGTTCAAACGTTCCAACGTGCTAACGTTTCAACGGCATATCGAGTGTGACGCGGTTCAGGGGATGCGGTTGTCCAGCGGCGTCGGTTGCCGGGAGGCGGTCAAGCGTCGCCGGATCGTACCAGCCGACACCCAGACGATATTCTCCCGGCGGGACGGCGTTCACATCCAGCGTTACCGTCTCGCTCACCACCTCGCCGGTGGCCCACCAGGTTGTGGGATACGCCCACGCGCGCGGCATCGCGTCGTCCTGCGCGACGATGTTCTCGGTCGCCGGGTCGTAGAGGTGAACGAAGCGTTTGTAGTCGCGCGCAGGCGCTGTCGCCGCCTGCCACCACAAAACCAATGTGACCACATCCGCCTTACGCTGTAGATCGTAGCCGAGCAAGCGGATCTCGCCACCGAAATCAGCCGCCAGCGGGTGCGAAATCGCCGGTGCCGCGAAGACGCGTGGGCGCGGCGTCACCGTCAGCCGCTCGCGGAAGGTACACACCGTAACCCGGCTTGAGCTTGTCGAAGGCTCGGCGAGCGTCAGACGCACGTCATAGACGCCCGGCGACAGCACGGGCGGCAGGTCAACATGAACCGGCGCGCGCACCCAGGTATGCCACGGCCATTCCGACGTGCGCGACCCCACCGCCAGCGGGCCTTCCGTGTCGCCGACGATGTTACCGCTTGCGTCCAGCACTTCCCAACGCGCCGTCAGGTCGGCGGTGGGCGCGGCGACGGCGTTCCATTCCGCGTGAAAATCGAGCGAGCGGCCCTCGGTAAGCTGCTCCGGCAGATCGGCGCCGAGCAACGCAATACCGCCCGTCTGACACAGGATTGTCGCGCCCTTGCGGGTCTGCTCGCAGCAGGCATTGCGCAGGTCGTACAATGTCGTCGCCGTGAGTCGCAGTGGGATATCGGCCTGTCCGCCGCCCTCCATCGTCGCCAGCAAGTAGGTAATGATGCGCAACGTGTAATCGCCGGGCGCGAGGCCCTCTGGCAGCGTGAGCACGGGGTAGTCGGTTACGGTCTCGCCGGGCAACCATAGCGTCGTCGGCAGATAGCCGTACCCTGGCTGGATGTCCTGCTGGACGAGTTGCCGCCCCGCCGCATCCAACAGCCGCAGCGAGAGCGACCAATTGCGCGGCGTCCCCGGCGTGGACCACGTCATCTTCAGGCGCAGCGCCGTGGGGGCAGATTGAATCGGTTCGATGGCGTGCAACGTTATGTCACGGAATTCGGCCAACACCGGCGCATCCATTCGCCGCGCCGGTCCGTGCGGGACGCGCACTGCGCCGACATAGAGCGTCCCCAAGCCGCTGCCGTCTGCCGAACGTGGTCGCAGTTCGCCGTTCACCCCGTAGAGGCGGAGTTCAAGCAGATACAGGCCGCGCGATAGATCATCCGGCATAATAAGTGTGGCGGCACACGCGACTTCGCAGGGTAACGTGAGCATCGTCTCCGCCAGCGCGTAAGGGACGCCGTGGCGCGGTTCCGCCGGCGAGACCAGCCGTAATGTGCCGGTCAGCGGGCCGGCGCGCACGTCTGTCCAGAAAAACTGCGCGGTCAGCGCGTCACCGGGCTGCACCGTCGGCGTCGAGAGCGTCACTTGCCCCAAGTACGCCGCGCCGAAATCCACCGGCCCGGCGTGCGGATAGGGCATCTGGTTGAAATCGAAGAACGTCGCGGGGGCAAAGGATGCATGATGCAAGAGTGCAGGAAGCGCGATAGAGATTATGAGGGTAGACAGTAGACAGGGCGCGCAGACTCGCGCGACGGTAGACGGGGGGGGATTCGTAATTCGTAATTCGTAATTTGTAATTTGTAATTTGGGCTTTCGGCTGAAAATCGCCCAGGCAATGAGGGCCATTATTGTCAATATCGAAAGGACTTCGGCAAGCGAGCGCAACGGGGTGTTTCGCAAGCGCAGGGCGACGGTGTGTTCGCCTGCGGGTAGGGAGACTGCTAACCGACCGGAGCCGGTCATCGGGGAAGCATCAACGCGCGCGCCGTCTACGTCGGCTTGCCAGCCGGGCCACCAGTTGAGGGGGAAGGCGACCGTCGCGCCGCCCGCGTCTATCGTTATCTGCCATACCTGCCTGGCGGGTGTGCGTTGCAGTAGATTCCAGGCCAGCAAGCCGCCGCCGTCCGCCATCGGGCGCAATTCGCCATCCACAGCGGCTTCCGAGATGTAGAGACGCGGCGACACGTCGCGCGGCAGATACTCGTAGCGGATCGTCGTGCCGATGTTGCCGGTGAAGGTTTCGTAGAACAGCAATCGCTCCGCCGTCACATCCGCGTCGGTGATCAGTAGCCGCTCAGGATGCAACCCCAACAGTGCTGCCAGGATCACCAACCCACACAACACTACGGTCATCACAATTTGCAGATTTGCTGATTTGACAATTTTGCTATTAACGATTGCTCCCGTGACCATCGCCGTAAAGACTGCCTGGATGGAGAGAAAACGCCACGGGAATTGCGTAATTTCCAGCAACGGCAGGTGATCCCACAGCGGTTTGGAGAGCGGGGTGATCATGAAGGTGGCGAGGGCGAGGGCGAAAAGCAGGTAGACGGTAGACGGTAGACGGTAGACGGGGGGGGAGTGGGGAGTGGGGAGTGGGGATTCTCCATTTGCTGATTCACTCATTCGCTGATTCGCTGATTCGCTGATTTGCTGATTTGCTGCTTCGACTTTCGACTTTCGACTTTCGACTTTCGACATTAGACCAACCACGCCCACCACCGCCAATACCGCCTGCGCCAGGCCCATCGCAAACGGGCCGGCGTCTTCGGCGTGGGGGGACACGCTGTAGTCGAAAGCAAACGTCCGCTGCACCAGATCGAGGCCGCGAAAATGGTTACTGTAGTGGAAATATCCCGCCGTGAACTCCGGCCCCATCTGCCCGTATTTCGTCTCGCCAATCGCCGGCAGCCAGAACCAGGCAGTGAAGAGGAAAGCGAGGAGGAAGGGGGCGACGAGCCGTAAAGCGTAAAACGTAATTAACTGTTCAGTCGTCATTCCGAACGTAGCGGAACGAGTGAAACGAGTGGAGCGAAGTGAGGAATCTCTGCTCGCGCAACATAGAGACCCTTCACTCTGTTCCAGTCGCGCAGACGCTCTTTCCACTCCGCTCAGGGTGACGGTCGCATTGCAGGTAGGCTGAATAGTTACCAACATAAAACGTAAAGGAAGATTTGCTGATTTACTGATTTGTTGATTTGCTGATTCGCCGCTCGCCACTCGCCACTCGCCACTCGCCACTCGGAAAATGGCGTAGAGCAACGCGAATGGCGAGAAGACGAGGGCGGAGGTGTTGTGAGTGAGGATAAGCGCGCCGTAGGCCAGGGAGGCGGCGATGATGCGCCCGCGCGTGGGGCGTTCGGCGATGCGGTCTAACGTCCGCAAGATAAGGGGATACCAGACGAAGGCGTAGAATTCCGAGAGCGAGTCGCCGCGCACGTAGACGTTGACCAGGTGAAACGGCGCGAAGGTGTACGCCGCCGCCGCGACGAACGCCGCCGTCCGGCTCTTGAACGTGTATTCCGCCCACAGCGCCATCGTCAGCGCTGCCAACACAAAGCCAAACGTCTGCGTGGCCTGAATCGCAACGAGTGGACTAACGCCGAGCGCCGTCAACCCGCCGGAGAGGTAGTAGGGCAGCGCCGCGTAGTGGTTGAAGAAGGGATAGCCCAAGTCATAGGCCGCGTGCATCATCCACCGCGCCGGGAAGATGCCATGACGCAAATTCTCCGCCATATCGAGCGTGCGCTGGAGCAAAAACGGGCTATCGCCTCCACCCCGCGTGTTGACCATCCCCGGCCCCCACAACGGCGCGGCGGCAAGCAAAGATAGAAAGATGCAAGATGCAAGAAGCAGGATAGGGGATGAAGGATGCAGGATGCAGGAATCTTGCTTCTTGCCCCTTGCTTCTTGCTTCTTGCCTCTTGCCTCTTGCATCTTGCCTCCTACGGCGCCAGAATCACGCCGACTTCGACCCAATCGCCGATAGGATTGCCGGCGTCGTCGAGACGCGGGAGACCGGCGCCGGTGTCGCTGTGATAGAAGCCGATGCGCAGGCTGTCGCGCGCCGGGTCGGGGATGACGCCAGGGAGTAGGTGCTCGTCGAGGATCAGGTCGCCGGAGCGCCAGAGGGTGGTGGGGAGGTGACGGTTGCCAGGCGGCGCGTCGTGCTGAGCGATCATCGCGCCGTCGCGCAGGTAGTGGACGAAGACAGTGTACGGCGCGTCCACGACAGCTCCGACGTCCCACCAGAGGCGAACGCGCGCGCCGTTTGCGTCTGGCTGGACCAACGCGGCGCGCAAAAGGATGCTCTTATCAAAGCGCGCCACAGGCTGTGGAACTTCCGGGCGCGGCTCTGCGCGGATGAATAGCGCGACGGTGAATGGCGCAGGATCGCGGTCGCCTTGCGCCTGCGGCCCTTCTGTGACGCTCAGGTAAGCCGGATGCGGCAAGTAGGGCAGCACATCCGGTTCCCAATCGCGGTACGGCCAGACAACGAACAAAAGCCCATCATCCAATGGCGGCGACGCGCTGATCGGCAAGAAGTTGACGGCTTTCGGTTGCGTGAGGAACGGGACCGCCGTCCACGATTCCCACAACTGGCGATCCATATAGACCGCGCGATCAGTACGCGCATCGCTGAGCATCCGCGCCCCATCCCACCCAACGCCTAAAAAGGTATTGATCTCCCCCGCCATCTCCACCGGCCCCGCTTCAAACCAGTGATAGGCCAACGGCGCATTCGCGTAGCGCACGAAGTAATCGTAGGCGGTGGAGAGGAAAGCGATAAGCAGTAGACAGTAGACGGTAGACGGTAGACGGAGGAGGGATTGGGGATTGGGGATTCGTGATTCATGATTCGCTGATTCGCCGATTCGCTGATTCGCCGATTTGCTGATTCGCTGATTCGCTGATTTGCCGATTTGCCGATTTGCCGATTCGACTTTCGACTCAATCCACAATAAGCCTAATGTTGGAAAGAGCACAGCCGTAGGCAGAACGCCGACCGCGCGGAGGAAGTGCGGGGCGTCTTCGGCGAGGAGGGTGGGCAACGCCATCACCGCCGTCCACAGAAGGGCGAGCGCGGCCCCGGCGTTGCGGCGGAATCCCGCCAGCGCCGCGCCCACGCCAATTACGAAGGCCAGGCCGAGCGCCGGGTCCCATACGGGGCGCCACGCCAGGTTGTGCCGCCAGATGCGATCCCCGCGCACGACGAACATCCCCGCCGTGCGTAAAGTGTGCTGAACGAGCGTGCCCCAAAAGTCGCCGCCGTTGATCTCTGGGCTGAGGATCGTCACCTGGCCGGTGCGCGCTAATACCACGTCGGGGTGGCGCACCGTGTAGACGCCGAGCGGCGCGAGAACGAGCAAGGCGATCCCACAGAACAGGAGTGCGCCGCGCCACGCCCGCAGCGTTTGTTTACGATGGAAGAGCAAGCCGTATCCGACCATCACGCCCAATGCGATTGGTGTGAAGCGCGCGGCCATGTACGTGTACCAGCTCGCGCCGTAGAGCGCCCCGCCAACAAGCCAGTAGCGCAGTTTTCCGGTGCGCAGCGCGCGCGCCGCCTGCACCAGAAAAAGCGTGGTGAAGAGCGGCAGCGACACAGCGCGAAAGCCAATTCGGCTCAGGTGAACGTGCCACAGCGTCACCGCCAGCACCGCCAACGCCCAGCGCCCGGCGCGGCGTCCCCACAGCACGCGCGCCAGGTCATACGTCGCCGCCAGGGTGAGGAAGCCGACGAAAAACGACGGCAATCGCACCGCCAACGGGCTACGTCCCAAGAGAGCAACGCTGAGTGTGACCAGGTAGATGAAGAGCGGTTCACGCCCGTTGTTGGCGGGGAAGTACAGCGGAACCTGGCCTGTTTCGAGCACCGTCGCCGCATCCAGGCCGTTTTGCGCCTCGTCGTGATAGAGGCCCGGCGGCGTGCGGCCGGTATCCCACAGCCGCAAGCCCGCGCCTACGAGCAACAAGAGCAGGAGCAGCGCGCGTTCCATCCAACGGCGAGAGCAATCAGACCGTTTCACGAACCACCTTTTTTTGTCAGCAGATTAAGCAGATGAAGCAGATTTTCTGTCAGCCAGAAAAAATCTGCTCAATCTGCTTAATCTGCTGACTAATCAGAATTCACGGGCGGGGAAAATCCCGCCCGTGTGTATTGCTCCTATTCTATCCGAAAAACGACAATCTGCTACCCGGCCCCGCTCGCCCCGCCGCCGGCCGCGCCGCCGGCGCTGGCCCCGCTCGCATCGCCGGCCGCGCCGGAGGTCGCCACCATCGCCGCAAAGGCGCCGGCGCCGCCATCTTCAGACGCCAATGCCTGGAACCACGCCGGCACGGTCATATCTTCGTGTTTCTTGAGGTAATGCGCCCACAGTTCCGCCATCCCGAACGCCGCCGCATAGGAGAGATAGCCCTCAAATTGATCCCGATGCACTAATGTGTCGCGTTGGCGCGTGACATCGCGCAGATATTTGGCGAAGCTCTTCCATTCCACTGCCGTTTGCTGATAATCGTCGCCCAAGGGGGAGAGTGATGCGCCGGCAATGAGCAGCCCAAAGCCAAAAATAGCGACGCCTATAGCGGTCAGGATCGGCAACACACCGAGAGCCTCGACCAGCAGTCCTGCGCCAATCATCAGCGCCACCCCGGCCAGCATCAAGATTACACCCCACGCGATTTGCGCCTTGCGGCGGCGCTGACGCTCCGCATCGAAAAACCCCAGGGACTCACATTCCGCTTTCAATGCGGCAGTGAAAGGCTTGAGGCGGTTGTACAGGTTGCTCTGGAGTTTGCTCAAACGCACCGCCGGCTGGAGGCCGGATTTGTCGCCGAAGAGCGTTTCAATCGCCCCGCGCTCGTGCGGGCGCAAGGAAGCCGCTGTGTGATGCAGATGAAAGGTGAAATCGCGCCCATGCCACCAGGAGGTGCGCGGCGTCTCCTCAATGCTGATGATCCCGCGCCGCGCCAGATCAAAACACGCGCCCAGAATGTAGGCCCATGCCCAGTTCATATCCACGCTGCCGTTGTTGAACAAGACGCCGGCTACGGCTGGCGGCAGGTCGCTCGGCGGAAGCGTTCGCACGCTCTCGCCGCGCCCGGAGGCAGAGAAGCGCGCGCGATTCAACAACAGCACGAGCACGGCGACGATAACCGCCGCCACAATCGAGCCGATGACGGCAAGCGTGAGGCCGCCGCGACCGCCAGATGCGCCGCGCGTCTGCCACTGCGGCGGCGCAGCGATCAGACTGCCCGCGCCAAAGCGCAGTGCCACGATAAGCGTGCTGTTCGGCTTGAGGTCGCGCGCGTCGAACGTGACCGTGTGTGCGCCTTGCTCAACCGTCGCCGCGCCCTTCTGCACTTCCGGCGCGCTGAGCAGCGAGGCCGTCTCCGGGTAGGTTACGCGGATCGTGCTGGCGGCGATGGTGTACTCGTATTCATCGGGCAGCGCCCGCCAAATGAGGACGTCGGCGTCGCTCTCTTTGCGGATCACGCCCCACACGCGATAGGTCAACGCGAAGGTATGGGTGCTGTCGGAGGTGGGCGCGAAATGCCAGGTGACCTTGACCGGATCGCGCCCGGTAATCTCAACCTGCCCGGCCCCCGCACCCTCTGGCAAGGGGACGCTATCCACGCTCGCGCCGATCACGTCAATGCCATCGGTATATGCTGCTGGCAGATGCCGGTAGACGTAGGTAAACGGCCCGCCGACGAAGCGGAATGTCAGCCGCTCCGTGACGATGAGCGAACCGTCGGCCTGCACCGCCACGTCCACATCGAAGCGGTCGGCGCTATAGGACTTGGCGACCGGTCCGCGCCACGGGGAAAACAACAGGCTCAAAGCCACAAGACTGAGTAAAAGGTGTTGTAACATCGCTCTGCCCTCCTCAAGATCGTCACGTAGTCGTTAGTCCAGCAGTCTACTCAACTACTGCTGCACTTTTATCTTAATCGGGATATGTGGGATTGTCATTGTCCCTGAGGCCAAATTCAGCCTTGTCCTCAGGGATGGTTTTTTCCACAGACTAACGACTATCTGACTACCCGACTATTTTCCGAGGTACAGGATGAGCACGGACGTCAATCCCCAGAGGACGAAATCCACTTGCAGAGGGCGGTCGGTGAGCACCACTTCATCGGGCGCTAACGTGGTGCCGCGCACGTGGATCAGATAAAGATAGCGGAACAGCGCATAGATGACGAAGGGGATCGTCAACATCATCCAATAGTCCGCGGGCAAGTTCGGGGCGGAAAAGGTGTACAGCGCGTAGGCCAGGATAAACGATGCGGTGACAACGCTGAGCAAGTGATCCAGCAATGCCAAATTGTAATCTTCCAGGCTGGCGCGGTGGTTGGCGGCTTCGCCACCGAGTTGGACCAGCTCGCCGCGCCGCTTGCCCAATCCCAGAAAGAGGGACAGCAACGTCATGCAGATAAAGAGCCAGGGCGAAAAACGTTCCGCATCCACCAGCGGAATGCCTGCCGCCACACGCAGCACAAAACCGGCCGCAATCGCAATCACATCCAGGAGAACAATGTGTTTAAGGTAAAACGAATACGCGATCTGCAAGACAAGATAACCGGCGAGAATGGCGGCAAAAACCGGATTCAGCAGCACACCAAGGATAAGCGACACGACGGTAATGCCGACCGCCAAACCGAGCGCCAGCCGGGGCGAGAGTTGCCCTGCCGCCAGAGGGCGATTGCGCTTCTTGGGATGCTGGCGATCCTTTTCCAGGTCCACGATGTCGTTGATCGTATAAACAACGCCAGAAACCAGGCAAAACAACACGAAGCCCACCACGGTCGGCCAGAGATACTGCCATTTCAGCAGCTTTTCATCAAAGACTAACGCAGCAAAAATGACACCGTTCTTGATCCATTGCTTGGGACGCATCGTCCGCAAAAAAGCCTTGAAATTGCGCATCGCCTCACCTCCACAAGTTTCCTAATCATACCCTAACCAGGATGAAGGGCAAGTCACTTGTCCGATTCGGTATTTCAACCTATACTTTTGGTAGAAGGATGAAACGCCAAAGAGATAACTTTGGGGAGGAATGGTATGTTATCACCATACGTGATAGAAACACTTAAACCACTCGTAAGGCGGCTCACGCCAGGGCAGCGCTTTGAGCTGATCCGTTGGATCGTGAATGAAGCGCCATCTACGGAAACAGCGCCGCCGCCTGCCGAGCCTGCCTTAGAAACAAGTGATGCCAATACACTCTGGGAAACGCGCATCAGCGCCGAAGCTGCACTATGGTATGCCCGTTCCGATACCGACCGCGCTCCATACCTGGGCGAGTACGTCGCCGTGCTTAAAGGTCAAGTCGTGGATCACGATCCCGACCGGCGCGCGCTTGCTATCCGCATCCGTCGCCAATACCCAGGGACTCCTGTTCTGATTACCGAGGCTGAAGCCCGCCAACCGCATGAGTTTCTTATCCTCAGCCCCCGGTTTGAGCGTATGGAGACCACGTATGAAAGTACCCTATAGCACCCAATACATCCCTCCTGCGCCGATTCTGACTCTTACCCTTCAGTTGCCCGATGACAATAAAACTGTCGGCCCAATCAAAGCCATCGTAGATACAGGCGCCGATGCAACACTTGTGCCGGTTGGATATTTGCGCGAACTGGGCGCAACGATCTGGGACGAAGCTTATCTGCGCAGCCAATGGGGGGAGCGACGGCGCATCTTCACGTATTTGCTCGATATTCGCATCGGCGACTACACTTTTCCGGGCGTCGTTGTGGTGGGCGATAATCAAGGACAAGAAATGATTCTCGGTCGTACACTGCTCAACCAGCTTATCCTATTGCTCGATGGGCCACAGGTCACATTGCGCATCCTTACTCAACTTCCGCACCATTTAGAATAAACACAGATTTTGGTGAGTTGAGAAAGCGACTGAAGTCGCCACTATACAAGCGGAGGGATTATGCGTACAGCGCAGAAAGTGATCCATGTCTTGTTGTGTTTGACTGTGTTATCAGGTTGCCAGATATTACTGGGGACGCCGACGCCTTTACCCCTCGCTCATACAGCTACCCCCCTGGCGACAACGCCGCAGCCCACGCCGCAGCCACCGACGCCAACGTTTGTGCCCCTCCCCACCTTCACCCCACAGCCTGCTGTAGCAGTCGTATCGCAAGTCATCGCTCTGGATGACCCGCCAAGCGGCGCAACCGTCGGCAACCCGGTGACGGTGCGCGGGCGCACCGCTATGCTGCCGTTTGAGGCGACGCTCGTCGTGCGCGTATATGATGCGTGGGGACAGCTCGCCGCCGTCGCGCCAATCATGGCGCAGGGCGAGTACGGCGGCCCGGCGACCTTCGAGGGCGTGATCTACTACGGCGGCGTGCCGGGCGTGGGGCGAATTGAAGTGGCGGACGTGAGCGCCAAGGACGGTAAAGACATCGCTGCCGCCTCCGTCGCGGTGACGTTGAGCGGCTTCCCCGGCAGCGGCTACATCGAGATGCCTGCGCCGTTGGAGCAGGTGACTGTGCCTGCCCGTGTGTTAGCCCGCGTCGGCCAGCCAGGCGAGCAGGTCAATGTGACGTTGACCTGGAACGACGGCACACAATTCGCCCACGTCGTCACCCTCCTGCCGGGGAAAGATGGCCGCGGATTGGCCGTCATCCCGATGGATTGGGTGGTCACGCCACGACCGGCGCATCCCAACACCCAGGGCGGGGCGCTGCAAATCCACAATCTGGCCGGCCAACCCTTAGCCTGGCAGCCGTTGACCATCCTGCATCCCAACGACGCCGCCACGATGAGCACCAACGTCTACTGGGTGCGCCAAGAGCAGGTTGTCGCGCAGTCCATCCGCATCCCGCGCACACAGGGTATCGGGCGCGCTTCTCTTGAGGCATTGCTGTGGGGGCCAGTTCCCAACAACCTCGACGGCTTCCAGACGGCGCTGCCCTTGCCCGCAGAAGTGCTCACGGCGGCGAACCGCGGCGCGGATTGGGGCGAGCGCGTGCGGCTCAAAGACCTCACCATCGTCAACGGCGTGGCGAAGGCAGATTTCTCGAAAGAGCTGCTGGCGAACGCCGGCGGCGCAGCGCGGATGTCGCTCATCCGCCAGCAGATTGAGCAGACCTTGCTGCAATTCAGCACCGTCACGCAGGTCATCATCTCAGTGGAAGGGCAGACGGGGATGCTGGAACCATGAAAAACACGCGATGGTTCATGATATAATTAGGTATGCCCTGATAAATGGGGAAACGATGATGGCCAACCAATGGCGGATGTAGCTGTATCAAAGCACCTTGATACGCAAAGTGAGGTGGGCAATGAGCGAGGTCATTACATTGGAGTTGCCGGAATCCCTGGCCTTTCGTGTTCGAGAGACAGCAACACGCACTGAGCGCCGGTTTGAAGATGTGATTCTGGACTGGCTAGAACGTGTCGCTGGCGAACCACCGGTGGAAATGCTCCCTGACAGCCAGGTACTGGCGCTCTGTGATGCACAAATGCCTGAAAATCAACAGGCTGATATGGAGCGTCTGTTATACTTGAACCGCGAGCGACGCCTCAGTCGCGCCGAGCAAAATCGCCTGGATGAGTTAATGCGCCTCTATCGTCGTGGATTGCTGCGCAAAGCGCAATCGTTCAAAGTCGCCGTTGAACGTGGGTTGCGGCCGCCGCTGACTTCATAATGCCGCGTCCGTACATCTCCGCAGAAGTAGACCGCCGCGTCCGTGAGATCGCGCGGTACCGCTGTGGTTATTGTCTCAGTCCACAACACCTGGTTATGGCGCGCCTGGAGATTGAGCACATTGTTCCTCTGGCGCAGGGCGGAAGCAATACTGAGGCTAATTTATGGTTGGCATGTCCAATTTGCAACCGCTACAAAGGGGATAAAGTGACCGCGCCGGATCCGCTGACTGGCGCAAGGGTGTCATTGTTCAATCCGCGTGAGCAAGTATGGACTGAGCATTTCCGGTGGATTGATAACGGTCTACGGATTGAGGGTCTGACGCCTACTGGCCGCGCGACAGTACAGGCATTGCATTTGAGCGATGACCTCGATGTCGTAGAAGTACGCAGTTATCGGATTCTGGCCGGTTGGCATCCTCCAGAAGATTAAGTCCTCTTGAGCCTGGGAAGCGCGCAGGCGAGGGGCAGCGAAGATTTCCATGTTCTCTGAGAAATAGAGGATACGGGATGCAGGCAGTAAAAACCGAGGAACGATAGCGAATTTATGAACGAACGACGAACGATCTCCCCAGAAGCAGAACCAGAAGAAGTGCTGTTGGACCGGGCGCTGCGCCCGCAACGGCTGGATGACCTCATCGGCCAGGATCGCGTGCGCGAAAACCTGCGCATCCTCATCGAGGCGGCGAGGGGACGCAACGAGCCGATGGAGCACACGCTATTCTACGGGCCGCCCGGCCTTGGGAAAACGACGCTGTCCCATATCATCGCCAACGAAATGGGCGCGAACATCCGCATCACCGCCGGCCCATCCATTGAGCGGGCGGGCGATCTGGCGGCGATCCTCAGCAACCTGCATGAGAAGGAAGTGCTCTTTATTGATGAAGTGCATCGCCTGGGGAAGGTGGTGGAGGAAATTCTCTACCCGGCGATGGAAGATTTCGCGCTGGATTTGGTCATCGGGCAAGGACCGGGGGCGCGCACGGTGCGCCTGAGCTTGCCGCACTTCACCGTGATCGGCGCGACGACGCGGCTGGCGCTGCTCTCCGCGCCGCTGCGGACGCGCTTCGGTGCCACCTACCGGCTGGATTTCTACGACGAGGCCGCGCTGCGGCAAATCGTCGAGCGCGCTGCGCGGGCGCTGAACGTGCCCCTGGAACCGGCAGGCCGCGACGAGATCGCGCGCCGGGGCCGCGGGACGCCGCGCGTGGCGCTGCGCGTGCTGCGCCGCGTGCGCGATTACGCCCAGGTGCGCGGCGACGGTGTCATCACCGGCGCGCTGGCCGGCGAGGCGTTGTCGCTGCTGGACATTGACGCGCGCGGGCTGGACGACCTCGACCGCCGCGTGCTGCACACCATCATCGAGAAGTTCGACGGCGGGCCGGTGGGGCTGGAGACCATCGCCGCCTCCGTCGGCGAGGCCGCCGATACGATTATGGACGTGGTCGAGCCGTACCTCTTGCAGCTCGGCTTCATCGGGCGCACCCCGCGCGGGCGCACGGCCACCCGTCTGGCCTACGAACATCTCGGCATCGTGCGCGATTACGCGCCCGACACCCAACTGGAACAAGGCGCACTATTTTAGAGACGCATAATGTCAGTACAGCCAGCTATTGGACGCAGGTTTTCGCAGCGACACGCAGATTTTTTCTTTAATCTGCGAAAATCCGCGTGAATCCGCGTCCGGTTTTGTGAGATTGCGTAAGTTCTGACAATAACGCTATGTTGACCACGGGGACGTTACTCCACAATCGTTACCGGATTGACCGCCTGCTCGAATTCGGCGTGATGGGGGCGATGTATCGCGCCTGGGATATGCAGCGCGATGTGCAGGTCTCGGTCAAAGAGCTGACGCCGCAGCCGGAGCTAGACCGCGCAGTCCTCGAACGGTTACGCCAGGAGTTGGAGCGCGAGGCGCAAATGCTTCGCCGGTTGCGCCACCCCGCGATGACGACGTTGGTGGATTTCTTCCACGCTGAAACCGAGCAAACGGTCGCCAACACCTATCTGGTGATGGATTTTGTGGAAGGGGAAAGCCTGGCGGAGCGCATTGCGCGCGCCGGCGCACTGCCTGAAGTGCAGGTGAAGACCTGGGGGGCGCAGATTTTGGACGCGCTGGAGTTCTGCCATAGCCACGGCGTGCTCCACCGCGACATTAAACCGCAAAACATCATCCTCCGTCCCGACGGCAGCGCCGTGCTGGTGGGCTTCGAGCTGGCGAAGCTCTGGGACCCCAATGATCCGCGCTCTTGGGCGGCTACGCGGGTGATGGGAACGCCGGAATACGCGCCACCGGAGCGGTGGGGATTGCGCTCCTGGCACATTGACGCGCTCAGCGACATCTACAGTCTCGGCGCGACGTTCTACCACGCGCTGACGGGGAAAGCGCCGCAGACCGCCGGAGAGCGCACCGCGAATCCCTATCGCTTCCTGCCGGTGAAGGAGTTGCGCCGCGTGAGCGCGCCGCTGCGGGCCGTCATCACGCGGGCGATGGAACTGCCCCGCGAGAAACGCTTCCGCAGCGCCGCCGCGATGAAGACCGCGTTACTGGACGAGACGCCGTTGAGCGCCCTCGAAGAAGTCCAGCCAGCCCGCCTGATCCTGACTTCACGCGGGGAGCGGCTGCGCAACTGGGCGCTGCTGGCGCTGATGGGCTTCGCCGTGTTGAGCCTGGCGGGGATCATCGGCCTGGCGTTGCAGATGCGACGCGGCGCAAGCGCCCCCGCCACGCCCACGGTCGAAATCGCTACGCCACCGCTCGCCGCGCCGGAGATGACCGTCACACTTGCGCCAGTCGAGTCCGCCGTCCCCACAGAGACGCCCACGCGCGCTCCACGTCCGACGAACACGCCCGGCTCCAGCGCCGTCGCCGCGCCGGCCGATTGGTCGCTCGCGTTCGCCGACGACTTCGCCGACAATGCCCACGAGTGGGTCGTCGGCAGCTATGCAGATGCCTGGGGGACGATGAGCCGGGTCATCACCGACGGCCTGTACACGTGGGAGATGACCGCCGTGCAGAGCGTTGGGCGCTGGTGTATGCCCGAAATCACGCCAACGACCGACTTTTACCTGACGGTGGACGCGCGGCGGGTCAGCGGGCCGTTGGATGCCAGCTATGGGCTGGTCTTCCGCCACAGCGACGGGAATTACTACCTGTTCAGCATCCGCGACGACGGGTTTTTCCACTTCAACCTGTGGTACGATTTCACGTGGCGCGCTGTCATTGATTGGACAGGGACGCTGGCGATTCGCCCCGGCGCGGTCAACCAACTGGCCGTTTTGGCCGAAGGGACGCGCTTCACGTTCAGCATCAACGGCGAACAAGTCGCCGCCATTGAGGACGCGCAGTTGACAGAAGGTGAAGCCGGGCTGTCGGTTCTGTTGCTCACGCCGGGCGATGCGATTTTCACGTTTGAGCGTTTCAAACTCTATACTCCGTGAAGCGGTTTTCCAACCCGCAGCGTGTTTTTCGAGAATGTGGTATGATAGAGAAAAATTAGAAAATGGATAGGAAAGGATAAATAGACTGTGATACGAGGCGTGCTGTATACTGTGGGGCGGATTTTGATCGCGCTGTACGCGCGGTTCTTCCTGGAACTGGAGATTCTGTGGCAAGCGCCGCTGCCGGCCGGCCCCAAGCTGATCGTGGCGAATCATCCAAGTTTTACCGACCCTTTCGTGCTCTCGCTGCTCTCGTCCCGCCCTATGGCGATTCTGATCACCTCCATCGCCTTTCTGGTACCCATCTTGGGCCTCTATTTGAAGCGGTCGCGGCACATTCCGGTGGTTGAAGGCGCAGGTCGCCTGGCCTTTGATGAGGCGCTGCAACGCCTGAAGGCCGGCGATACGGTGGCGCTCTTCATCGAAGGGCAGAACAGCCCACCCGAAGGGGGATTCTGCGCGCCACGCACCGGCGCCGTGCGCTTGGCTTTGAGCGCCGGCGTGCCGATCATTCCAGTAGGCATTCAGTTGGTGCGCGAGCGGTTGCACATTATGGAAGCCAAGATCAAAGGACAAACCTATCCAGAATACTGGTACTTGCGCGGGCCGTTCCGCATGGTCGTGGGTGAGCCGATTCACCTGGAAGGGGATATTGAGGACCATCCCCGCGTAAAAGCGGAGACGCAGCGTATTATGCAGCGCATCGGCGATTTGGTCCGTGAAGGCGAACGACAATTGCAGGAAAGTGCACTCCAGCGCAAGAAGCGACAGCGTGCAGCGCACGAAGCAAACTAACGTTTCGATCACCGAGGGGGAATTATGATTGACGTTTGGGGCGTATTTTCCAACTTCTTGTGGGTTCTAGGGCTGGCCGTACTCCTGGCCGTGTGGAGTTACGCTTCCTACGCAGCCGGGCGCAGCAAGCAAAAAGTCCGCCATAAGCTGAACGAGTTGGGCTACGCTTTGGCCCTGGATGCAGGGATGTTGCTGTTTCTCGCGGGGATGATCAGCACGGAAGACCGTTGGTGGGCGCGGGTGCTATGGCTCATCCTCGGCCTGGGCGTGCTCGCCGAAGGGATATGGCGCATTTTGCAGCAGCGCAAAGCTGTCCAAGCGCAGAAGTCGTCATCCAATGACAACCACTGACAATCAGAGCAAACCACAGAGCACGCGCATCGCCTGGTTGGCCCTGGGACTTCCCTTTGTGGGACTGTTCATTGCGGGGCTTTTAAGCCGGGTTCCCTGCGGCATCATCGGACACACGCTCGTGGGCATGGTGGGCGTCGCGGTGGGCGGTGTGGCGGCGGGCGTCACCGCGAAGCGCTTTCTGGCGAACGGCAAGACCAACTTCGAGGTGTTGTTCGGCCTCGGCGCAATGACAGCGATTGGCGTCGTCGCTATCGGCTACATCTACCTGTTTTACATCGAGAACGCTATGCAGACCATCCTCACACCGGCGCGCAACATCGAGCAAACCTTCATCTTTATAGAATTTTTGACGGCGCAATATGCCGGGACGCTCTGGGCGCAACGTTGGTTTCCTGTGAATAAAACGTAAAACGTGAAACGTAAGCCATAACCTCACGTTTCACGTTTTCTGCTTACGCATTACGTCTTTACGTTTTACGCCTCTACGTTTTACTCCCCCAGGCGCGTGATGTCGCCTGAACCGCTGATCTGCTGATCAACAGTGGGTTGCCCGGCGTAAGCCACGTCCCCGCTGCCTGCGATGTGGATGTCAAGGTGCTCGTTCGCCCGCATTGTCACCGAGCCGCTGCCCAGAATGTCTACCTCAGCCGAGGCGCTCTCCATATTCCTGGCGCGGTAATCGCCAGACCCGCCGATGGACACGGACTGCCGCGCCACCTCCCCGCCGGCGATGTCCACTTTGCCGGAGCCAGGGATACGCACATCCAGCGTCTCAGCCGCCAGCTTATCCAGGGAGACGTCGCCGGAGCCGCCGATGCGAATGTCGGCGCCGGTCGCCGCGCAGTTGGAGGCCGTCAGATTGCCGGAGCCGTTGATCCGCAGCGCGATGTCGGTCGCATCCAGGTCTTCCAGAGTGACGTTGCCGGAACCGTCAATGGTCACAGCGATGCTCGCCGCTTCCAGATCGGGCGCGGTGATGTTGCCGCTGCCGGAAAGCACGATCGTATCCAGCGACTTCACCGTCAGGTAGAAGTTGACGGATTTCGTCGGACGCAGCGACACGTCCGACTTGCTCCCGATGGTTAAATGCCCGCCGCTCACGCCGATCTCGAAGTAAGGCAGCAGATTGTCCTCAGCCTTGATGCGCAGTTCCTCTTTGTCGCCGAGGGCGATGGTCAGGTCGCCGAAGGTCGCCAATTCGACGCCGGTGACGTTGTCGAGCGCGTGTGTCTCTGTCTCAAGCCGGCCCGATCCACGGACGAACCCGAAACCCGTCGTACCACACGCCACACTGGTCAGCGCCAAAATCAAAATTGCCATCGTCACAAAAAACCGTTGCTTTTTCATCTTTTTCTCCCCCTCTCATTTTCTTGTTCAATCGCTCGTTCTCAAGACCTTCAAGGCTTTGAAAACCTTGAGGGTCTTCATTTCAAATACGCAGTTAACGTTCAGAAGTCGCTTCGCGCAGGCTTGGGCGGCTCAGTACATTCGAGAAGAGCAGCAGCACCCCAATCCCCACCAGCATCAGCGGACCGACCATGTTGAGCACCCACCAGCCGGGCCGGATGGCGACTACCGCCAGCATCCCCATCAGCCCGAGGGCCGCAATCGCGCACAGAATCGTCCCGGCGATCAGGAGACCCGCTCTGCGCTTGCGCGTGTAGGCGACGAGCAGCGCCAGCCCCACCGAAAGCGGCTCGATGGTCCACAGCACGGCCCACACCTCCCACCAACCGGTGAGCGCGCAGAACTGCATCAGCAGGCCATTCGCTCCTATGATGATGGCCGGAATCAGCAGCCAGATGTTGCGCATGTAGATAGACGCGAACAGAAATCCTGCCGCAACGGCGAGCACTTCCAGCGGCCACAACCATTCCCAGGCCCACCACGCCTCGAAGACGCTGGCGAAAAGCAAGATGCCGCCGGTGACCAGCGTGGGCATACCGGGGATGAAGAGACCGCCCAGCCCGCGCTTGCCGCGCACCAGCAGCGGGGTGAGCACGAACAGCAGCCCCACACCGATCACGATCATCGGCCACAGTCGCCACACGCCCCAGCGCCATCCGCTGATCCCCAGGACGGGGAGCGCCAGGTTCGCCAGCAGCATCAACCCGCCCATCCCAATCAAAACCGCACCGAGTAACATTGAAAATCGCTTGTTCATACCGTCCCTCCTTGAGTGAATGTGGCTACAGGATAACACAAGGATGAGAGGGTTGCCTACTCGTTAGCTAACAGATAGCTATCGAATGGCTAAATTGATCAGCAGGATGACTTCTGACGCAAAATGGCGGTTGGCAAGAGAGCGAAATCAGTTTTTGGCGTAAAAAGAGGAGGAGTCAGGTCGAGATTCGACCTACTCTACATACTATGCAGATGGCTTCAGCGCCGCGTATGTATAATCAAAGTACGACCAGGCTAACATCAGATCGCCCACACTCACCGTGACCGGCGCCGTATCTACGGCAGGATCAAGTAGATGTACTTGCTCAACTTCGACACCTACCAGAATGAGAGCGTGGGGTGTATCAACATTCCAATAAGGCAACTCAACAGTGCGCACGAATACAATCACCGATATCCCATGACTCAACCATGTGCTGACGTCCGACAAAGAACCTGTAGTATACGTCACCTCAAAACCACGTTCAGTCAGCCGTTGAATACGACTGGCCGACGCCCCAGCCCCACACATCGCCAACAAACGCGCGGCTTCTGCCTGCGACAAAGGATGATGCCAATACGCGGAGACCATCTCAATACAAGCCGGTAAGCACCATCCCGCCTTATTTTGCTTGTAATGTGGTACGTTCAACCAGGACATGGGCGCGCTCCTCAATGTCATTTAACAACGCGGTTGAAGTCAATACTTCACCGGTTTGCGCATCTACGTCAAGCGTTCCTACCTGTCCTAACGGCCCAGTCGTAGGGAGAGCGACCCATACTGGCACACGCCACAACAAACGTCGTCCAGCGACCAATGTCGGGCGTTCGCCATACAGTAGATTGCCGACTTGATCGAGCAGAACTTTGCTGACTTTGCGTTGTGCGGTGAAATCTGTGACATTGACCTGCGTGCTGAGGGAGAATTCAATCCTCACCTCGGCTGGCGCTGGCAATGTAAGAGTTTCAAATTCAACACTCATCGCGCACCTCCTGCAATGTTCATCTCTATTTTACACCGGATTTTGATCCCCTAAAAAATCGCGCTGATGAAAGCCGTAAAATAGGTCGGCGCGAGCCACAGAGCGAGAGCGACCATCAACACAATCGAGATCAGCCCCAGGATCGCGGCCAGGATGCGGCTGATCGCGCGCGCGAGCGTTTTGCGCCGCGCCAGCCAGAACGGCAGCGCGATGGAACCGACAGCGATCCACACCAGCGCAACCCACGAGACGTTCCAGTGCTCCCATCCACCCCACAGCATACTGTACGTCAACAGGACAGCCGTTCCCAACGCCGGGCCGGTAAACGGAAGAAGCCAGAGGGAGCCGGTGGCGTACATAACGAAACACAATCCCAACGTTCCGAGAAAGACTTCGATCGGCCACCCCTGCTCATAGATGATCCAATTTCCGGTGGGCACGGCGGCGGTCAGCATAAGCATGTTACCGAGGAACACCAGCAAAATGGCGTTGAAAATCGCTCTGCCCACGCTGTAACGACGCGACTTGCGCTCCGGTTTTGTTGGCAGCGCCGACACAACCGGCGTCGTATCGGCCACTGGCGGGGCCGGCGCTGTGGCTGGCTGAAGTGTTACCGGCGCGGCTTGCTTGAGCCGCTGTTGCCCCAGGGTGATGTCGGTTTCGTCGTTGGCGAACTTGAGATCGCTCGCGGGACGCGACTCCGCCATCACCTTGCGCGTCTCGCCGGAGATCACCGCCACCGACTCTGAGGATGATTCCGTCGTCGTGAAGGAAAGCGGCAGCGAGATGCGCGGCGGCAGGTCAAGCCCGGCTTCTTCGGCGGCGGCGCGCAACGCTGCGGCCATGTCTACCGCGCTCTGGTAGCGTTCTTCGGGCTTCTTCGCCAGCGATTTGAAGACGACGCGCTCGAATGGTTCGGGAATGTCGGGATTGAGGCGGCGCGGCAGCGGCAGGGGATCGTTGACGTGCTTCATCAGGATCGCCAGCGGTGTGTCGGCGTCGAAGGGCGTGCGCTGGGTGAGCATTTCGTAGAAGACGATGCCGAGCGAGTAGAGGTCGCTGCGGGCGTCGCTCAACCCTTGCAGCCCCTGCTCCGGGGCCATATATTGCAGCGTGCCCATCAGCGCGCCAGACATCGTGTAGCGCGTGCCGCCGACGATGTGCGCGATGCCGAAATCGGCAAGCACGGCCTGCCCGCGCTTGCTCAACAGGATG
Organism: Anaerolineae bacterium; assembly: GCA_035420085.1. GTDB lineage: Bacteria > Chloroflexota > Anaerolineae > B4-G1 > SLSP01 > DSWT01. The sequence continues at coordinate 104,165 of DAOLUH010000015.1, forward strand.
TTCGCGGGCTTGATGTCGCGGTGGATCATCCGCTCGCTGTGGGCATAGGCCAGGCCGTCCAGCACATCGAGCATAATGCGCACGATCTCGCCCCAGGGCATGTGTTCACCCCGCACGCGGTAGTCGCTCAGGCGGGTCTTGAGCGTGTCGCCTTCCAGCAGCTCCATCACCATATAGTAGACATCGCCCTGCACGTCGAAGTCGTAGACCTGGACGATGTTGGGATGGCGCAGCGCCGCCACCGATTGCGCCTCACGCTGGAAACGGGCGCGCCACGTTTCGTCGCGCGCTTCGTCCTCGAACGCCTCGTCCTCCAGCAGATCGGAGCGCAGGACCTTGACCGCGACGTAACGGTTGAGTTGCGGGTGGTAAGCGCGATAGACGCGCGCCATCCCGCCGCGTCCCAACGCTTCCAGGATGCGGTATTTGCCGAGCGTTTGTCCTTCCAAAGAAACCGGCGGCATGTCGTTTTCCCCCTCGTGCAGCGCCGCCGCGAGCACCTCTGCCGGGGAATGATCATCAGTTGTCATTGTCATCATTCACCATCCTTACCGATAGGATAGCAGAGTCGCGGCGGCGTTGCCTATTCGTTAGCTATCAGTTCACTATCTATCCCCGTTTCACCAGTTTATAGCCAAGCCCCCGGATCGTCAGCAGCATTTGGGGATTGGCCGGGTCGGGTTCGAGTTTGGTACGCAGGCGGCGCATGAGGTTCTCCACCTGGTAATCGTAGACATCGGCCTGATATTCGGGCCAGACGGCGGCGGCGATGTCGTCCTTTGAGCAGACCTGTCCACTGTGCTCGTAGAGGTACGCCAGCAGGACGAATTCTTTGGACGAAAGCGTGACCACGCGCCGGTCAAGGCGGACGACGCCGGCCGCTGCGTCCACCTCTAGCGTCGGGAAGAGCGTGTCGCGGTAGGTGATGTCGGGATCGTGGAAGGTCAGGGCCACGTCGCCGATTTTGATGCAGTCGCCATCGTGCAGGGCCACCGGTTCCAACAGGCGTTCGTCGTTGAGGAAGGTGCCGTTGGTGCTTTCCAGGTCTTCCAGCATCACGCGCCAGCCGTCGCGTTGCAAGCGGGCGTGCTCGCGGGAGACGCGCTTGCTGGTGATGACGATGTCGTTCTCCAGCGCCCGGCCGATGGTCGTCGTCTCGCCGTTCAGCAAGTGCTCGCGGCCTGTCGGATCGGTCAGAAAGGGAACGGGTTTGTTGGCTAAATCGGTCATCGCCTACCTCCAACCCGTTAGTGTACTCTGACATATTTGCATGTCAAACGCTTAGCTCGACTCACCTGCCCCCGAGACGGGGGCAGTGAGCGTGAATGATCCACGTTAAACGCGGACACCCTGTGGTATAATTTCAACGTGTTAAAGAAAATCCGCGACTTCCTGGAACTGATCAAATTCGAGCACACGATCTTCGCCCTCCCTTTTGCCTACATTGGGATGGTTCTGGCGGCGGATGGCTGGCCGACGTGGCGGCAGTTCGTGTGGATCACCGTAGCGATGGCGGCGGCGCGGACGTTGGCGATGGGCGTCAACCGCATCGCCGACCGGGCACTCGACGCGCTGAATCCCCGCACGGCGAACCGCCCACTCGTCACCGGGCGCATCGCGCTTTCGACGGCGTGGGCGGGGACAGCAATTTCGGGGTTGGCGTTGAGCTTCGCCGCGTGGCAACTGGGGCCGCTGCCGCTGACCTTACTGCCGGGCGCGCTGCTCTTTCTGGTGGGCTATGTCTTCACCAAACGCTTCACGTGGCTGTCGCACTTCATCCTCGGCTTCACCGATGGTCTGGCGCCGATGGGAGCGTGGGTGGCGGTGCGCGGTTCACTGTTCACGGCGGATGATCTGCCGGCGTGGT
>DAOLUH010000016.1:0-103880 GCA_035420085.1 Anaerolineae bacterium
ACTGACAGTTTGCTCTACGCGCTGATTGATTGTAGCGCAAGCTGTTAGCTTGCTGCTGCACCGGAGGCTCTGACTATCCGACTAACGACTATCAGACTAAATTAAGGAGAACCTATGATAGACTTGACGATTCATCCAGAAGGACTTGAACACGCAATACAACGGGCGCGCGAACGCAACATCATCATCCCCACGTTCGCGCAGCAGAAGAATCCGGCGCTGATTCCCGACCGCATCAAAGCGGAACTGGCGCACATCGGGCTGTGGGACATCACGCCGCGCAACCTGTTCCGCATCACGTGGCACAACGAGCCGACGCCGCATGGCGGTGAGTTCGGCGGTGTAAATTATGTGGAACTGCCCTCGTCGTTGACGGGCGTACCGGCGCGCATCATCGCGCTGGTGGGCAAATGGTTCCCCACGGGCGCACACAAGGTCGGCGCGGCATTCGGCTGCCTCGTTCCGCGCCTGGTCACGGGCCAGTTCGACCCGACGAAGCAGAAGGCCGTCTGGCCCTCCACTGGCAACTACTGCCGGGGCGGTGCCTACGACTCCGCGCTGCTGGCCTGCGATTCGATCGCTATCTTGCCAGAAGGGATGAGCCGCGAGCGTTTCGAGTGGTTGCAGAAAGTTTCGGGTGAGGTCATCGCCACACCCGGTTCGGAATCCAACGTGAAGGAAATTTTCGACAAGTGCCACGAGCTGACCCGCGAGCGCGGCGACGACATCTTCATCTTCAACCAGTTCGAGGAGTTCGGCAACTATCTCTGGCACTACGAGATCACCGGTCACGCAATGGAAGAAGTCCTCCAGCAGGTTTTGGGGCCACACGACCGTTATTTCGGCGTCACCTCCAACACCGGCTCCGGTGGGACGATTGCGTGCGGCGACTATCTCAAGCAACGGTTCCCCACCAGCAAGATCGTCGCCAGCGAGGCGTTGCAATGCCCCACGCTGCTGCGCAACGGCTTCGGCGCGCACCGCATCGAGGGCATCGGCGACAAGCACGTGCCGTGGATTCACAACGTCAAGAACACCGACGTCGTCACGGCGATTGACGACGCGGCGACCGTCGGCCTGCTGCGCCTGTTCAACGAACCGGCTGGCCACGCGTACCTGGTCAAGCAGGGCGTGCCGGAAGCGATGGTGGAGCACCTAGATTTGATGGGATACTCCGGCATCGCCAACGTCCTGGCGGCGATCAAGACCGCAAAGTGGTACGAACTGGGCGAGAACGACGTGATCCTCACCGTCTGGACCGACTCGATGGAACTGTATCGCAGTCGCATCGAGGAATTGCGTGAGGCGGAAGGCGAGTACACCGAGACGGACGCCGCGGGCGACTATCACCGCTATCTGCTCGGCGAATCTACCGACAATATGGCCGAACTGACCTATCCCGATCGCAAGCGCGTCCACAACCTCAAGTACTTCACCTGGGTCGAGCAGCAGGGCAAGACCTACGATGAAATTCAGCGCCAGTGGTACCAAGACGATTACTGGACGAGCTTCCAGACGCAAATTGAGGAGATGGACGCCTTGATCGAGGCGTTCAACGCGCGGGTGGGCCTGCTGAAGTAAAACGCATGTACAGACCTGACAGGTTTCAGAAAACCTGTCAGGTCTGGTATGGTTGCACGCCGTGCAAGAATGTGTATACTTAAATCAGTCAAGCGTCAAACGTCAAAACTACAGCTTGGCGTTTGACGCTTTCTGTTAGGCAAATCTTTGTTCGGGCCGGTCTCTGATCGCGCCTTGCTGGGGCCGGTCTCTGACCGCGCCCACGCAAACCATAATCGATGCATGAGGTGTGTATGAATCCACGATTTTCGGTTGTCGCGCCGGTCTACAACGAAGAACAACTCGTCGAGAAATTCTATCAGCGCGTCCGCGCCGTGATGGAGGGCCTGGGCGAATCCTGGGAACTGGTGCTCATCAACGACGGCTGCCGCGACAAGTCGCCGGAGCTGATGGACGCGATCCACGCACAAGACCCGGAACACGTCGTCGTCCTCCACTTCGCGCGGAACTTCGGCCATCAGATCGCCATCACCGCCGGGATGGATCACGCGCGTGGCGACGCCGTCGTCGTCATCGACTCCGACTTGCAGGACCCGCCGGAGGTCATCCCCGATTTGATTGCCAAATGGCGCGAAGGCTACGAGGTCGTCTACGCCGTGCGCGCCGAGCGCGAAGGCGAAACGTGGTTCAAGCTGTTCACCGCGCGGTTGTTCTACCGCATCATCCAGGCGCTCACGGACGTCGTCATCCCGATGGAAGCGGGGGACTTCCGGCTGCTGGATCGCAACGCGCTGGAAGCCCTCAAGCGGATGCGCGAGCGGCACCGCTTCGTGCGGGCGATGGTCTCGTGGATCGGGTTCCGGCAAATCGGCGTGCCGTACAAGCGTCTCGCCCGCACCGCCGGTGAGACAAAATACCCGTTCAAAAAGATGTTCCACCTGGCCCTGGACGCGATCACTGGCTTCTCGATCTTCCCGCTCAAACTGGCGCAGTGGTTCGGCGTGGCCGCCGTGGGATTGGGCATTCTGCTGGCGCTCGTCCTGTTCATCATCCGGCTTGGCGGCGCTGCGCCGTTGGCCGGACAAGGACTCACCGCCAGCCTCGTCCTCTTTATGGGCGGCGTGCAACTCCTCGGCATCGGCATCCTGGGCGAGTACATTGGCCGCATCTACGACGAAGTCCGCGACCGACCGCTGTACATCGTGCGGGAGATCAAAAGACAAGAATCAGCGAATCAAGAATCAGCGAATCGAAGAGTCAGCGAATCAAGAATCAGCGAATAACTCACCATTCGCCCATTCGCTCATTCGCCTATTCGCCCATTCGCTCATTCGCTGATTCTTTCATTCGCCATTTGCCATTTGCCATTTAGAATTTGAGGTTGCCTATGGCTCTCTGGGACGTTTATTACACCATAACCAATCTGGATGACGCTATCCGGCTACTGCGCGAGCACAAGGAACGCGCGCGAATTATGGCGGGCGGCACCGACCTGATTGTGGAGCTGCAAAACAAGGCGCGCACGCCAGCGGCGCTCATTGACGTGACGCGCGTGGGGGGCCTGGACGACATCCGCCTGGGACACGATGGACTGATTCACATTGGTCCAACAGCGACGCACACACAGGCCGCGGCCTCACCATTAATCCAGGAACACGCCTTGCCCCTGGCGCAGGCATGTTGGGGTGTGGGCGCGCCTGCGCTCCGCAATCGCGGCACCATCATCGGAAATTTGGTCACCGCATCTCCAGCCAACGATACGATCACGGCGCTCCGGGTCTTGCGCGCCAGCCTGATCCTGCGCAGCGAACGCGGACAGCGGATCGTGCCGCTGGCCGATTTCTACACTGGCGTCCGCCGCACGGTGATGGAGTCAGATGAGATGGTTGTTGACCTGACATTCGCGCCGTTGAATGAAAACCAGCGCGGCGTCTACCTCAAATTGGGATTGCGCCGTGTGCTGGCGATTGCCGTGACGAACGTCGCCATCGTGCTGACGCTGGACGGGAGCAAGAACGTCACCGGGGCGCGCATCGCTTTGGGCAGCGTCGCGCCGACGATCATCCGCGCGTCAGAAGCCGAGGCTGTGTTGAAAGGCGCACCGCTCTCGACTGAACGCATCGCGGAAGCGGCGAAACGCGCCGCTCAGGCTGCCCGCCCCATTGACGATGTGCGCGGGTCGGCGTGGTTCCGCTCCGAGGAAGTCAGCGCGCTCGTTCAACGCGGTCTGGAAGCCATTCAGGCGGACGAAACACGCCTGGGTTTGCCAGAGCCTGATGCAATGGTTCGTCTGTGGGGCAAGGCCAAACGACCGCCCAAGCTGTGCGGCCCGACCATCGCCCACCGTACCCGCGGCGATGAACCAATTCAGTGCGTCGTCAACGGTGAGAATGTCTCGGTGCACGGCGCGAATGGCAAGACCTTGTTGCGGATGCTGCGCGAAGACCTGGGGTTGACCGGCGCAAAGCCCGGCTGCGAAGAGGGGGAATGTGGCGCGTGTACGGTCTGGCTTGACGGGATCGCCGCCCTTGCCTGCCTCACCCCCGCCCCACGCGCCCACGGCGCGCGTATCACCACCATCGAAGGGTTGAGCAAAGGTGGGCAGTTACATCCCGTGCAGGAAGCGTTCATCAAGGAGGATGCTGTCCAATGCGGCTATTGCACGCCTGGCTTTGTGATGAGCGCCGCCAAGTTGTTGGAAGAAATCCCGCATCCCACCCGCGAGCAGATCAAGACCGCGTTGAGCGGCAATCTCTGCCGCTGCACTGGCTATTACAAGATCATCCGCGCTGTGGAAGCGGCGACGGTTTCTATGACAAAAGGAACTGAAAAATGACGACCGCAATTGCTGTCCCGCAAACGCGCCAGCGCGTCAGCGCGCGCCCTGTTCCGCGCGTCACCGCGCAAGTCTTCGCTCAGATGCGCTATCCAGAACAACGCACTGAGCTTATCAAAGGAGAAGTCGCCGTTATGTCCCCAGCCAGCGTCGAACATGGAAAAATCACAATGCGCATTGGCGCGCGTCTGGAGGCGTATGCCAGTCGCGTTGGCGTTGGGCAGGTTTACGCTGCCGAAACCGGCTTTATCATTGGACGTAATCCTGATACGGTGCGCGCGCCGGATGTCGCCTTTGTGCGTCAAGAACGGGTGGCAGATATGGAGGATACAACCGGCTTCGGACGGTTTGCGCCCGATTTGGCCGTCGAGGTGGTCTCGCCCAACGACTCAGCCGCTTACCTGCGGCGCAAAGTATCCGACTGGTTGCAAGCTGGCGCGCAGCAGGTGTGGGTTATTTATCCTGATACTGCGACCGTCGAGGTGCATTTGCCCAATCGGCGCGCTTACACGCTGACCGGTGAGGATACATTGGAGGGCGGCGAATTATTGCCGGGGTTCACCTGCCCGGTCGCCGAGATTTTTGCATAGCTTATGAAACGCAAAATTCCCCGAAAAGGCGTAGACGCTATTGCGTTGTACACCCGCACCTATTACTCGCTGTTGCGGACGACGAACGTCGTGCAAATTCGCACGCTGGAAGAGACGTATTTGGGGATGCAGTCCTCGCTGCATACCGCCTCGACCAAGCAGAAGCCGGATATGGCGGCGTTCATCTACGGCAGCCTGCGCCTGCCGCGTTGTATCCTGGACACGCGGCTGGTCATCCTCGGCCAAAGCGAAGAGGTTTTTCACCAACGCGGCTATCCCGACGTGGAATCCTGGCAGCCTGTCGCGGCGCGCGCCAGGCGTCGGCGAATGGCTTTCGATGGGCATAACGTTCTGGCCGCCTACATCGCCAGCATCTCCGACATTGACGACCTGGTGCCGATCCTGACGGCCTTTCAGATCGAATGGAACAAGATGCACGATCTCATTGGCCTGCAGGCCAATCTTGCGGAACGGCTGCAAGCCTGGGCGGCGACCGATGCGTCTGACCCGGCTCTGTTGGAGGAGACGCGCAGCGTATTACGGCTGTCGCCCAAAGACTGGCAGCGCCTGGAACAGGTGTGGGACGTTGATTTCCCCTATCTCTTGCGTTGCATTGCCGAAAGACGCCAGCGCCTCACGATTCGCCTGTTGGCCGGCTCGTACATCGCTTACCGCCGCGCTACGCAACAATGGTGGAACCGCGTCAATCAGTACGTCCCCTTTGACCTTTCCGCGCGTCCCACCTATTTCGTGTCTAGCAACACCCACAGTCTGGTAAATATGCTCACCGGCTTCGCCCTGCGACACGAGGCGCGCCTGCTGGAATATGTGGAATCGGAGGCTGACCCCGCCTTGTGTTACGAAGCCCGGCGCATCCGCCAGCACGAAGTGCCGAGCAATTGGGCAAATTTCTTGTACTACACGCTCAAGAAGTATCTTGCCACGCCCGAAGGCCAGGATTTGCGCGAGGCGCGGCGGCGCTACGAGATTGAACATGGCATCATCCGCATCCCTAGCCAGCACACGTTCGATCTTGAAGTCCAGGTCATTGATCTATCCCGCTTGAAGGACGACGATGTGGATCCGCGGCTGCGCGATGTGCCGCTCGAGCGGCTGCGCCGCAGTCAAGCCATCATCCTCAACATTGACTACCCGCTCGGCTTTGCCGCCTACCATCTACTGTCGCGGCTGGCTGTCAACGTTGGCGAACTGCGCGGCGCGTATATTCTCGGCAAAGCCGCTACCCTCAACGGGCGCATCGGCGACGTGCTGATCCCTAACACCGTCTACGATGAACACTCCAAGAACACCTACCTGTTCAACAACGTCTTCACCGCGCAGGATGTCGCGCCGTACATCGTCTACGGCGACGTGCTGGACAACCAACGCGCCATCAGCGTGCATGGGACGTTCCTCCAAAATCGCAAGTACATGGAAGGCTTCCTGGACGCCGGCTACACGGACGTAGAAATGGAATCCGGCCCGTACCTCTCCGCCTTCTACGAATTCGTCCGCCCGCGCCGCTATCCCACCAACGAACTGGTCAACCTCTACACCGTTCCCTTCGAGATCGGCATCTTGCACTACGCTTCGGATACGCCGATGAGCAAGGGCAAGAATTTGGGTGCGCAGAGCATGTCGTATTTTGGGATGGATCCTACCTACGCCAGCACCGTCGCTGTGCTGCGGCGGATTTTGGGGCTGGAGACGCGGGAATAGGGATTGGTAATTGGCGACTAGTTGGCAAATTTTATGCGCATTATGAGGCCACAGAATTAGGAGATACTGCCGAGTATATACAGTGGGCTTCATTCTACGATATGCACGTTGAGGTTTGGCGGATGTTTATAAGACTGGCGGAGGAATAGTAAAATGACAGAAACACCAAATAGCGCAACAGAAAATGTAATCGCCGCGATGACCGAGCGGATTGTGCAACAATTCGATCCCTTGCGCATTATTCTGTCCGGCTCGCAAGCGCGCGGCTACGACGCTGGTTGCAATATGCTTGGGAGTGCATTTACACTGATTTATCCCGTACAAAACATCACATAGCCGCTGAAATTGTGCCAGAAGGAGTATTATGAACGTTCAAGCAGCTACTTTAGGCAAATTACACATTCTGGAAACCCTATACCGGCGTGGATACCAAAGCCAGGTGATTGAACGCGCCGTAGACAAGCTCATCACCATTGAGCAGGAACGCACACAGCGGGAGTTGACAGATTTGGATGCGCGCTTACGCGCATTTGAAACGAGTTTTCGCCTCCCCTCAGATGAATTCTATCAGCGGTACGAGGCCGGAGAGTTGGGAGATTCGGCTGAGTTTATGGAATGGGCTTCATTCTATGATATGTATGCCGCGGCGCGTCAACGATTACAATGGCTGATGGGGAAAAATGAGTAATGGATGCCCAAACGCATCTGGCAGAGATCTATGCTCGGCTTTCTATCAGCCCGATTGTAGCGTCTTTCGTTGTGCTGGAAAGCCGTGACGCGCGCGATTATGGTTATTTCCGGGCGCGCCTTACGTTAATCAATCACGATCACCTGGAATTGGCGGAATACTTTGTGGTAACGAATGAACAAATCCAGGTGATACGGTATCGTTATCAATGGATGGATGCAATGTTCGTGTTGAAGAAACGATGGGATAACGCAAAACATCACCCTGGTATCCTTAACTTTCCACACCACATCCATATTGGAACTGAGGGTCATGTTATCTCAGGTGACCTTCTGCATGTGGTGGAATTGTTAACTGTCCTGGAGCAGGAGCTTACCCATGAAATATAACATTGTCGGTCAATCCATCCCCCGTATTGACGCCCGCGCAAAAGTGACTGGCGAAGCGCCCTATCCCGGCGACTTTGTGATGGACGGGATGCTGCACATGAAGCTGTTGTTTGCCGGGCGACCGCACGCGCGCATACTACGCATTGATACGAAGACGGCGGAGGCGCTCCCTGGTGTCGTTGCCGTCTTCACCGCGAAGGATGTGCCGGTCAACGAGTACGGCTTGCAATACCCCGATCAGCCGGTGCTCTGCGGCCCCGGCAGCGACAAACCCGGCGCGGATGTTGTCCGTTTCGTCGGCGATCAGGTAGCGGCGGTGGTGGCCCAGACGGAGGAAATTGCGGCCCGTGCGGTTGAGTTGCTTGCCGTGGAATACGAAGACCTGCCCGTCATCAGTGATCCGCGCGCTGCGCTCAAGCCGGATGCGCCGCGCCTGCACCCGCCCTATCCCGGCATCGCCATCCACCCGGAACTGGTCTTCGATGGCAACATTGCCTCACGACACCGTATCAACCACGGCGATGTGGACGCGGCGCTGGAACAGGCCGCTGTCGTCATCGAAGCGGAGTACGAAATCCCCGGCCAGGAGCACGCCTATTTGCAGCCCGAAGCGGGACTGGCTTACATTGACGAGGAGGATCGCGTCACCGTGGTCGTCGCCGGGCAGTGGGCGCATGAAGACCGCGCGCAGATTGCCCACGCGCTGGCGCTGCCCGAGGAGCGCGTGCGCGTGATTTATCCGGCCATCGGCGGCGCGTTTGGCGGGCGCGAGGACATGTCGGTGCAGATTGTGCTGGCGCTGGCGGCGTTGGCCTTGCACCAGCCGGTCAAGATCGTGTGGAGCCGCCGCGAGTCCATTCTCGGCCATCACAAGCGCCACCGCGCCTTTGCCCGCGCGCGCTGGGCCGCCGCTGAGGATGGGACGCTGCTCGCGGCGGAGACGGAAGTGATCGCCGACGCCGGGGCCTACGTCTACACGACGAACAAGGTGATGGGCAACTTGCTGTTGACCGTCAATGGCCCGTACCGCATTCCCAACGTCAAAACCGAAGTGCTCGGCGTCTACACGAACAACATCCCCGGCGGCGCGTTCCGGGGCTTCGGCGCGCCGCAAGGCAATTTCATCGCCGAATCGCAGATGAACAAGCTGGCTGAGGCGCTGCGCATAGACCCGGTGGAGTTGCGCCTGCGGAACCTGGTTCGCAGCGGAGAGCCAATGCCCTGGGGCAGACCCCTCCCCGATGACGCGCGGGGATTGGAGCAGGCGCTTATCGCTGTCGCCGAGACATTGGGATGGGAACGCACGCCCGGCGGCTGGCAAGCTCCCACAACTGAACCAGGACACGGCATCGGCATTGCGCTGGGATTCAAGAACATTGGCTATTCGTTCGGCTACCAGGAAAACGCCTGGGCGGGCGTGGAACTGCGCGGCGACGCTGAAATCGAAGAGGCCATTGTGTACGCCGCCAGTTCCGACGTGGGCCAGGGCACGCGCACCGTCATCTGCCAGATGGCGGCGGAAGCGCTGGCGCTGCCTTTCGAGAAGGTGCGTCTGGAAGCGGCGGACACCGCGATCACCGGCAGCGCGGGATCGTGCTCGGCCTCGCGGATGACGTTTATGATCGGCAACGCCGTGCACGGCGCAGCAGCGGCGGCGCTGGAAAAGTGGCGCGCCGAGGAGCGCCCGGCCAAAGCAGAGTACACTTATCTCGCGCCCAAAACCACCCAGATCGACGCGCAGACCGGCTCCGGCGACCCCAACTTCGCTTACGGCTATGTCGCCATCGCCGCCGAAGTCGCCGTGGATGCGCTGACCGGCGAGTACACCTATCCGATGATTGCTTGCGCGAACGATGTTGGTCAAGCCATCAACCCGCGCCTGTTGGAGGGGCAGATCGAGGGCGGCGTGGTTCAGGCGTTGGGTTGGTCTACCACCGAGCATTTCATCGAGCGCGATGGCTATCCGCTAACCAGCACACTCAGCACGTACCTGATCCCCACCATCGAAGACATCCCACAGCGTCTTGTCCCGCTCATCATTGAGAACGCAGCGCCGCACGGTCCGTGGGGCGCGCGTGGTATGGCGGAGATGCCCTTCATCGCTGTCGCCGCCGCCATCCACCACGCGCTGCGCAACGCGACGGGCGTGTGGTACAATCGCTTCCCGTTCACCGTGGAGCGCGTGTTGCGGGGGGTGAGAGGGAGTGAGTGAGGAGTAAGGAGTATGGGGCTGTTTCTTACTCTATACAGTAGTTACGCGGTTATTTTCTTGGGACAGGATTGACAGGATGAGAAAGCTCTCATAAAGCCTTTTTTAATCCTGAGAATCCTGTTAATCCTGTCAGAAAATGACAAAGTGCGTAACTCCTACCTATACTCCGTATGAATACATACGCTGCGGTACCCTCGGACGCTTTTGCAATCCTGTGGATATTCAAGAGAAGTCTTCCATAAACGGCAACCGGTGAACCCATTCCCCAATTAGCGGCAAGACAACGTACCGCCCTTGCACAGCGCGTATCATGCCGAGAAGCCAGGCCAGGATGCCGCCACCCCAGGCGGCGATCACCAACGCGAACGCCATCACGCCGATCAGGAAGCCCGCGTAAGGAATCCACGCCAGGAGCCATGTGATCCCGTACCAACCGCCGGTCGCCAGCAGCAAGGCCAGCGCCAGTCCCACCGATTGTTTAAGATGGAAACGCACCAAAGGCGCATCTTTTTCGGTGAAGGCGGCATACAGCCAGCCGAAGATGAAAATATATGTTCCCGCAGCCGTGAGACGCACCTTACGCGACATGGTTCCCTCCTATGCCCCGCAGTTGCAACTCCGCAGCGAAGTGACATGACACAAAATGTTCCGGCTCGACTTCCACCAGCGTTGGCGCGGCAACGCGACAGCGTTCTTGCGCATAGCGGCAGCGGGGATGAAAAACACAGCCGGAGGGTGGATTGGCCGGACTGGGGACTTCGCCCTCGAGTCTGATACGGGTGAAGTGCAAATCCGGATCGGCAGGGGGGATCGCCGAGACTAATGCTTCGGTGTACGGATGGCGGGGCTGATAGAGGACGGCCTCGGTGGCGGATAATTCCACGAGCTTGCCCACGTACATCACCGCGATGCGGTCGGAGATATGTTCGACGACCGAAAGATCGTGGGCGATGAAGATCATCGTCAGCCCCAGTTCCATCTTCAAGGTCTGAAGCAGGTTTAACACCTGCGCCTGGATGGAAACATCCAGCGCCGAAACCGGCTCATCGGCAATGATCAGCCGGGGACTTAAGGACAGGGTGCGCGCAATGCCGATGCGCTGCCGCTGCCCGCCGGAGAATTCGTGGGGATACCGCTCCATGTAATTGGGATCCAGGCCGACGGCCTCCATCAGCTCCGCAACCCGTTCTTCCAGCGCCCGTCCCCGCGCGATATTGTGAATGATCAGTGGCTCGCCGATGATCTCTTTGACGGTTCGCCGCGGGTTCAGCGAGCTAAAGGGGTCCTGAAAAATCATGCGCATCTCACGCCGCAGCGGCTTCATCTCTTTCTGGCTGAGTGTGGCAATGTTGATCGGCTGCCCGTCCTGGGGCGTGTACCAGATTTCTCCGCCCGTGGGATCGTACAACCGCAGGATGGTGCGCCCGGCGGTCGTTTTCCCACAACCGCTCTCACCTACCAACCCCAGCACTTCCTCTTCGCGCACAAAAAAGCTCAACCCGTCTACAGCTTTAACGTAGCCCTTCTCGCGTCGAAACGCCCCGCGACGGATGGGGAAGTATTGTTTGAGGTCTTTGACTTCAAGGAGTATCTTTCTCGGTTCGGTCATAAGTCTACTCTCGATGTGTAGCAGCTAAGTAATCGTATAGGGATCGGCGGCATCGCGCAGCCCGTCGCCGAGGAAATTGAAGCCCAACACCGCCAGGAGGATGAACAACACCGGCGCGACAATCCATTGATTGAACCCCAGGGTCTGGATGGTCTGGGCTTCGCGCATCATCACCCCCCAACTGACCAGCGGTTCCTGGATGCCGATGCCCAGGAAGCTGAGGAAGCTCTCGGCCAGGATGATTGAAGGGATCGTCAAGGTGAGGACAACAATGGTATGGCTCAGGGTATTCGGGTAGAGGTGGTAGAAGATGATGCGCATGTCGCTGGCGCCCATCTCCCGCGCGGCCAACACAAAGTCGGTCTCCCGCATCGCCATCACTTTACCGCGGATCTCGCGCGCCAGCAACGTCCAGCTCAGCAAGGCGAAAATGGTGGACATGGCGATGAACACCGCCATCTGATCCCAGGTCGGGGGGATGACTGCCGCCAGGGCCATCCACAAAGGTAGTTGCGGGAACGACTGGATGAATTCGACAAAACGTTGCAGATAATTGTCAAAGCGTCCTCCGTAATAGCCGGAAATCACGCCCAGGACGGACCCCACGGCGACGCTGATGAATGTACCGAATAACGACATCGCCAGCGAGATGCGCCCTGCCAGACACATCCGCCCGAAAATATCGCGCCCGAATTTGTCCGTACCCAGAATGTAAATCGTCCCGGGTTCGGCGACGCCGTAGAGGTGCAAACGGCTGGGGAACAGGCCCAGCCACTTGTACTCCCAACCCTGGACGAAGAAATTCACAAAGTACAGGGTATTGGTATCCTCTACCCAATGCATATACATATTCTCATCTACAACTTGCTTCCACTGGTACACAAAGGGCCGGCCATAAAATTTGCTGTTGATATCCGTAAAGTGAATGCGGCTGGGTGGGGTAAAACCGCTGCGCATATTCAGCTTGACCGGATCATAGGGCGAAAAGAAACCCGAAAAGACGGCCAGGATGGCCAGCGCCAGCACAATCAATCCTCCGGCAATGGCGACCCGGCTTTTGCGAAACTTGCGCCACACCAGGTTGAAATAGCTTTCGTGTTCTTCGGGACGAATTTGCTGCTTCCCGGTGATTGTTATCTGCTCTGTCATAAACGCCTCATTGTCCAAGCCGAATGCGCGGGTCTAGAACCGACAACATAATGTCGGCGACCAGGTTTCCGACAACCAGCAGCACACTGTAGATAAACAGGAAGCCCCCGGAAACATAAATATCCTGGTTGACCAAAGAACTGTAAAACATCGGCGCCAGCGAAGGCATGTTTAGCACAATCGCCGCTTCCAGTTCGCCTTGCAACATATATGGCAACACCGTTCCTTGGTACATAATGATTGGATGCAGAGCGTTGGGGACGGCGTGTTTGTAGATGACGAAGGATTCCCGCACGCCTTTGGAACGTGCCGTAGTCACATACTGCGAGTTCAACACATCCAACAGATTGGCGCGCATCACGCGCATGTTACGCGCTACGCCGCCGAAACCGGCAATGGCAATCACCGGCCACGAGTACTTCAAGATGTCTATGAATTTATCCCAACTCAGCGGCGCAAAAGCATACTGTGGGGAAACAAAGCGGTTTACATACGGATACTTGATCTCAATCACCAGGTAATACACGATCACAATGGCCAGGAAGAAGCGCGGCGCCGCGGTGCCGATGAAGGCGAACACAGTGGCAAAAGTGTCGCCCAGACTGTATTTATGGGTGGCTGAATAAATACCGATGATAATACCCACCAACGTGGAAATTAAGTGTGCCGCCAGCGCCAAAAACAAGGTGCGCGGCAGCCGCTCCGCAATAAGCTGCGCCACATCCTGCTTATAGGCGAAAGAGTAACCAAACTTGCCCTCGGTGACAATGCCTTTGATCCATCGTAGATACTGGATAGGGACCGGTTGATCCAGCCCGTAGATCTTGCGATATTCATTGGCGGCTTTTTCGGCTTCCTGGGGAGACATATTCGCCTGGTTGATCAGATATTGCTGGTAAGCTGTGGCGAAATCTCCCGGCGGCAATTGGATGATCACAAACGCCACCACGCTAATCCCCAACAATAGGGGAATCGAGATCAAAAAACGGCGTAAGATATACCCTAACATCGCAGCTTCATCCTTGGTATAAAGTGGGGAGGGAGAGGCGCTCTCCCTCCCCACCTGACGGTTATATTACTTGGAAAAATCAGGATAGGGGAAATCAACGCCGGGCAGCTTGCCAGGGTAGATTTCCTTTTGCCCTAGCAGGCTTTGCTCCGCCGGGGCCAGCCAGATTTGTTCGGGCAAGAAGTTGTTGAAGTCCCACTGATAGAGGAAGGGCGGCGTACCGATAGGCACATTCTTGAAATACTTGTTCAGCATCAGCCCATACCGTCCCACCACCAGCCCAACCGAGTAGACGTTTTCGGTGTGCAGCTTGTTATACTCGTACATCAGCTCTTTCTGCTTGGCGAAATCGGTTTCCAGGCAGAAGGCATTGGAAATCTCCATCATCCGCTTCTCGAAATCGGCGTACTCTTCGGGCTTATCCCCTTCGCGGTGCCAGCCGAATTCCTTGGTCACCGGCGCAAAGTCCTTGCAGCGCACATTGGGGGTCGCCCACACCTGACCGGGACGGCTAATGCGCATTTCCCAGGTGCCGTTGGTGGAAGCCTCGTTCATGGCGATGTTGGTGAGAATGCGGAAGTTGACCTTGATGCCGAGATCCTGGAACAGTAACACCAGGGCCGGCCCCATCGTGGCGCCCGCTGAAATATCTTCCCAGGTAGTCAGCGCAATTTCAACGTTCTTGCCTGCCGTCGGCCCGCTGGTCCAGTTGAGAATCCCATCTTTGTCGGTATCCTCCAGGCCCATCTCCTTGAGCAAGGCGCGCGAGGTGTCCGGCGAGAAAGGATAGTACACGACGGAAGTGCGATCAAAGTATTGAGAACCGGGGAACAGGCCGCCTGGCCATGGGCGGAAGAATGGGCCGTTGGTGAGCGAACGCGCCAGCCCTTCACGGTCAATCGCCTGGGTCAAAGCGCGCCTGAAGCGCACGTCGCGGAGCAGGTCGCGTACGGCCGCCTCATAGTCATTTTGCACGCCGGTATATTTCGCCTGGTTGATCTCCAGGCTGAAGCCCAGGGTCTCAGGTCCCCATTCCACGCGGAAGGGCGCATTGGAATTGGAAGCCTGCCGGACCGTCTCATCGAAGGTTTCGGGGTTCTCCACATTGGCGTGGTCGGCCGTGCCGGCGATGGTGTTTAGTGTGCGGGTGGTGCCCGTCTTGGAATAGGTCCACTGCATTTCGTCGAGATAGGGCAGTTGACAGCCGTTGGAATCCACCTTCCAGTAGTAGGGGTTGCGGCGCATAACCATAAACTCATCGGTCTTGTATTCCACCGGTACCCAGGGCCCCATCGTGACGGTTGGCAGTTTGTTGGGTGGAAGCGAATCCCGATAGCTTTGATAGTCCTTGCCACCGTACTTGGGATGGAGCGGCTTGAGAATGTGGGCCGGACCAGGGGAGAAGATCAGGTTCGTCATATTGTACAACTGCGAAACCGGCTTGGGAACGGGGAAAGTCCAGAGCAAGGTGTATTTGTCGAGGGCTTCCAGTTTGATCGGCTTTCCCTCAATCTCCCAGAAGCTGGCCTGCGTCCACGAGTTGACGTTCGGGTCCATGATGTTGTCTTCCCACAAGAACATGATATCCTCGGTGGTGAATTCTACTCCATCAGACCACTTGGCGCCTTCGATCAGGTGCATGGTCAACTTATAACCATCGGCGGACCATTCCCAACCTTTCGCCAGTTGCGGCAGCGGGCTGACGTCTTTGGTCAGGAACATCGCGCCAGTCTGGACCGGTTCTTCCTGCACCACTGCTTCGATACCGAACCAGCCCTGGCTCACGCCAGCAGCCCAGTTCCAACCTTCTGTTGGGGCGGCCCAAACGCCGCGCCACACGCCGCCATATTGCCCGATGCCGTCGGACATGAAGCTTTCCTTCCATACGAAGGGTTCCTTGGGCAGGCGTTCTTCGATGGGCGGAAGCTCGCCGCGCTGCACCTTCTGTGTCACCCAGGCCGGCTCACAGTATTTGTCGAATTTCTTGAATTCGATCATCTCATTCACGGCAAAAGTCTTAGGCTCCCGGCTGCCGCTCATCAACGCGGGTTCGGGATAGGGGATCGCGCCGGCCAACACGTACTTTTCCACTTCAACTTCGACGGTCTTGACGACCTCTTTTTGGACCTCAACAGTCTTGACGACTTCGACTTCTTTTTGGACCTCAACGGTCTTCACCACCTCAACGGTTTTGACCACCTCAACCGTCTGGGGCCCGCCGCAACTGGAAAGCAAAGTCGCCAGGATCACCAGCACTGACATGGTAACAAACATGGACTTTTTCATAGATCAACTCCTCTCGAAAACTAATGTGAATACATCATTGACCTTGCAAAACAACTACCTGAAATCCATATATGTTTGAAAAGTTAGTTCACCTCCTCCCTGGAAAATAGCTGAGAGTTCAAAGTAAAAAATCCGTTAAAATCCGCTTAATCCATTGACAGATACAAACTGGTAGACTCAGGCTGCGGCAGCCGATTCACCAAAGAGCCAACAGGCCACAAAGTGCTGGGGAGCAACTTCGCGCCATAACGGTGTTTGTTGGGTACACACAGGCAACACACGCGGGCAGCGCGGCGCAAAAGGACACCCCGGAATCTCTTCAATTGGGGAAGGCACCATCCCTTCAATGGGCACCAGCACCTTCTTGCCTTTGCGTCCTAATACCGGCACCGAGTTCAACAAGCCGACAGTATAGGGGTGCAGTGGATGATGGAACAATTCCCGCACCGGCGCATGTTCCACCAACCGCCCCAGATACATCACCCCCACCTCATCGGCCATCTGGGAAACGACGCCCAGATTGTGGGTAATCATCAGGATAGAAGAATCAAAGTCGCGCTGCAACTCCCGCATCAGATCCAGGATTTGCGCCTGCACGGTCACATCCAATGCTGTCGTGGGTTCGTCGGCAATGAGGATGGAGGGATTGCACGACAGCGCCAGGGCAATCATCGCCCGTTGCCGCATACCGCCGCTCAGTTGATGCGGAAACTCGCGCAAACGCTGGCGGGGATCGGCAATTTGCACTTTCACCAACATCTCCAGCGCGCGCTCCAGCGCCTCTTTGCGCCCCACCTTTTGGTGCAGGCGCACCGATTCGGCGATCTGCTCGCCAATCGTGTAAAGTGGATTCAGGGAAGTCATCGGCTCCTGGAAAACCATGGCGATCTCTGCGCCGCGAATGTTGCGCATCTCCGCGCCGCGTGGATGGAGCTGGGTGAGATCAACCCACGCGGCTTGATTCTTTTTGCGCAGATAGATATGACCGGCAACGATCTTGCCCGGCGGACTTTGGATCAAGCGCATGACAGACATCGCGGTGATGCTCTTACCGCAGCCGCTTTCCCCCACCAGACCGAGAGTCCGCTTACGGCGCAATTGCAAATTCACGCCGTCAATAGCGCGGACGGTGCCCTTTTCCAGGAAAAAATAGGTCCTGAGATCCTCAATATTAAGAATTACCGGGGAATCATAGATGTTGGTCATGGTCAACTTTCAGCGTATGGTTGCATAAGCTAAGTCAGGTTAAGGAGAGGCTCGTGTTGCCGGCAAATCCCTCGTTGCCGATTCCTGCCAACGGACGTTTAGCGATGATGCGCTGTAATACTTGATGTAAAGTGGTGGGCAAGACAGGCTTGACCAGGAACGCTGCCGCGCCCAAAGTCATTCCCTTGCGGCGTTCGTCAGAGGTGCTGCACAGAATCACTGGCGGTCTTGCGGCAATGGCCGTCCGGCCAAGCGCGGCCAAGAGTTCCCAGCCTTTTCCGCCCCCTAAAGCCGGTTCCAATACCACTGCGCATATACCTGCCATGTGCGCCATAGCTAATGCCTCGGTAACATCGAGCGTCGCCAGCACTTCGTAGTCGCTGCTCAACTCGCGGCGGTAGAGTTCCAATGTTGGAAGATCGCTCTCGACGATGACAATCCGTGGTTTAGCCGTTACGTTCATTTCATTCAGCCTGTCGGCGATACGCTGTTCTTCACATACCTTATAGTCTATGCCCAAAAGCCCCCTCTGTCTTGAACAAAAGAATCGGCAGATTGGATAAAACTATCACAATCTGCTGCCTGATCCGTTGAGCGCAATGGGGAGGTTTTGCTGTATGCCTAAGAGGATAAGAAAGGGGAAACGGCGGCGACAGCTTTACCAGCGCGGTATTCACCGGGGGAGACGCCAAGTTGCTTGTGGAAAACGCGACTGAAATAGGCTGAGTCTTCAAAGCCAACCTGGGCAGCAATAGCCGTGATGGAGTCTGGCGTCGTGCGCAACCGTATACCGGCCTGGTAGACCCGTACCCGATTGAGAAATTGCCAGGGCGACAGACCGACTTCGCGTTTGAAGATGCGGCTTAGATAATTCTCACTCACTCCAATCGCGCGGCAGATCTCGGCGCGCGTGAGGCGTTGGGCATAATTCTGCGACAAATAGGCCAGCGCGTGCTTCACCACGGCGCTGGTAGGTTGGGGGAGCGCCGTGGTCCCCGCGCAGGTGGCTTGCAACACCGCCTTCATCTCGGCGTCATCCAGAATGTGTTTAGCTTCAAAGGTCACACCTGCATAGTCCAGCCGCTGCACATCCTCGAACGTGAGCATCTTGCCGCTGATAATGATGACCGGTGTATGACGTGTGGCAGCGCAAGCGCGGAGTCGTTTCAATACTTCAAAGCCATCTATTTCAGGCATCATCAAATCCAACAGCACCAAACGCGGTGACTGCTCGACAGTTGTAACTTGTCCCAAAAGTTGGAGCGCCTGGGGGCCGCCTTCGATAAGCACAATCTCTAGGTCCGGCAACGCCGCAGTTGCCAGGCAGCGATACAGCTTGCGCGCCTCAGGATCATCGTCAATCACCCATACGCTTCCGCCCATGCCGGGCCGGCGCATCGCGTCCAGCATCTCGCCAAGCGTGCGCGCACATACCGGTTTAAGCAAGATATTCGTCAGGCTTCCGTCTGATCCTACAGACGTCGTCGGCGTTGCGGCTACGACAGCGTCGGGATGGACTGTCGGATAAAACAGGATGAAAGGCAGACGGGAGAGTAGTGGATGACGGCGCAAACGTTGAATCAAGCTCCATTCCTGCAACGTGCTCCTACCAGTCACGTTGCCAGCGACATCCCATGCCAGCGCGATGGGACGGGTTGCTGGTGGCAAGGATAGTCGTTCGTCGCCCGGTGTGAGGCGATAAAGCGTCGCGCCCTGCCGTCGCGCCAGCTCGCTTAAAGCCGGCGAGAGGTCATCGGCGCCGGCCACATAGAGCAACAACCGCACCGCGTCTTCCGAGAGCGCCTCCGTCGTATAAAAATCTCCGCAAGCCGGTTGGCCGCTGAGATCAGGCAAAGGCAGGTAGACATGAAAAATGCTTCCCTGCCCGGGTTTGCTTTCCAGGGACATCAAGCCGCCGTGGAGCGCCACCAGCCGGCGTGTGATGGTGAGTCCCAGACCGATGCCTTCACCGGGGCGAGACATGGGGGCAGCAGTCACAAATGGCTCGAAGATGCGTTCCTGTTGCTCGATGGGTATGCCGCAGCCTGTGTCTTCAACCCAAAGGTGCAAGTGGGGTGGCTCGACGGCAGCGTGCAGCGCAACGTACCCTTGCGTGGTAAACTTGGCGGCGTTGCTCAGCAAATTGAGGATAATCTGTCGCAGGCGCGCCGGATCGGCCTGCATCAGCGGTAAGGGCATAGGGAGGTCAAGACGCCAGCGCACTTCGGGCTGGGGGACAAGACTGTGGACGAAACTCTCAAAGGTCTCGCGGATCAAGTCCGCCGGCGCGAACATCTCCGGCGCCAGCTCCAGAGCGCCGATTTCAACGCGCGAGAGATCAAGCAAATCGTTGATCATCCGCTGCAAGTGAATACCGCTCTGAGCGATGTATTCCAGGTCACGGCGCAAGGCTGGCGGCAACTCAATGTCATAAAGATTGGGGATGCGCAGTGCGCTTTCACAATAACCCAAAATGATATTCAACGGAGCGCGTAGTTCATGACTTACGTTCGCCAACAGGCGTGTCTTCAGTTGATCAGCAGACTCGGCATGCGCGCGTTGTTGTACAGCTTCTTCGTAAAGCTCGGCGTTGCGCAGGGCTACGCCCAATTGGTCGGCCAGCGCCTGTAAACCGATCAAGTCCTGCCGCACATGGCCCATCGGATGACGGCTGTGCAAATCGAGCACGCCTAAAATATCCTCGCCCAAACGCACCGGCAAGATGACTCTGGAGCGCGTTTCAGGCCAGGCCGGGTCCGGAGCAAAGCGGCGCGTGAAGCGAGTATCGGGAATGAAAATCGGCTCGCGACGTTGCAGCACCTCGCGGAGCAACCCTTGTGGTTCGATGCGCGTCTCTTTGACATAAGCCTCATCTTCTCCCTGCCAGGTAACCAACACCTGTTCCGCTTCCGACCACAGCCACAACCACACAAAATCGTAGCCGTAATTGGCGCGGAGCAGTTCCGCGATCTCCTGGGCGATTTTGGAACGCTTGAGCGTCGTACCGACCCGTCGGTTGAGCGCCAGGCTGGTTTCAAGCTGTGTGAGCCGCCTTTGTTCCATCCGCCGATTGACGCCCACCAACTGGGTAGGAATATCGGCGATAGTGATCAATTTCTCGATGGCGACCTGAGAGACATTTTCGGCCGTGACCAGGCGGGGGTGGTAGCTGAAATGGGCTGGCACAGGTTGACGCAGGGCTGTTTGCAGGGCCAGATGCGCCGCCTGAGCGGCTATCTCACGGGGAGGGGTTTCAACCGTCGCGGCCATACTCCCATCAAATATCGCCGCCAGCGCCAGCGGGTCGCCATTGACGCCGACAATGAGAGGCCATGATGGCTCAAACAGACCCAGGGTTTGCACCGCATCGTGGGCCGCCAGGGCCAGAGAATCCGAGAGACCAAAGATGGCATCCGGGGGACATTCAAGCTGCCGCAGTGTCGTTTCGATCACAGGATAGGTTTGCTCATAGGTCCAATAGGCGGGACAATGCAAAGTCTTGAGTCGGGGATACGGACGTAGAGCCGCATGGTACCCCTCCATGCGGCTCTGACCTTTGTCAAGTCCGGTATCCAGGAAGGCACTGATACATAAAGTCAATCCTTGCCCCCCTAACGCTGTAGCGATGAACTCCCCGGCCATCCGTCCACATTCATACAAACCCTGGGGAGAAACCAGTAAGGGATGCTGGATCGAGGCCTCGGACAACAAAATAATCGGCAACCCGCCGGCGAGGAGTTGGTTAATCGTTATTTGAGACAAGCCATTGCTAATCAGCACATCAATGTCCTGGGCCAGGATCTCCTCGGTGATGCTGGTTGGGTCCAATTCCAGAATAGTCTGGTAAGAATTGGCGACTTCGACAGGTACCCGCTGGACTCCTAACTGATGCAGTTGTTGAAAAAGAGCCTCACGAATCTGGACCCAGAACGGATCGCCCGGCGGGACTTGAATGCCGATCCGCAGATGGGAAAACTGAGATGTACGGTCAACGACCTTGTGCATGATCTTTTCTGTGTTTTCTATCTGGCCAACATATGCGACCGTTTATGATTTCCAGTAAAAGAAGTATACTTAAATCAATTAAACGTCAACCTTATGGAGTAAACTATAGATTACCAATCTCGTCTCGGCATCCTCGGCGGCTCCTTCGATCCGCCGCATTACGGACACCTCGCGCTGGCAGAGACGGCGCGCGCGCAATTGCGCCTTGACCGCGTGCTCTTCGTCCCGGCCGGCGAACCGCCGCACAAACGCGACCGGGCGCTCTCTTCCGCCGCAGACCGCGCCGCGATGACCGCTGCTGCCATCGCCGATAACTCCGCCTTCTCGCTCTCCCGTGTGGATTTGGACCGTCCAGGCCCCCATTACACCGTGGATATGCTGCCACTGTTGCGCGCGCAATACCCAGATACCGCCGAATGGTTCCTTCTGATGGGCGAAGATTCGCTCCACGACTTGCCCACCTGGTACAATCCGCAGGGCGTCCTCGCCCAGGCAGCGCTGGCAGTGATGCCGCGGCTGGACAAGCGCGTTGATGCGGCAGAACTCGTCGCGGCGCTGCCGCTTCTGGCAGATCGCCTGGTATGGCTGGACGTACCGCCGGTCAACTACTCCGCCACCGACCTGCGCCGTCGTGTGCGTGAGGGTCTCCCGCTGCGCTACCTCGTTCCCCCCGCCGTCGAAGCCTATATCCACGCGCACGGTCTGTATCAGCGAGTCGGCGAATGAGCGAATGAGCGAATCAGCGAATGAGCGAAAGTCTCCTTACTCCTCACTCTTCACTCCTCACTCCTCCTTCATTTCTCATTCCCCGTCTTTGTGGTACATTTGAGGCGTTAGAGGCATCCTGGCTTTTACTTTATGGTTGGAGGCACTCACCCTATGCGTCGTCGTTTATGGTTTCTGTTCTTGGTCATCGCGCTTCTGAGCGGGTGCTCGGAAGCCGAAGATCTGCTTGGCCTGTTGATCAAACCGGAGGGCGATAGCGCCATCCCCTCGGCATACATCGCCCCCACGCCTGAAGCGACATATCCGGCCGACATGGCGACTATGGCGCGTATCCTGGCGCGTGGCGAGATGGTCGTGGGCGTGCGCTACGATCTGGAACCGTTCTCTTACATCACCGCCAACAGCGAATTGGCCGGACTGGAGATTGATCTGGCCCGCGAACTGGCCCGGCGCTGGCTTGGCGACCCTAATGCGGTGCGCTTCCGCCAGGTGCGTTCCGATTCGGCGTTCCAACACCTTACCAACGGCACGGTGGATATTGTGCTGGCGGGCGTCGTCCACACCCAGGAATTGGAGGCGCAAGCGGATTTCAGCCCGGCATACTTCATAGATGGCCTCGCTTTCTTGACTTTCCCTGATGTGGGCATTCAGGACGTGGCAGGATTGCAGAACCGGAACATCGGCGTGGTGACGTGGACCGGCAGCCGCGCGGCTATTGACGCGACAATCCCGGTCTCCAAAACTTTCGTCGCCTACGATAATTTCTTCAACGCCATCGAAGCGTTGCGCACCCGGCAGATTGACGTCTATGGCGACATGCGCCACCGCCTGGAGCGCGCCCGGCGACTGGTTGCCGGGTCGGTCGTGGCGCTGCAAACCACATCCGAACCGGTGGCGTTAGTCTATCGCCAGGACGATCCGTTCTTCGCCAATCTGGTGAATCTGACGTTTGAGGATATGACTGCGGATGGCGCACTCGACACGCTCTACGCCCGCTGGCTGCCGGGCGTCTCGCCGCCGCGCGTTGTTCGACTGCCGGGCAATGCGCCGACGCCGTCCCCTGCCGAGACGCCGCAACAACTTTCTGCGCTGGACGTGCTGGCGCGCATCCGCGGACGGGGAACGCTGGCGTTGGGCTACTTCGTGGATCGCTGGCCCTACAGCGGCAACCGCGCCGACGGCGTCCCTACCGGCTTCGAGGTGCGGTTGGTCGAGCGCATCGCCGAGCGTTGGCTTGGCAGCCGGCAAGCCGTCACTTTCGTGCCGGTGACGGAGGCCGACGGCCTCTCACGCTTACTGCGGGGCGAAGTGGATATGCTCATCGGCAATTGGCTGCAGACGCGGGAGATAGAATTGCAGGCAGATTTCTCCATTGAGATATTGGATGATGGCGTCGGCATCTTTTCGCTCGCCACAGCGCCAGTCGTGGATTTGGCGGGTTTGAACGGGCGTTCTGCTGGCGTTTTGGCTAATTCCGAAGGTGAACGCGCGCTGCCGGGTATGGCGCAAGCTGCCAGCGTGGGAATCTCTACGGTGCGCTACCCAGATTTAGCTGCGGCGTTGGCCGGATTAGGGCAAGGCGAAGTCGCCGCGATTGTCGGCGAACGGCGCGCCCTGCTGGAAGTCCAATTTACCAAGCCAGGTTACGTGATGACCGACCAGCGTTACACGCACCGCCCGGTCGCCATCCTCTTGCCCCAAGGCGATTCTGCCTATCGTGACCTGGTGAATCTTACATTAGCGGCATTTCAGGCAGATGGCACCTATCAAGAAGTGTACAGTGTATGGTTCGATGATCCGGTTCCCACCCTGATGGTCTGGCCCGGTCATCCGGCCGTGCCGCTGGTCGTCACGCACACACAATAATGACCCGTTCGCAATAGGAAATTGCTCACTACAAAAACTTGCCTATAATAGTAGGTAAGAATTTATCACGGCCAGGAGAAATCTATGATGAAGGGGACCGCCTCGGAAGTGGGCGTGGAGCAGGATGTCATGGCGTCACTGCTGGACCAGTACATGGAAACCAACGAGTGTCACCGTGGCGACGTGGTCGAAGGTGTAATTGCATCCATTAATGACAAAACCATTCTCATTGACATCGGGGGCAAAGCAGACGCCATCGTCCATCCCCGCGAAGTAGAACGGATGATGCCTAGAGAATTAAACGCGCTCAAGCCGGGTCAGGGGGTCAGTGTTTACATCATTGAACAAGGCGATGACGACGGCACGATGCTGGTATCGCTCGCCCGCGCTGCGCAGCAGAACGACTGGGACCGCGCGCGCAAGCTGCTGCGGACTGAGGAGCCGGTTCCCCTGCCCGTCGTTGATACGAACAAGGGCGGTGTGATTGTGCGCCTGGGCCGGCTGCGCGGATTTGTCCCCGGTTCTCAATTATTGCCGACCTGGCGTCCGCAGCACAATACAAACGAAACGGAAAATCGTTGGGACACGCTGTTGGGGGAGACTTTGACATTGCGGGTGATCGAGGTGACGCCGGAACGCAACCGGCTTATCCTTTCCGAGCGCCGCGCCACCGACAGCAAGGCCGTCAAGCGGAAAATTCTGGAAAAGCTGCAAATTGGCTCTGTCGCGCGCGGGGTCGTCAACAACGTGGTTCCCTTTGGCGCCTTTGTGAACGTCAACGGTGTAGATGGCTTGCTGCATATTTCTGAGCTTTCCTGGAAGCGTGTGACAAGACCGCAGGAGTTCGTGCAGGTTGGACAGGAGATTGACGTCTACATCCTGGATGTTGACCTGGAACAGGAGCGTCTGGGGTTGAGCCTGAAACGACTGGTGCCTGACCCGTGGGAAAGCGTGCGCGACACATATCAGGAAGGGCAGTTGGTTGAGGCGACCATTGTTAATTTGACGGCGTTCGGCGCTTTTGCGGCGCTGGTACACAAACCGGAAATTGAGGGGCTGATTCATATCTCGGAGTTAGCCGATTATCAGATCACGCGCCCCCAAGAGGTCGTCAAGCTCGGCGAACAACATACGTTGAAGATCATCTCATTGCAGCCTGCGGAACGGCGCATCGCTTTTAGTCTCAAGCAGGCCAGGGTCGAATTGCCAAATGCGCCACAGCCGTCCGCAGGTGAAGCCCTCCACGAAACTCCCGTCGAAACTGGACAAACTGAAGCTTGATGGTGCGCGCTGCGTGTGAGTGAATCCTTTGCTGATCGGTGTTCGGCAAACGAGACAGCAAAGTTGGAAAAGGCCCCGGTCATCTTGCCGGGGCCTTTCTTGTCGAAGTGGCCGAGTATGTGCCGCGACGACGTGAGGACAGAAAAAAAAATGAACGAGCACTTATTGCAGAAAGTCGCATGTCCAAATTGCAACGCGCCGATTGACCTGCGCGGGCAGAGCACTGCCGGCGCTTACGTGCATTGCGCGGCGTGTGGCAGTGAGTTTGTGCTCAAAGGCCACGTGTGTCCGTATTGCGGAGCCTATCACGAGCAAGAGGCCGGATTTTGCCGTAAATGTGGCGCGGGACTCACGCGGCGCTGTCCGAAGTGTAGCACCATCAACTGGATTGGCGACGAGTATTGCGTGAACTGCGGCGCGCCGCTCGACATCCTTGAATTGATTGTGCAGCGGCACACGCAAGGCACGGCGGGGCGTCTTTACCAGCAAATGGACGAGGCGCAAACGATCAAAGAAATGGAAATGGCGGCTTCACAAGCACGCATGAACCGTATGTTAGCCGAAGAACGCGAACATCAAGCCGCAATCCGCCGCCGGCTTCTCGAACAGAGACGCCGCGAGAAGAAGGTACTCACGATTGTCCTGGGCGTCGCTGCTGTTTTGGTGATCATCATCATCGTCGTTGCACTTCTGGCCTGATGGTTGTCGTTTTGAAGCGATTCGCGCCAATCTGCGCGATCAGCAACTTTCGCAAGACTTTGGGCTGAAGACTTTCGATTTCGTACTATTTGTGAAGGAGTGCAACCGAACCTACGGTACAGCGCCGATAATGAAAATTTTACCGCAGAGCACGCGGAGAGCGCAGAGTATTTTTTATTTTTCTCTGTGAACTCTGTGTTCTCTGTAGCTATTTACAGAGGAGTTTTGTCGTGTTCAAAGAAGCCGAATTAGTACGCACTCTTAGAGACCAGGCCGCGCAATGCCGCGTCTGTGAACATTACTGCACGCTGCACCCTGGAGATTGGGGCAAGTGTGGCGTCCGCGTCAACCGCGACGGGAAAATCTACCTGGCTGTTTATGGCAGCGCCGTGGCCGCTCACGTTGACCCGATTGAAAAGAAACCGCTGTTTCACTTCCTCCCCGGCAGTAATGCGTTCTCCATCGGCACTTACGGCTGCAACATGCGCTGCCGTTGGTGTCAAAACTGGCAGATTTCGCAGGTCAGACAGGTGGATGAAGGCCACACGCCTGGCCGGGAAGCCCTGTCGCCCGAAGATGTGGTGAACATCGCGCGCCGCCAACACAGCGAATCCATCGCCTACACGTACAATGAGCCGACGGTCTTCTTCGAGTACACCTACGACACGGCCATATTGGCCCACGCCCACGGCATCAAAAATGTCTACGTGTCCAACGGCTTTATGTCGTCGGAGACGCTCGAACGCCTCACGCCATATCTGGACGCTATCAACGTTGATCTCAAAGGCTTCACCGACGCACTGTACGTCCAGTACTCCGGCGCGCGCCTCGAACCGGTCAAGCGCAACATCGCCACGATCGCCCAGCAGACCAACATCTGGATTGAGGTCACCACGCTGGTCATCCCCGGCCTGAACGATTCTGATGAAGAGCTGCGGGCGGCAGCGGAGTGGCTGGCTTCGGTGAACCCTGCGATGCCCTGGCACCTCAGCGCCTTCCATCCCGATTACCAGATGCTCGACCGACCTCGCACCAGCACGGCCATACTTGAACGGGCCTACGCCATCGGGAAAGCTGCCGGCCTCAAGTACATCTACCTGGGCAACGTCCTCGACCCCGAACGCGAGAACACGCATTGCCCGGCCTGCGGCGAAGTGCTGATTCAACGCTACGGCTACAACGTCCGTCCACGCTGGACGACGCCGGGCGTGTGCCCCAAATGTGACACGCGAATTCCCGGCGTCTGGAATTGAAAGTAACCCGTAGAGCGTAAAACGTAAGGGAGCATTTACGTTTCACGTTTTACGCTTCACATCCTACGTTAAGTCAAGGAGGATAACTATGGCTAAGACGATCCGTCCTGCTGCTGTGGCTGGCATGTTCTACACTGACGCGCCGAACGCTTTGCGCAGAGACATCAACGACTATATGCACCAGGCTACGCCGCCGGCGCTGACCCATGTGCGGGCGGTGATTGCGCCGCACGCGGGCTACGTGTACTCCGGGCCGGTCGCCGCGTTTGCCTACAAAGTGCTGGCCGCGCAGCCCGCACCCCCAAAACGCATTTACTTGATGGGGCCATCCCATCGCGTGTGGTTTTCTGGCGTCGCGCTGGCGGACTATAGCGCCTTCAGCACACCCCTGGGCAACCACCCGTTGGATGTTGAAAAGATTGAGGCTTTGGCGTCGTCCGGCGACCCGTTTGCCGCGCGCAATGCGCCGCACGCGCCGGAGCACTGCCTCGAAGTCCACATCCCCTTCTTGCAAGTTATCTTCCCCGATGTCCCCGTCATTCCGATGCTCTTTGGCGATGTGGATGCGGCGTTCGTCGGGCAACGCCTGAATGAGGCGCTGGAGGCGGAGGATGTGATCATCGTCAGTTCTGACTTGAGCCATTATCACGACAACCGGACGGCGCACACCCTCGACCGGCAGTTCATCAACGCGGTCTTGGAAGGCAAACCGCGCGAGGCTGCGCGCGGTGAAGCGTGTGGCCAGGCTCCCGCCGTCGCACTGATGACGATTGCGGAGAAGCGTGGCTGGCAGCCGCATCTGCTGGACTACCGTACCTCTGGGGATATTCGCGGCGACACATCGCAAGTCGTAGGCTATGCAGCTATCGCTTTTGTGGAGGCAGCGCAATGACGACCGAACCTTTGAACACCGAAGAACGCGCCTACCTGCTGACCCTGGCCCGCGACACCATCACGGAAGCAACCGGACGCAAGCCTGTCGGTAAGCGTCCACCGGCGCCGCCCCGCCTCAACGAACCTGGCGCTGCGTTTGTCACCCTGCACACGCGAGATGGCGAGCTGCGCGGCTGCATCGGCTCGCTGATGGCGCACCGGCCTCTGGTCGAGGACGTGCGCGAGAACGCCCTCGCCGCCGCGTTCCGCGATCCCCGTTTTCCCCAGGTGAAAGCCGCCGAATTACCGAACATCGTCATCGAAGTCTCGGTGCTGACCGCGCCGCAGCCGTTGGACTTCGACGGGGCGGACGACCTCATCCGCAAGCTGCGGCCACACGTTGACGGCGTCATCATCGAGCGCGGCTGGAACCGGGCGACGTTCTTGCCGCAAGTGTGGGAACAATTGCCATCGCCGGAGGAATTCTTGACCCACCTGTGCTATAAAGCCGGGTTGCCGGGCAATGCCTGGCGCTGGCCCGACCTCGAAGTTTCCATCTACCAGGTGGAAGAATTTTCAGAAAAGGTTTAGCGCCTTCACTGCGCAACCTTCCATCGAAGACTGCGTAATAGAAATAGCATCATCAATCCAATGACAAAGATGGAGGGACAATGAATACTGAAAATGAAGTCGTAAACGTAACACCCGAAGCTGCCCATGCGCAGCCCGGATCAAATCCTGTGCCACCGGCTGGCGCGCCGCAGCCGCTTTCGCCCGCCGACGAGCGCACCTGGGCGATGCTGGCGCACCTGAGCGTCTTGCTCAACCTCGTGACCGGTTTTCTGGGGGTCGGCGCAGCGCTGCTGATCTACTTGATCTACAAAGATCGCTCGCGCTACGTGGCCTACCAGGCGATGCAGGCGTTCCTGTTCCAGTTGCTCTTCTGGGCGGGCGGCGGCGTGTTGATTGGCATCATGTGGGCCGTGGTTGGCGCGTTGAGCGCGATTCTGGTGGGCATCCTGTTGATCCCCATCGCAGCGATCCTGACGCCGGTTCTACTGGTCTTCCCCATCATCGCCCTGGTCTACGGGGTCATCGGCAGCATCGAGACGTCGAATGGTAAGGACTTCCGCTATTGGCTGATCGGCGACTGGGCCTTGAACCTGATGTAGTCACCCTGATGGGGGTGCCGGTTCACGACGTCACGACGGACGAAACGCTGGCGTTCGTCCACCAATGGATTGCCGAAGGGGGCGCGCACCAAATCGCCACCGTCAATCCGGAATTCTTGATGAAAGCGCGCAGCGATGCAACGTTCAGGGCGACCCTGCAAAGGGCCGCCCTTTGTATTCCCGACGGGATTGGCGTGGTATGGGCCGCGCGGCTGCGCGGCAAACGTCTGCGCGAACGGGTGGCCGGGTCCGACCTGGTGCCACGGCTCTCGGCGGAAGCGGCGCGGCAGCATTGGCGCGTCTTCTACCTGGGCGCAGCGCCCGGTGTGGCGGAAAAGGCGGCGGCTATTCTGGCGGCTCGGTATCCTGGGTTGATCGTGGCAGGCTGTTACGCCGGTTCGCCTGCGCCCGAAGAGGAAGAAGACATCGTCGCGCGGGTGCGCGCTGCGCAGGCGAACATCCTGTTCGTGGCGTATGGCGCGCCGAAGCAAGACCTGTGGCTGGAGCGGAATCTGGCGCGCACCGGAGCCGCCGTCGGCATCGGGGTTGGTGGATCGTTCGACTTTATTGCTGGCGTGTCGCGGCGCGCACCGCAGTGGATACAACGCCTCGGCCTGGAGTGGTTCTACCGGCTCGCACGCGAGCCGTGGCGCTGGCGGCGGCAACTGGCGCTGCCGCACTTCGCGTGGCTGGTGCTCACGGAGCGCGATGCCCTCCGTGACGGCGCTAAGCCCGCCCCAAAAAGCGCCTGAGCCAGGAAAGCTGTTTTTTCGTTGGCTCAGGGCATGTCGCAGCCTCTACCGGTGTTTCCTTTTTGCTCTGTTCACAATTGTGGAGCGCGCGTGTTGCCGCGAACGCCACGTGTCCTACTTGATCCTGCGACAATTTCTTCAATGCGAGCTGCACTGCGGGTGTATTGCCGTCCAGCGAACTGAGCGTGTATGCTAACGCGGCGCGCAGGTAGGCGTTGGCGTCATCCACCAGAGGCAGCAGTTGTGGGATCAACCGCTTGTCGCCCAGCAATCCTAACGCCTCGACCGCCGCCGGTCGCACGAGGGGACTGGAATCATTGTGAACCATCGAGAGCAGCAGGGGAACGGCCGAGGCATCGCCCAGGTTGCCGGCGGTCAGCGCGGCGACGCGGCGCAGGCGCGGATCCGGTGAGGTCAGAAATTCACGCACGGCTGGCACCGCCTCCCGATACTTAATTCGCCCCAAGCTCTTGAGCGCGGCCAATTGCAAGTTAATGCTCTTGTCGGATAATGCTTCCAGCAACACCGGCCCGCCTTCGGTCCCCCCGATCTGTCCCATTGCGCCAGCCGCCAGTGAGCGCGCGCCCACATAGCCACGCACCACGTCGGCCAGGATCGGGATCGCTGCTTTGGACTGCAAATCTCCCAGGGCGACAACCAGCGTTTTTACGACGGGCAAATCGCGTTGGCTCGGCGCGGCCAGGTAGGCCTGGAGCATATCAACCATCCGTGGGGCGGCCTCTTCGGTGCGCAGACGCCGCAGCGCGATGAGCACCGTGCGGCGAATCCGCAGATCAGGCGTCGCCAGGAGGGGGAGCAGCACCGCGCCCATGTCGGGGATGTCGAGTTTGCCGATGGCGTTAATCGCCGCGCGACGGACGTAGAAATTGCCGTCGTTCAGGGCGTTGAGGAGCGCGCCCTGCGCCTCTTTCGCCTGCATCTGCCCCAGGGCAATCGCGGCGGCGCGGCGCACGAACGAACAGGGGTCATGAAGCGCGTCCATCAACGGGAAGATGGCGGCGCTGTCACCGATGTGGCCCAAAGCCTCCGCGCTCGCGCTGCGCACGTAGGTATTTACATCTTCTTTCAGAAGTGTGATAAGATGGGACACAGCGCAGTCGGTTTTGAGTTTTCCTAACTCCTGGACTGCCTGCGAACGCTGGCGTGGATTTGGGCTTTTAAGGTTATCAATACATCGCTGTTCAGAAAAATTCACAGGTGGGAAATCATCATTATTACTCAAGGTGCTCACCTTTATTCTTTATTGGCTAGGTTCTCAACCAAGCGTATCAAGTATAGCACAATGAGGGAAAAAGAACAATATCTTGCCGGAAAAATTCACCTGACAGTTATCCACAGCCTCAGACTGTATTCTGACTTTATCCGGCGTGATGTAAAAATTCCCCACTCAACCTCTGTGAGCAAGGCTAACAGGGGGGCAGTGTGTTGTAAACTGCGATATTTTGTCCCATCAATGCGCCTTTTTCCCCACCGCACCTCTACGACCCAAACGCGTCTGGTATCCTGTGGATAACTGGTATATAACTGTGGAGAGCAATAAAATTAGCATACGGATCATTTTGAATCCAGGAGCCGAAAAAGCGGAACCAATCGCGCAAAATTGGCGTCTTATAAGGACGGATCGGTTTACTGTGCTAGAGGAAACGTCGGTGTTACCGCATGCCATGCAGGCACGATAATGTCTGCCACAGAGCGCAGAGAACACAGAGTTAATTTCCCTATCTCTGTGAACTCTGTGTCCTCGGTGGCAATTTTTGAAGGAGGTTACAGATGCAAAAGCCATTGTGGATGACGCTGTTTGTTGTGTTGACGATGTTGGCGAGTATCTGCGGATCACGCCCGGTGTTGAGCGCCGGCGAGTGGTACGCTGAGTACTACAACAACGTCGCCTTGTCTGGCAGCCCAACTCTCACCCGCTACGAGACTGGATTGCACTTCGAGTGGGGAACCGGCAGCCCGGGCGCCGGTATTCCGGCTGACAATTTTTCGGCCCGCTTCACTCACGACGAATGGTTCGAGGGCGGCACGTACCGCTTCTCGTATCGCTCCGATGATGGAATGCGCCTGTGGATTGACGACGCGCTCATCATTGACGACTGGCGCGACCGCGAGGCCACCTGGAGCACCGTCAACCAGTACGTAGCGCCGGGTACGCATCGTGTGCGGGTGGAGTATTATGAACATAGCGGCGGCGCGGCGTTACAAGCTGCCTGGGAAAAGGTGAGCGGCGGCGCGACCTGGCGGGCGGATTACTATAACAACCGGACGCTTGCCGGTTCGCCCGTGTTGACCCGCTATGATGCCGCGATTGACTTTGATTGGGGCGCCGGCAGTCCCGATGCGAAAGTGCCTGTGGATAACTTTTCCGTGCGGTGGACGCGCACACTCGGCTTTGAAGCCGGAACATATCGCTTCTACGCCAGTTGTGATGACGGTGTCCGTATCTACGTGGATGGGCGCGGCATCGTGGATTACTGGCAGAACCAAAAGCTGCCCAACACCCGCTCCGGCGACATCGCTCTGGGCGCCGGCCAGCACAGCATCACCGTCGAATATTACGAGGAGGGCGGCGAGGCAAGCGCCCATGTCTGGTGGAACCGGTTGGATACGTTGAAAGGGTGGGAAGGCCGCTACTTCGACAACCGCGAGCTGCGTGGCGGCCCGGCGCTGATCCGCGACGATGCCGAGATCAACTTTGATTGGGGCCAGGGCGCGCCTGCCAACTGGATCCCCAGTGACAATTTCTCCGTGCAGTGGATTCGCCAGATCAACTTCGCGCCGGGACTGTACCGTTTCAACGTGCGCTCCGACGACGGGATGCGCCTGTGGATTGACGACGCCAATCTGCACATGAACTACTGGCAATCCCAGGATTATGTCTGGCGTTACCAGGATTGGCATTACCTGGAAGGCCCGCATACGCTGCGCCTGGAATACTTCGAGGCCGCCGGCAACGCCCGCATCCAGTTCTGGTGGGACTACGCGGCAACCATTGAGGCGGCGCAGGCCATGCCCCCTTCGCCCAACTACGGTTTCGCTAAAGCGCCGACGCCGGTTTCCGCCGCGCCCGCGCAGCCATCGCCTGCGCAGCCAGGCGCGCCGCTCCCCGGCCCGTGGCAAGGGGAATACTTCGCCGGGCGCGATCTCGCCAAGACGCCGGCGCTGGTGCGCACCGACGCCGCCATTGATTTTGGTTGGGGACGCGGCGCGCCCGCGCCAGAGATCCCGATAGACCAGTTTGCCGTGCGCTGGACGGGCACGTTTACCTTTGAGGCCGGGCGCTATCGCTTCACGACCACGACCGACGACGGCGTGCGCGTCTACGTGGATGACCGCCTGGTGCTCGATAGCTGGCGTCCGATGCGCGGAACGCGCTACGCCACAGTCAATCTCACCGCCGGGCAGCATACCGTGCGCGTCGAATACTTTGAAGCGACGCAGGCCGCGAAGGCGCAAGTGACGTGGAAGAAGCTATGAGCCATAAGCTGCGACGTTTGACCCTCCTGCTGTTGACACTTGCTATGAGCGCGTGCGGCCTGCCGAAGCACGTACCGCAGGCCGCGCCGCCGACTATCCCGGCGACGGCAACGGCGGCTGCGACGGCGACGGTTGCGCCAACCGCAACCATTCTGCCGACGCTGCCGCCGACCTTCACGCCGGCGCCCACGCCGACGCAGTCGCCACGCGATGTGGTTGTTGCGCAGCTTATGCCAGCGGCGCAGGCGACGCTCTCGGCAGACTGGATCGCCAGCCGTCCTCCCGCCTTCGATGCGGAGAAGGACACGCTAGAAGGATGGGTGCGGGGATACATCCAACTCATCACCGCTATGCTCAACGCCACGGGCGACGTGGACGCGGTGTTGGACCAGTTAATTGCCTGGTTGCCCGCGGACAGCACCTATGAGGGGCCGCGCCCGCCCAACGCCTGGGCTACCGCCCGCGACTTGAACGCCGATGGCGAGGATGAGTGGCTCATCAGCGTCCCCGCCCGTGACCTGGCCTGCGGGATGACGTTCTGCCCCGGCTACCTGCTGGTCTTTCACCAGCGCGCCGGCCTGTTTGTACCGGCCTCCATTATCATCGCCGACGAGCGCGTGTGGGAAGTTTCTTTTCCAAACTTGCTGACGGTCGCCGACATCAACGCGGATGGAAAGCTTGAAGTGGTGATCGAGTCCCACGAGTGCGGCGCGCACACGTGCTTCACGTCGCTGCTCATCGGGCAATGGGATGGGCAACGCTGGTATGATCTGGCCGCCGCTCCGATCATGCAAGCTTATACCGACTATACGTTGGCGGATGACGATGGCGATGGCATCCTGGAAGTGGTCATGCACGGCGGGATGTTCGGCTCGGTGGGGGCGGGATTGCAACGCCAGCACACCTTGCGTTTTGATTGGCGCGATGGCGCGTACCGTCTCGTCGAAGATACGCCCGATCCTGACCCGCACCCCTATTTCCAGATGCTCGACGCCAACACAGCGCTGGCGAATGAGGACTGGGACACGGCGCTCGACCTGGCGCTGTCTGTGATCAACCACCCCGGCATCTACACAGATGAGGGCTGGTTGACTGCCGAAGCCTGGGCGCGCATCGTTGGATATGCGACGGTTGAGGCCATGCTCGTCTATGCAGAGCGCGGCGATGTGGCGGCGTTGCGTCAAGTTCACGCTGACCTGCTGGCGCGGACGGATGGCGCGCCCAATACCCTCTATGCTGCTGCTGCCGGATATGTGCTGGAAGTCTACGAGGCCACCGACGACGCGCTGGCAGCCTGTCTGGCGGTGGAGAGCTTCATCGGCGACCGCGTCGAAGCTGCCGCGTTCTTCGATTGGTATGGGTATGGCACTGAACGCTTCACGCTGGATCGCATCTGTCCGCTAGATCAGACGGCGGAGATAGGGCCTGAGCTTTAGGTTTTACGCCGTCGCCAACATTGGAAAGTCGGTGTTCAACGGCATCCTGCGGCTTAATGCTCAGGCGACGGGCAAGGTGAAATGGAACGCGGTCCCCTGGTTGACGCCGCTCTCGAACCAGATTCGCCCACCGTGTTGTTCGATGAGCATTTGGGAAATCGTCAGCCCCAATCCTGCGCCGGATGCGCCCGTCTCGCCGGCATTGCCCGCGCGGAAGAATGTGCCGAATACTTTCGCCTGATCCTCGTCCGGGATGCCGATGCCATCATCGGCGACGATGATTTGGAGATACCCCTTTTCTGCAGCCGGTTGCACGGTCACGTCAATATGGCCCCCTTCGGGTGTGTACTTACTCGCGTTGCTGAGCAAGTTGGTGAGAACCTGGCGGACGCGCTCCTGGTCGCACAGCACCGACGGGATGGTCACTGGGATGTGCGTTTGCAGTCTTTGCTTTTTTGCTGCAAACATAGGCGCATACTGGGTCGCCACCGCTTCGATCAAAGCGCCGATGTCGCATGGCGATAATACGAGTTCGATGTGCCCGGTTTGCAGGCGCGTCAGATCGAGCAAGTTGTTCGCCGAGTCCAACATCCGATCCACGCTGGATTTCACAATCTTTGTAAACCTGCGTTGCAGTTCGTTGAGGGGTCCCGCTTCGTCGCTCAGCAGCATTTCCAGGAAACCCAACATCGGCGTGAGGGGGGTGCGCAGCTCGTGCGCCGCGACAGACACGAACTGCATCTTCATCTCGTTAAGATGTTGCAACTCGGCGTTGGCCTGAAGCAATGCCTCGTTTTGTCGGGTTAATCGAGATCGCAGCAACAGGGATTCGTTGCGCTGCTGGATCAGCTCTTGTTGCAGAATACCGGTCTCGGTTACGTCTTTGACGACGCACAGCACGCCCCCGCTCTGTCCTGTCGAATCGCGGTATGGCAGCAACAGCAGTTCCACGTAGGTTATTGTTTGATCGGCATGTTCACGGTTCATCATCGGCAAATGGTGCTGTGGAACCGTTCCGCTCAAAATATCCTGGACGATCTTTTCGCTGCCGATCAATTCCGGGACAAGATCATAGAGTGTGCTCTCAGTTCTGTTCTGGGGAATACACATCATACCCAGGGGATCATAGATTTCGACGAGCCGCAACGCTCTGTCGGTAATGGCGTAGGCATAACGCAACGCTTCGGCGATCAGTCGTCCGGCCTGGCGGTCAACACATGCGACGGAGAGATTCATAGCTTTCCTAGCGACTTAGACCTGTGTTGTTTGTTGGAGGAGAAGTGCACACAGGTGTTCAAAAAGTGTTGTCACAGCCGTTCCTTCTTTGGCGCTGGTCAAATAAAAGGGCGCTGCCAGATTTGTCGCAAAGTTCTCGATCTCTTGCGCGGAAAGCTGTTGTTGCTCCTCAAGATCACATTTGTTGGCGGCAATAACGAGCGCAACCTGTGCGTTGATGTCGCGCAGCGCATTGACATACACGTTGAGGGCCGGGAGTGTTTCGGGACGGGTGAGATCGCAGACCAGTACTGCGCCGGCAGCCCCACGCAGGTAACTGGCGCGCATACGGGTGAACTCCTCACTCCCCGCCAGATCCCAGAGCATCAGGTTCATTTCCACTGCGCCGCGTTCGTCGGACAAAGTTATGGATTTGCGGCTTACTTTTACACCGATGGTTGCCAGGTATTTGTCTTCGAAGATGCTATAGACCAAACGCCGCACGAGACTGGTCTTGCCCACGGCAAAGTCACCCAGCAAGCAGACTTTTTTGTTCACCGTTATCAACGCTTGCCTCCTATGCGCCCCGCGCCTTTACACATCCAGGTTCTGCACTTCGCGCGCGTGGCTCTGGATAAACCGGCGGCGCGGCGGAACTTCGCTGCCCATCAACATGGAGAAGATTTGATCGGCTTCGGCGGCATCTTCAATCGTCACTTGGACCAACGTGCGCTGCACCGGGTCCATGGTGGTGTCCCACAATTGTTGTGGGTTCATTTCGCCAAGACCCTTGTAACGCTGCAACGTCACTTTGCGACCGTCGAACGCCTTCATCACCGTTTCCAGGTCGGCGTCGCTGTAGGCATATTGTGCGTCTTTGCCCGACTTGACCAGGTAAAGCGGCGGTTGCGCGATGTAAAGATGACCTTCGTCAATGAGCGGCTGCATGTAGCGGAAGAAGAAGGTCAGCAGCAGTGTGGTGATGTGCGCGCCGTCCACGTCGGCATCGGTCATAATGATGACGCGGTTGTAACGCAGGTTGCTCACCTCAAACTGGTCGCTGACGCCGCAGCCAAGCGCCGAGATGAGCGCCTGTACCTCTTTGTTGCCCAGAATTTTGTTCAGACCGGCGCGCTCGGTGTTGAGAATTTTCCCGCGCAGCGGCAGAATCGCCTGGAAGTGACGGTCGCGGCCTTGCTTTGCGCTACCGCCGGCGCTGTCGCCCTCAACGATGAACAGTTCGCTGTTCGAGGGATCGCGGCTGGAACAGTCGGCCAGCTTGCCAGGCAACGTCAGGCTCTCCAGCGCGCTCTTGCGGATGACGAGGTCGCGCGCTTTGCGGGCGGCGTCCCGCGCTTTGGAGGCGGTGAGACCCTTATCCACGATACGGCGTGCGGCGCGCGGATCGGTCTCGAAGAATTCGGCCACGGCCTCGGCGGTCGCGGCTTCGACGGCGAAACGCACCTCCGGGTTCATCAGCTTCACCTTCGTCTGGCTCTCGAACTGCGGGTCGGGCACTTTGACGCTCACCACGGCGGTGAGACCCTCGCGGACATCGTCGCCGGTGAGGTTGGGGTCGCTATCCTTGAGCACCGACAGCTTGCGCCCCACGTCGTTGATCGTGCGGGTGAGCGCCGAACGGAAGCCGGTCAGGTGCGTGCCGCCATCAATGGTGTTGATGGTGTTGGCGAAGGCCAGCACCGTTTCATTGAAACTGTCGGAGTACTGCAGCGCAACCTCAACGATGACGCCTTCCGTCTCTTTTTCGACGTAAATTGGATCGTGCAGCGCCTTGCGGTTGCGGTCGAGGTACTTGACGAACGAGAGGATGCCGCCCTCAAAGTGGAATGTCATCCGGCGGGGGAAAGGTTCCTCACGCTTATCAATCAAATCAATGGTGACACCTCGCGTGACGAACGCCATTTCCCGGAAGCGCTGCGCCAATGTCTCAAAGTTGTAGCTTAAATCCGCGTCTTTGAAAATCAGCGGGTCAAAACGAAAGGTGATCGTTGTTCCGGTGTCTTGCGGGTCACATTTGCCGATCGGGTCAACGCCGGTAACGGGGATGCCGCGCTCGTAGCGCTGGCGATAAATCTTCCCGTCGTTGGATTTGACGACAGCTTCCATCCATTCCGAAAGCGCGTTCACCGCCGAGACGCCGACGCCGTGCAAGCCGCCAGAGACCTTGTAGCCGCCGCTGCCAAACTTGCCGCCGGCGTGCAGCGTGGTCAACACCAACTGCAAAGCCGAAATCCCCTTCTCAGGATGAATCCCCACCGGGATGCCGCGCCCGTTATCAATCACTGAGACGCTGGAATCCGGATTGACGATCACACGGATATGATCGCAGGCCCCGGCCAGGGCTTCGTCAATGGAGTTATCTACCACTTCGTAGACCAGGTGGTGCAGCGCACGCACGTCTGTTCCACCCACGTACATCCCAGGGCGACGGCGCACGGCCTCCAGCCCTTCCAAGACCTGGATAGTAGAGGCGTCGTACTTTAATGTCTCATTTTTCGCTTTTGGAACCATGGTATCTTTTCCTTATCGTCTAACGATTTTATTCACCAATCAATGGATGCGCCGGCACTTCCTTGACGACCGGAGCGGGTTGCGGTTTCGGCAAGAAACTCAGGCGATCCTGATAAAAGACAAACAATGTCGCTGTCAATGCCGTGCTGACGAAAGCATGTCCGGCAATGCCAATCAAGTTGGCCCAGGTCGCCGGATCGGGCAGGGTCCACACCACCTTGAATCCCCGCGAGATCACCAGGATCAGCAGGATCAGGAAAGTGGCGTTGAAAAAGTCCCCGCGTGTGAGTAAAATGCTTTCCTGGATGGCGCGGAATGGAGATCGCCGCAACTGCACCATTCCTGGAATGGCAAAAATCATGTGAAACACGGTGAACGTGATCAGTGAAAAGAGCATCGTCACCACAAAAAAAGCCAGTCCTGTGCTCAGCAGACCGATCAGCGCGCCGAACGAAAGCCCAATCATGGACAACGTCGCCACGATCGTGATCACAATCAACGCAAACACGATCAATTGTCCCCATAGCGCCGGAAATGTCTGCGGTTTATCGAAAGGGACTTCCGTTTCATCAATGACGCGCCGTCCCACCGCACGCAGATAAAGCGCGGTAAGCCCCAGTCCCACGATGGGCACTACCACCCCCAGAAACATAGCCACGAGCACCGAGGCAACCGTCATCTCGGGGCGCGCTCCCATTGGACGCTCCACCGTCAACCGCGAGGCCATCATTGAAGGCACACCCAACAGCGGCGCCGGCGTTAACGCGGAAAAGAGATTGAACCGCATCGTCAGCGTGTTGAGCGTCTGTGTCATCAACAGCGTTGCCTGTTGGACATCTGGCGACGCTGCTACACTTTCAGTCCACAGCACCCCTCTGAAGAACTGTTCCACGGCCTGGAACAAAGGCGCTAACGACAGGCGCGGTCCCAACCATAGAAACAGATCGAGCAACAAGGGCATACTCAGGATCATCGGATGGCGCGCCACGATCTCAAAGCCTGTCGCAAGACACGCCAGAATGCCGAGCGGCTGGCGCGGTTCTTCCTTGGTTTTCCGTTCTTCGGTCACAGGTCTATTTTACCATATCCATGCCAAATGACGAACTATCGAAGAAATGCAGTAAAAAACATGCTTGACAGCTAAGTGCTTTATGTTACAATCCTTCGCGTGTGCCCTCATCGTCTAGTCAGGTCTAGGACACAGGCCTTTCAAGCCTGGTACATGGGTTCGAATCCCGTTGAGGGCATAAACTAACCCCGCTCTGCGCAAGAGCGGGGTTTTTGTTTGGATGGGAAATTGCTGACTAATCGTTGCCGTGCAGTTTTCTCGAAAAAGTGGTAGCTCCGCAGATTACAGTGACCGGTTCGGCTCGGAGCGGATTTCGAGCAATGTTACCCCGAAAGGCTGCACCGCGACGGTCCATTCGAGCGAATTCGCCGGCGTGGCAACGCGCTGCGCGGAAACGTCCAATTCCATGCGGCGGCGCAAGACGTCCAGGTCAGCGGGGAGGATGTGGTTCGGTGCGCCCAGGGCCACCCAGGCGTCGTACACGCTGCCGTGCTGCTGATCGAAGCGCGTCGTCTGCACGCGAGCAGATGCTCCCACACCATCCAGGCGCAGCGTGAACTCACGAGCAGGTCGCACATCGAACAGGTCGTAGATTTCACCCGGCTTCGCGGCGGCCAGCAAGCGGCTGTCGTTGGCGTCGGCGCGATAGTGGCAGTAGTTCCACAACAGGACGGCCAGCGTGCCATCGCGGCGGCGGGTGACCGCATACCCATCCCCTTCGGCCAGCGCTTCATCGCCCAGGCGCGAAAGGAACCAGTACCCGTGGTACGATGCCTTTTTCAAGCCCTGGACATTGACCAGTCCAAACCCGCCGTGGAAGGGCGTATCGCCCACCCGACATTCCTCGAAGATATCGCTGACCACCCAAAATGACAGCGAATCCATTAAACCACGCGCCCGCCAGTTGTTATCCACGATGAAGGCGGCCTCGAAGGCGGTATCGTGTACGGGGTCGCGCGGGCTAGGGCTGGAACTCCATTCGGTGTAGTGGCGCTCGATGCTGGGGAAGGCCGACTCGCGCAACAGCTTATCGCAGCCGCGCGCATCCACCAACAGGCGGTCGGGACCGTCCCAGGTCATGTACCCGTGTCCTTCCGGGTCGAACGGGTAGAAGGTGGGGTACGGATGCGTGGAGAAGAAATCGAGCGGCAGGTGGCGTTCGGCGCACGCCGCCAGGAATTCCTTCCCCCACGGCGGCTCGCCCACCGCGTCGCCAAAGCCGTGGCTGGCCGGGCCGCCGACCCGCAGGTGCGGATCAACGCGCTTGAGCGTGCGGGCAGTACGCGCGTAGAGTTCCATGTAGGCGTCGAAATCCGCGTCTTTCCAGAAGAACTTCAGACCCGGTTCGTTCCACACTTCAAAGTACCAACGGCGCACCTCGTCCAGCCCGTAGCGTTCGATGACGTGACGGATGTACTGCTCGATGAACCATTCCCAGCGTTCCCAATCCTTCGGCGGGGTGATATTGCCCTTCCACCAGAAGACGGTCTCTTCGCCGCTGGCAAGATCGTAGGGCATGAAGCCCAGTTCCACAAAAGGCCGGATGCCGATAGAAAGCCAGTGATCGTAGACCAGATCAACGTATTGCCAGTTGGCGATGGGTTGGCCGTTTTCTTCATGGTAGACCATCATATCTTCGTGAAACAGGCCATGCATACGGATGTATTGAAAGGGCATCTCGCGCTGCACCAGTTCCAGGTGCTTTTGGAAGTCGGCGCGCAGGGCCTCCCCCACCCGCCCACCGCCGACGCACACGCGCCAGTAGGGGGTGATGGATTGGCCGGGTTGTTGCAGGTTGATATTGATTTTCATGGTCGTCACCTCAAGCCGGAAGCTGCTTCAGGAACGCCTGTAAAGCGTCCATGAAGAGTGTGTACCTGTCGAACCGGATCAGGTGTCCCACATCGGGGATGGTGACGATGATCACATTGGGGTTCAACTCGCGCACTTTTGCGACGGCTTCCGGGGTCACGATCGCTCCCTGCTCCGGGTTGCCCGTGAAGAGTAACATAGGATGGGTGACGTTCTGGAGGGTTGTCCGCCAGTCCCATTCCTGAGCGTGCATTCTGGGCCTTAACACATCCAGAATCGTGGAATCGAGCTGCTTTTTGGATTCGCACATCGGTTGTAGCAGCTCTTCGGGCCAGGTGGGGTGATCCTTGCGGTATTGTGTCAGCAATTCTTCCAACGTCTGAGTGGCGAGGCTCTTGACCCACTTCCCCATAGGGTTCTCCGCGAGTTGTTCGGGAGTTGGCTCCGGCCAGGATAGTCGCCAGGCCGGGTCTTCCAGAAACAAGGCGCTAACCAGTTCTGGGAAACGCACCGCAAGCTGGTAAGTCACCGTCGCCCCCATCGAGTGCCCACCCACAATCGGGCGATTCAACCCCAGGGTGCGGATGAGTTCCGCCACATCGGCGGCCATGTCCACTTTTTCATCCGGCTGCACGCGCGCCGACAGGCCATGACCGCGCATATCCGGCATGATCACATCATAGTCAGCTTCGAGAGCGTGCGCCACGGGCGTCCAGCACAGGCCATTATCCGAAAAACCGTGGATCAACACCAGGGGACGTTTATCCCCTCGACCGGTGCGGGTGTAGTGAATCCGCACGCCATTGACCAGCAAATCCTCTTGTGTCCAGTGCGTGAGCATAGGGTTTCTCCTTATAGAGTTGATGAGAGTTTGAATTTAATCTTTCAATTTTCGGGGATCAATGCTAAAACGGGCCTTTTTGCCGGCCAGGCCGATCATGGGGCCAGGCATTCGTTTTCCGTTATTATCTGCGTTCCCGAAATAATCGGTGCATACTTTTTCGTCGGCATTGA
Source organism: Anaerolineae bacterium (assembly GCA_035420085.1). Classification (GTDB taxonomy): domain Bacteria; phylum Chloroflexota; class Anaerolineae; order B4-G1; family SLSP01; genus DSWT01. The sequence goes on from DAOLUH010000016.1 coordinate 42,418, forward strand.
CTTCGGGCAGCTCGCTTTTGAAAACCACCTCCATCGTCAGATCGTCGCTGTTGATGTCAATCTCCATATCACAGACACAGCCATTTTTGTCAAATCCGCAAAACTCCTGCCACGTTGCCAAATCGAGGCACATTTCTGGTTCGGGATACATGACGCGCAGATAGCCGGGCGGCATTTTCACATAAGCATTGCCTTCAGCCTGGTTGTGTTCGTTCGGCAGGATGATGGCCGCCTCGCCGCATTGGTAGAACAGGTTGTTGAAGAATTTGTTCTCCCGCGAGGTTCCCCCGCGCTTGGGCCAGACCCGAAAGGCCACCACTTTGGCGAAAAAGCCGGCTTTGTCGCACTTGCCGATCAGGTTGTTGACCATTCGCAGCCGGTCGGTCCCCTCCAGGTAGATGCCATAGCCATTTCTGACATCCAGCTCGGTGGTCTTGTACCAGCCAGAAGAACCGGGTTCGGCGGGCACGGCCTGTTTATCGTAGCGGCCTTCGACATTCCAGATAATGTTGTTGTCAATCAGGTTCTCCGCGTCACGCGAGCACTCGATAAAGATGTGTTCGCGGGACTGGATGCCGTCAATGAACAGGTTCGATGTGATGCGGCAGTTCTCATTGCCCACGTCCAACCACAGCGCATCACAGCCGATGCACCCCTTGAAGACGTTCCGGCGGATGAGGGAATCCACCGCATGGTGGAGCTTGATGCCGCCGGCTTCCCAGGAAAGCTCCATACGCTGCCAACCCGTGCCAACGATGAGGTTGTCCTCGATGAGCATGTTGCGCACAAACATGCCGGCAATGCCGCAGACACCCACATCTTTGATCGTATTGCGCCGGATGATGGTATACCCGATGATTTGCCCCTCGTCGAAGGGATGATGCCAGCACTCATTGCCGCAGTCTATGCCGACAGCGTTTGACCAGTCAATGGTGCAGTCCTCGATGATCCAGTGATGGCCGCGATAACAGGAAAGGGAACCGCGCTGTGGAACGGGCGCGCCGGTCGCTGCATGGGCCAGCGTCAGACCTTTAACGCGGATGTAGGACAGGAAAGGCTCTTTCGGGGCAAAACACTGCTCGCGGTTGCTCAACTCGATGAGATGCTCCTGCGGGTCGGCGTCTCCGGCGAGGCGAATATGCACCTTCTGGCCGTTGGCTTCCACCCAGTACGTATTGTCACTTTGGCTCAACTGGTTGTACAGCGGGACCTGTTTCATCGGCTTTCCGTCTACAAACACCATCCCCCGGCGGTTGAGATAGGGCGTCATGTCCGTTTTGTCATATTCGATAAACAGCCGGTCGTGCAGGATGTTGACGGCGCAAAACGGGTTGTAGCCTTTGAAGTCCTCCGGGTTCAGTTCGATCTCCCAAACCTTGATCCCTTCCGTCGAAGGGGGAGCGGCCCTAAAACCGGCAAACAAGCGCCAGCCAACGCTGGGCTTGAAGTCTTTGACCTCCACGGAAGCTTTGATGATCACCGCTTCCCCCTGATAGGCTTCATAGCTGATCATCTTTTCAGGCCCCAGCCCGCCCAGGGCCGGCTGAACCGTCTCGCGGTATGTTCCGGCGTGGATCAGCACCCTGGTTCCTGGGGTAGCCACCTGGGCCGCGGCGTTGATGGTTTTGAAGGGGTGTGACATTGTACCATCGTTCTGATCGGAGGCATGTGGATGATTATTGTCCACGTGGATTTCACGATCGTATTGCTGTTCGACCTCCCAGAACGCAAACATGTGCCCATTGGGAAGCTGGGCAGAAAAATCCTCTTGTTCGGCCATCTCCATTATCCTTTCTATCAAGGTTGACAATCACAGCTCGCGCCGAAATCCTCCGGCCCCAGGCTCTTGGGAATGGTCAGGGCGTCACGCAGCGCAAAGTACGCCGGTTTGGGGCGATACAGCTTGTCAAAGATGAGCGCGTGATCGAAACCGGGGTTGGCATCGGGAATCCACGAATAGCGATCGGTGAAGCCCCATAACACGAAAGCGGTGCAGTTTTCTTCGGCCAGACATACCTGTAGATACTCACGATACATATTCGCCTGTGTAGCCAACAGGCTATCGGAGGCATTGGACGGCAGGCGAATATCCAGCTCGGTGATGTGGACTTGCAGTCCCAGTTCGCCCAGGCGCTGGATATTGCGTTGCACGTCCTCCGGTTTGGGCGCAGCGCCGACGACCAGGTGCATCTGCAAGCCCACGCCGTGGATCGGCACGCCGCGCTCCACCAATCCCTTGACCAGGGCATACACCTGATCGGATTTCGCGCCCATCCCCTCAGCGCCATAATCGTTGTAGAACAACAGTGCAGCGGGATCGGCCTCGTGCGCCCAGATGAAGGCTTTGTCAATGAAGTCAGGCCCCAAACCAGCAGACCACGCCGTCTGGCGCAATGGCCCACCGGTGGCGCTGTCGCTGATGGCCTCGTTGAGCACATCCCAATAGGCGACGTGCCCTTTATAGCGGCCCACGATGGTAGTAATGTGATCGTGGATGATCTGCTCCCACTGCTTCGGGGTGAAGGTCGCGTTTTCAATCCAGGCCGGCATGGACTGGTGCCAGAGCAGCGTGTGTCCGCGCACTTTCATCCCCTGCGCTTCGGCGAACGCAACGATCGTGTCCGCGCCCTCAAAAGTGTATTGTTCCGCCCCTGGATGGATCGCATAGAATTTGAAGGCGTTTTCGGTGACGAGGATATTGAACTCGCGGCCCAGCACTTCGCCGTAGACCGGATCACAGCGCAAATGCTGCGGTTCGACCGCGCCGCCGATGTAGATGCCGCGCGCGTCGGCCAGGTCGCGCAACGGCGGATCGGTGGGGGTGTAGTCGCTATCCAGCCCGGTGAGGATCGCCACGCCGGCGCTGTCGGGCGGCGCGATGACGCTGAGCTTGTGGATATGCAGCGTATTGTTCGGGCGCACACTGGCCCCGAAGTAGGCCCACCCGGCGGGCAAAATGCCGGGATCAGGCAACTGCCCGACCTCTTTACCGTTGGCGCGCACCACCAGCGTGCTGCCGACGCGCCGCAGCTCCAATTCCACCTGCCCCGACAACCCTTCAGCGGGGAAGGTTTGCTTCACACGCGGCATAAAGCTGCTCCCGTCGTAAAAATAGACGGCGACGTTGCCCTCTTCAAGGCCCACGTCAAGCTTGTTCGTCTCGTTCCACCAATCCCCCGCGCCCGGCTTGCCGACCAGCGAAAATGCCGCCAGATTGTCGGCGTCGGCGGAGACCGTCGCGGCCACGCCGAAATCGCCATCCGCTTGCACGCGCGGTCCATACGTGTTGAGGTATGCGCGGAATTCGCTGCCTGTGCCGATGTCGAGCACGCCATTCGCGGCGCCAATCCAGCCGGTGCAGGCCCACGAGGGATCGGCGGTGAGATTCTCGCCGCCAGCGATGGGTTTCCAGGCGTCGGCGGGAGCGCAGGCAGTGAGGATGAGCGCCATCCCCAAAATCACATAGCTGATATATTTTTTCATGATATTGTCTTTCTTGAGGGATATTTTTTACCACAGAGACCACAGAATTCACAGAGAACCCCAAAAATTCTCCGTGATCTCTGTGGTCTCTGTGGCTTCTGTCTTAACCTTTAATAGCGCCGGCAAGGGTGGAAACGAAATACTTCTGACTGTAAGCATAAAGGGCCAACGGCACCAACGCCGCCACAATCGCCGCTGTGCGCACAACCGGTAGGGCAAACACATCAGCCACCTGCTGTTGGTTCAAATTGGCGATGGCGGGCATCAGCAGGCGTTTGTTCACGTCGCTGATGATGATTTGCGGCCATAACAGCGCGTTCCAGGTGCCGCGCAGCGAAAGGGTTGCAATGACGCCGATCCCGGCTTTCGCATTCGGCAGCACAATCCTGAAAAACAAATCGAACTCATTGGCGCCATCCATCCGCGCGGCTTCCATCATCTCAGTGGGGATGCCGAGCATAAACTGGCGCATCAGAAAGATACCAAAGGCGCCGCCGCCCACGCCGGGCAGGATCAGCCCCCAATAGTTATCAATCAACTTCAGGTCGCGCATTACGATGAACTGCGGCACCAACATCGTGGCGGTGGGCAGCAGCATAATGCCGATGATGATGGAGAACAGGACGTCTCGACCGGGAAAGCGCAACTTGGCTAAGGCGTAGCCTGATAGCGTACACGCCAGCGTGCTCAACACCGTCGTCGCCACTGCTATCCATACCGAATTCACGACGTAGTTCTGAAAATGGTATTTTTCACTGACCATCAACTGGTAGAATTGCGTGCTAAATTTCGCCGGTATGGGGGTCAGGGGGTTCATCACCGCATCAATCTTGTTAAATGTCGAACCTACAATGCACAGGAAAGGCCAGATGAAGATCAACGCCAGGATCGCGGCCAGGGTCGTGGCCAGAATGGCCCGCAAGCGAAAAAGGCCAATTTTTGATCGAACATCGGAACCCCGTCCGGAGGTTGTATAACGTGTAAGCGCCGACGTTGCCATTATGCTTCCTCCTTTCCAAGTCTGAATTCATAGAGCCTTAATTGCAAAATGGTGATCACGACCGCGATGAAAAAGACCAGCCAGCCAATGGCCGTGGCATAGCCCATCCTGAATTGTCCGAAGGCCATCTGTTGGATATGGGTCATGAAGAACCAGCCTTTTCCTCGCGCCCCGCCGCCTGTCCCCAAGAAGACATACGGCACCTCAAAATTCATCAGCGACCCCGCCGCGGCGGTAATCGAGATATAGGCAAAGACCGGTTTGAGCAGCGGCAAAATGATGTAGCGGGCGCGTTGCCAGGGCGACGCGCCATCCACGATGGCCGCTTCAATAATCTCATCACCGATCCCGCTCATCCCCGCGATGAGGAACACGGCGTGATTGCCCATCCATTGCCAAAAGGCGATCACCAACAAGTTGGGAATGATAAACTGCGCCAGGCCAGCCCAGTCAACGCGCGGGCCGCCAAAGGCGACCAGGAGAGCATTGGCAAACCCGTGTGTCTTGCTGAAAAACCACCCGCCGATGATGCCCATCGTCACACCTGGAAGGACGGAAGGAATGAAAAACAAGGTGCGCCATAGGCTCTTGGCCTTGAGCGCCGGGGAGGTCAGGAGCAAAGCCAGTACAAACGCGCAGGGCAATTGTGTCGCCAGACTTCCTACGGTGAAGTAGACAAAGTTTTTGAGCGCTATCCCCATGCGCGAGTCATTGGTCAACGCTTCGACAAAGTTGGCTAATCCGACCCACTCCCATTTGCCGGTGTAGCCTAAAGACTCCTGAAACCCCATCACGACGGCGCGCAACATTGGGTAGAGTGTGAAGATCGCAAAGGTGATGAAGAAAGGGGCGACGAACAGATAGGGGGTCCATTTCGTCTGATCGGAAAAGAATTTTTGCACCGAAGAATGTCTCTTTGTTGGTCCTGGAACAGCAATACTTGCCATCAATGCCTCCTTCAAAATAACCAAGAAATCATTCAGCCTTTAATTGCTCCGGCCAGGGTGGATACAAAGTGGCGCTGGCTGTAGGCATACAAGGCCAGAGGGACTATCGCAGCCACCAGGGAAGCCGTCCGTACAACGTGGATCGCCCAGACCTCGACCATCATGTTGTTGTGCAGCGCGATTTGGGGCATCAAGAGCTGCCGGGCAGGGTCCGTGATGATGAGCTGCGGCCATAACAACGCGTTCCAATTGCCGCGCAGCGAAAGGGTCGCAATGACGCCGATGCCGGCTTTGGCGTTTGGCAACACAATCCGGGAGAATAACGCGAACTCATTGGCGCCATCCATCCGCGCGGCTTCCAGCATCTCGGTGGGGATATTGAGCATAAACTGGCGCATCAGAAAAATCCCAAAGGCGCCGCCGCCCACGCCGGGCAAGATCAGCCCCCAATAGCTATTCACCAACTTCAGCTCGCGCATCACGACGAACTGCGGGACCAACATCGTGGCGGTGGGCAGCAGCATCACCCCGATGATGATGGAGAACAAGAGGCCGCGCCCTGGAAAACGCAGTTTAGCCAAAGCGTAGCCCGACAGGGTACTCGCCAGGGCGCTGAGTACCGTTGTGCTGACGCTCACGACGACCGAATTCATAATGTAATCCTGAAAGTGATACTTTTCACCAAGCATCAACTGGTAGAACTGCAAACTGAATTTGGCCGGAATCGGAATCAGCGGGTTCATCACCACATCAAGTTTATTGAACGTCGCCGCCAATATACACAAAAAAGGCCACACAAACACTAACGCAAGAATGGCGGCTATTGTGGTCGTCACAATGGCTCTCAAACGAAAAAGACCAATTTTTGGGCGCGCCTGGGGACGCTGCATAAATAGAGCTGGAGTCACCATTTTAGTTTCAATTATCCTTTAGAGAGCGCTTGTTCAGGTACAACGCACCCGGATGTAGATATTTGCCACAAGTGCGTTGCCTCGAATAATACTACTATACACAAAATTACCGGGGGAGCAACTCCCCACTCTCCCCCGGTTTGAACTCACCAAGCAACGCAGAAAGGGGCGGATGTACACACCCCAACTTGACTAAAACTTGTTCTTCTCGATATCCGCGACAGCCTGATCGTAGGCCGCGTTGATGCACTCGTCAAGGGTGATTTCGCCAGCCCAGGCCGCGCTAAATTGCGAACCCCATGCTGACGTGACCAGGCTTGTTGTCCACTGTTCGGAGTAACTGGGCAGGCGGTTGGCCGCATCAATGAAGATTTCACCGGCAACTTGCCCGCCAAGATACTCGGTGGGTTTGTGGAAGATTTCATTATCCCAGGCGCCCTTCACAGGCGGCAAAATCCCGGTATCCACAAATCGCTGCGCCAGTTGGCCCGCGCCATTCTCAAAGTACACGTACAGCAGCACGTTGATGGCCAGGTCGGCAATCTTGCACAGCTTCGGTACGGAGGCGCTGGTGCCGCCCCAAGAGGTGGTGCGTGGCGAATTCGCCGTCATGCCGGGCAAACTCGTCATCCGCATGGGCGAATCGGCCAACCATGCCTTATCCTCAGCGGTACCCTGGAAGTGGATGCCGTACAACCAGTCAGGGCAGAACTGCGCCAACACCTGACCCTCTTTGACCATCGCCACCTGGTTGCCCCAGTCAATATCCATATGATAATCGTGGAAGCGCATCCAGTCGGCGGCGGCTTCTTTCAAGCCTGGGTCCTTCAACATCGGCTCGCCATTGGCATTCGTCCACCATATACCTTTGTCCATCATCCGCGCCGGCAGGTTGGTGCAGCTCAAGCAGTCCATGATAACAGCGCGCGGGCGGCCATCCGGCATCTTCATATCCGTCTTCTTCGCGACTTCCTTGGCGGCGTCGAGGAATTTGCTATAGGTATCCACGGTCGCCATGTCAATGCCAAACTCCTTCCACGCGCGATCATGGTACAGCATCACCACCGGATGCACATCATGGGGTGCGCCATAATACTTGCCATCCTTGCTATAGCGGTCAAACCGAGTCGTCAATACCTGGTTTGCGTAGGGGCTGGCCTGGAGTGCGGGTTTCAGGTCAATGAAAGGAATGATGCTGTCATCACCCTTCAAGAATTTGACGACGTCATCCGCGTTTTGCTCGATAATGTCAGGGAACCCACTGCCAGCCATCAGGGTAGCCGGGAACTTCTGCGTCATCGCATCGCGGGACATCATCTCGTAGGAGAGCTTGATGTTGAACTTATCTTGAATCTCATTCACACGCCGATCATACTCCGGCTTGTGGTTCTCGGCCTGGAACCAAAACAAGAACGGAACGGGTTCGGCTTTGGCCGGAACACCAGTGGGCGCTGCTTCCTGGGTTGCCGGGGCCGCGGCGGGTTTGCCACATGCGGCCAATACCACACTCGCGCCTGCCAGACCGGCAAGCTGCAAAAACTCACGACGGCTTAAACGTTTCTCGTCCATTTGTTCTCCTCCATAGTGAATAGAATGATCATTGGATTGTGATGCTTAGGTATATCGTAACGCTTGATGCTGAGCCTTAGCAAATTTCTCGGCTCAATTCCATGTCTTACCTCCTTTCATTCAATCATGATCGCTTCCGAAGAAGACTCAAAATGCACTGTCCCTCACACGTTCATCGCTGGGGTTGAATTTGAGAGCGAAAAAAGCTCTGTTAAGGTCGCGTCGCCTCACGGCCATAGACCTCATTGTGATGGGTCACAATTTAACTATAACATAATTCTCTTTTGGAGTCAAGACCCAATTCGTTAAATCGGGGATATTTTTCGTGTTTTGATATACGTTGTGCGCGAAAAATACCAAAGTATGCGAAAAAACCAAAAGAACCTATTGCATCTCGCGCATAGTTAGTGTATAATAATAGAGCTTTATTGTGACGGGTCACAATTTCAGCCCTCCTAGAGGTATGCGTATGTCTGATACACAAACAAAGCGCGCCACACTCCACGATGTCGCCGAATTGTCCGGTGTCTCGTATCAAACCGTCTCGCGCGTCATCAACAACCATCCCAATGTCGCCGGAAAAACGCGCGCTAAGGTTTTGCAGGCGATTCAAGAACTTGAGTATCGTCCCAACCCGGCAGCGCAGGTGCTTGCCACCGGTCGTTCGTACATATTGCAACTTCTCATGTTCGATATCCGCTACAGCGACCCGTTTCCGGCTATGCTTTATTGGGCGAAAAAAATGGGCTACACACTGGTAATCTCGGAGATCAGTCCCGTGGCCAGTAGAAAAGAAGTCAGTAGTTTTTTGGAAGACCTGGCTACGCGCATGATTGATGGGCTAATTATCTATACACCACTCCCGCCCCTCTCTTATGAGGAGATGAACGAGTTTTGTCGGGGTATACCGTTTGTTCTGGTCGGGGCTGAACCCGGCGTCAGAGCGCCCTCGGTCGTCTTTGATCAACGTCATGGTTCAAAACTTGCGCTGCAACACCTGCTCGATTTGGGACATCGGCAAATCGCGGAAATTACCGGCCCTCGCGCGCATGTTGATGCGCGGTTACGCCATGAGACGCTGGTCACGACCTTACAGGCGCACGGTATAACGCCTGGGCCAAGTGTAGAAGGAGATTTTGAAGTCCCTAGCGGCTATGCGGGGGCCAAAAAGTTACTGGATAGTGGGGAACCGTTTACGGCGCTTTTTGTCGCCAATGACCGCATGGCGTTAGGCGCCTTGTGCGCCTTGCATGAACACGGCATCAAGGTCCCCAACGAAGTCTCCATCGTCGGGTTCGATGATATGGGCGAAGCGGCCTATTTTACGCCGCCCTTGACCACCGTTCGGCAAGACCTCAATGCTCTGGCGCACCAAAGCGTCGAATACCTCGTCTCTATGATTAAAAATCCAGAGACGCCTGTGCAACAGCGCAATTTGTACCCGGAGCTGATTGTGCGGAAAAGCACGGCGCCCGTCGCCAAGAACCGGAGCCGCTAACCCATCTGGCTAAACCGCCGCACATATTCAGCATTGATCGCCACCTGATCCTCATATTCGGGGTACATTCCCACGATCACGGCATCGTTGGGCTTGATCTCGCGGAACGCCGCTGCAAACGCGGCCTCCACCCATTCGGGCCGGTCGCACAGCCGCCCCGCCGCCAGGATTTTGAACGCCAGACACGGCTTGTCCGTCCCACGCATCGCTTTGTACATGCGCGGCGGATCGCTTTCCAGATAGACTTCTTTAGGCGGCAGCGGCACATGGCCGAGCAGCGCCTTGAGTTCCTCCGGGCTGCGATGCCGTTCGTAGACGCAGCACATGAAGAAATCCACGTCCCACCCGGCGGAAACAATATGATCTACCACGTCGGGAATGTGCGTGGAGACGCCCACCAGCACGCCGGCGTCGCGGATGCGCTTGCAATACTCACGCGCTTTGTCCATCTGCCCCGTCTTCCAGAACACATCGGTCACTTCGCCGTGGTGCGCCACGCCGATAGTTCCGCCGGCAACGAGACGTTCAAGCATATCCGGGTCCTGTTCGCTGTCGCTCGCCAGGGCGATGTAGTGCATTGTGCCGCCGTTTGCGACGTAGGTCTGGTAGGCTTCCAGATTCACCGGGCCGGATTGCCAGGTGTTGACGCCGTGCAGTTCACACTGGCGCAGCGTCTCCTGGATGCGCTCCGCCGTGAAATAGCGCCGCATTTGCATATTGACGAAGCGCGACAGGTGCGAGCCGCCGTTGATGGGGTTCGCGCCGAGGATCAGACGCGACACGGTATAGTTCCCGAAGGGGATGTGGGGCATAGTGGATGGTGGTGCATCAAACATTAAAAACCTCCTGAAGCGTTCCAACGTTATGTTCTGGTGTACGATGTTCTATCAGACAGTTACGAGAAGACGAGCAGCTCATGGTCCGTGATGGCGGGGAGTTCGACGGTGGCCTGACCGTCGGCCATGTGAACAGGCAGCTTGAGCGTGCTCACCTGTAATGAAACGTGCTGCGGCTTAAAACCGTCGTCCAGCCGCAAGGTGATCCGTATCGGCCCGACGGGCAACACCTCTTCAATGTAGCCGGGCCAGGCGCGGCAGGCGCTCAGGTTGACGATGTGAAGAATGAAGCGCCCCTCTTGGCGATAGAGGTGACAATCGAGGTAACCCGGCCCCTCGACGGTGAGGGGGAGAGCATCGCGCGCCGCCCAACGGACAGCGTTTGCCAGCAGGTCGCCATGATCTGGCAGATGTTGGCGGCCATAACAACGATCAATGTCGGCTGCGAAGTAGACGATGCGCCCACCGGCAGGGTGCTCACGCACAACAATGGCCGGGATATCCGTCCGCGGTTCGTGCATCCAACTGAACTCCGGCGGGTAGATGGGGAACGCGGGGATGTGGGTAGCGAGTACATCCACGCCGGCATCCAGCGTGATGCCTTCCAGTGTGCCGCCAAAGGCGACGATGTCGGTTTCGTCGAATCCCGCCAGGATACGATGCCGGGGTGTATCCCCTGCGGCACTCGCCGCCTGGTTCAGCTCCGGCAGCAGACGCAGGTACGTATGCGCCGCATAGTTCTCCCAATTCGATGTGTGCTCGCCTGCCACACCGTAGCGTTTGCCGGTACGGTCAATGCCGAGTAGATTGTCCAACGCCGGTCGGGGGCGTGGATCCCCCCAGGCATCGAAGCTGCCGCTGCGTCCGGTGACGACGAGGTTGCCGCCATTGGCGACGAAGGCATGGAGCGCGTTGGCCTGCGCGACGGTCAGCGCGGCGAGATCGGGCAGGATCAGCACAGCGAAACGCCTGGCATCCCGTGCGATGTGATCAGCGTGGACGGGCAGGTAGGGGATGCGCGCCCGCGTCAGCGCCAGGGAGAAGCCCTGCCAGGGCAACTGTACCCTTTCCCGAACATCATCGCGCCCGTAAAAGTCAATGTTTTCCTGCGACCACAGCATACCCACGTTGGCGACCGGCTCGCGGTCGTAGAGGTAGGCTTCGTTGGCGGCGTGCCACCGCATGAGCGGCTCAACCGTGGAGAACTGCCGCCGGTCGTCCTGGCGCGCGCCGATGTGATGCCACCACGGCGAGATACTCCCCGCAAAACCATCGAGCATCCAGTAGCGCGTCTCCCGGGGTGGATTGGCAGCCTTGCGGAAGGTGTGCTCGCCCCGCACGTAGGTCGCCATACTCTCCGGGACCAATTTATCCCATCCTAATACCCCGTGCAGCAGCTTGCCGCTCAACCCGTTCTGCTCAAAACCGGTGAATTCATCCCGTGATTGTTGATCGCTCATCATCATCTGCGACCGTGCGGCGACTTCCTTGAGATCGCAGAAGGCAAGATGCGAGCGCATAGGATTTCCATGGATCATACCGAGCCAGAGACAGTCAGGGCCGCCGCGCGCCCGAGTTGTGCGGTTGTTCAGCTCCCAGTTTGCTATCCGGCAGCGATAGCTCCACGTGATCCACTGCCGGTAAACCGGATTGTCCCAGTTGGCGACGGCAGGCAGCGCATGGCCGGTGTCCTCACGGAACTTCCGTTGGCACGACTCGCATTGGCAGATGCAATCACGGCCTGCGCCGGTCCAGCTATTGTCGGTGAACCCGTCAGGATGATACAGGTCAATGATTTCGCGCAGGACATTGGGCAGATAGACTTTGTAATAGTCACTGTTAACACACGTAAGGTAGTGATCGCCCACGCGATAGGGATCTCCGGTCGCATCCACCACAAACCAGTCGGGATGCATCCGGTAAAAGCGCTCGTCAACGCGATTTGAGTCCATCCGCGCCAGCACGGTCAGCCCTTCGGCGCGAGCAAGGGCCACAATCTCGCCGAACAAGTCGCGGTCGCCCAAAGACGCGGCGCGATAGTGCAGCGCAAAGCGACTCGGGTAGAAAGCAACAATGCCGCCCGCGTTGACGATGACCCCCTGAACGGCAGTACGCCGCCAGTAATCACGCCACCACGTGGCATCATAATCGAGCGGGTCCAATTCGTTCAAATTCGTCTGCCCCCAACGTCGGGTGCGTGTATACCAGGGTCTATGTTGTTGCGCGCTCATCGGTTCCCCCAGAAGATTTGCTTGGATTGGCTGTATAGTACTACAAATTCCCACAGGCAAAAATCATTTTCACATTTTGTAATTCCTTAAAAGCTCACTATACTTCACGCACAATGCATCATTTCCACTTCTCAGGAGGTAACTATGCAACGGCAGTGTTTTGATAAGCAATGGCGTTTCCACTTTGGCGATCCGCACGAGTGGTGGGGGCACGTTGGCGATGTTTCCACCTGGCGTGTGGTGGATCTGCCCCACGATTGGAGCATCGAGCTGGAGCGCGACGCGGCGAATCCGAGCGGGGCGTCCGGCGGTTTCTTCGAGATGGGGCGTGGGTGGTATCACAAGACCTTCGATGCGCCGGAGACGTGGCGCGGGAAGAAGGTATTCGTCGAATTCGAAGGCGTCTACATGAACGCCGAGGTGTGGCTCAACGGGACGCTGCTGGGCCGCCACCCTTACGGTTACACCAGCTTCGTGTATGATCTCACGCCGTACCTCAACGTGGGCGGGGAGAACGTGCTGCGCGTGATGGTGGATAACAGCCACCAGCGCAACAGCCGGTGGTATTCCGGCTCCGGCATCTACCGTTATGTGTGGCTGATGGTCGCCGATCCGGTTCACGTGGTCGAGTGGGGCGTCTACGTCACCACGCCGGACGTTTCGCCGGAGAGCGCGCGGGTCCACGTAGAAACGTCGGTGGTGAATGGCACGGCGCAAGCCTGCGACGCCGTCGTCCGTACGAGCATCGTCGCGCCCGATGGCGCGGTGGCCGGCACGGCGGAAACCAACGCGGCGCTCGATCCGGGCGGCGCGGTCGTCTACGCGCAGGATGTGACCGTGGCGCAGCCGGCGTTGTGGTCGCCGGAAACGCCGTCTCTGTACTGGCTGGAAACGGTGGTGATGGCGGGCGACCGGATTGTGGACACCGCCACGACGCCGTTCGGCATCCGCAGCCTGCACTTCGACGCGCAGACGGGCTTCCTGCTCAACGGGCAGCCTACACTCCTCAAGGGCGGCTGCGTGCATCACGATAACGGTGTGATGGGGGCGGCGGCCTATCCCCGCTCGGAGGAGCGCAAGGTTGAAGTCCTCAAGGCCAGCGGCTTCAACGCGATCCGCTGCGCGCACAATCCGCCCTCGCCCGCGTTCTTGGATGCGTGTGACCGGCTGGGGATGTTGGTGATTGACGAAGCCTTCGACTGTTGGCGCGTGGGCAAGAATCCCGGCGACTATCACGCCAGCTTCGACGATTGGTGGCAGCGCGATCTCGACAGTATGCTCTACCGCGACCGCAATCATCCGAGCGTCATCATGTGGAGCATCGGCAACGAAGTCCACGAGCGCGCCGGAGAATCGAACGGCGTGGCGCTGGCGCGGATGCTGGCCGATCACGTGCGGGCGGTGGACCCGACACGCCCCGTCACCGCCGCGATCAACGGCTCGCACAACGCCTGGCCGTGGGAGCAGACCGACCCCGTGTTCGCCGCGCTGGATGTCGGCGGCTACAACTACCAGCACGGCCAGTATCGCCCCGACCACGAGCGGCTTCCGCAACGGGTGATGTACGGTTCGGAGTCCACAGCGAAGGAGGCTTTCGAGCACTGGATGGACGTGCTGGATTTGCCCTACGTCATCGGCGACTTCGTCTGGACGTCGCTGGATTACCTGGGCGAGGCCGGCATCGGGCGGACGTTCTTCGAGGACGAGCCGTTCACCTTCCTTGGCACGTATCCGTGGAACCAGGCCAATTGCGGCGACCTCGATCTGTGCGGCTTCAAGCGCCCGCAATCCTACTACCGCGACGTGCTGTGGGGGAGCGGCGACCCGCTCTACATCGCCGTGCATTACCCCGTCCCCGCAGGCAAAACGCAGAAGACCACCTACTGGGGTTGGCCGGACGTGGATGCAAACTGGACTTGGCCGGGCCGCGAGGGCGAGACGTTCCAGGTGGACGTCTACTCCGCGTGCGAGCAAGTCGAGCTGTTCCTCAACGGCGCGTCACTCGGCGTGCAACCGACCACGCGTGAGGAGCGGTTCACGGCGACGTTCTCCGTTCCCTACGCGCCCGGCGCGCTCAAGGCGGTAGGATACACCGGCGGGCGACCGGTTGCGGAGCGCGAACTCTGCACTGTTGGCGCGCCAACCGGCATCCGGCTCACGCCCGACCGTGATTGGCTCAAGGCTGAGGCCGGCGATCTCAGCTTTGTCACCGTCGAGGTGGTGGACGCGGAGGGGCGAATGCATCCCCACGCCGATCACCCGATCTTCTTCACCGTGATGGGCGCAGGGACGTTAGCCGCCGTCGGCAACGGCAACCCGGCCAGCGAGGAAGCCTACCAGGGCAACCAACGCCACGCCTATCGCGGGCGCTGTCTGGCGGTGGTGAAGGCGAACGACGCGCCGGGCGAAATCCGCTTGCGCGCCCAGGCCGACGGGTTGGAGGCGGCGGAGGTTGTCATCCAGGTAGGCGGCTGACTGACTCTTGCTGTTCAGTTGCTTCCGCTGGATCACAATCCAGCGGCGGATTATGATCCGCCACAAGCATGATATGAGGTAGCATGGCCCCGCTGTAACAGCGGGGCCGTGTCATGGTATGAAAAATCAGACCAGGTTTGCCAACCGCAGCAGCCGATCAGAATAGTTGCGCGCTTGCAGCGCCAACAGTTCGCGCGGCGCAGTCTGCGGCCACAGTTTGCGCCACAACAACAATTCACGTTGGAGCGGGGCCAAATCCAGGAGCAGGGCAGGCGGGACGTGCGCGGCGCTCCATTCGATGAATAAGGCCGCTTCGCGCAGCAGTTGCCCGACCAATTCGTCATACTGCGGAGAAGTCGCCCGCGAGGAAATCCGCGCCAGCGTCGAAGCCAGATTGCCGATCTGCTGCCGCCAATCCAGATGCATAAAACGTTCCCGGAACTGGGGTGAGTTTGTCATGCTTCCACCTCAAACGCTTGCCGCACAATGGCCTCAATCCACGCGCGGAGCGCCGGATCCTGGACTTCCATAGAACGGTTATTCTGTTTTGGACGAATGTTGATCAAAGATTCAAAGCCAACTTCGCGTTCCAGCGGATACCAATCTGCGCCCCAAATGTCAGCTTGTCGGCTGCCATCCTCCAACCATGCCTGTTCGCAATCGGCATAAAGATCTCCACCGCCGGCCAAAATGCCTCGTTCTACATCCACCGCCAGTTTAACCAGCGTCTCGCCAAAGGCTTCACACATTTGGGTCAATTGCTCTGGGGTTACACGTTCTCGGATAATCAAAATCATACTGACTCCTTTACTCATACATTTAGGATGATCGTCAGATCGCCATTGACGGCGGCTTTTAGGATCGGCCCCATATACGCATCCACCATCTCCGCCGTGAGCGGGACGGGCATGTTCTGCAACTTCATCTTGAGCTGCGGGTCTTTGGCGGCGACGAGCGCCCGTTCGATGTGGGCCGGGGTGAAGCCGGGGACTTCGGCGAGCCGCGTGGGGAAGCCGATGCGCCGGGCAAAAGCGAACATCGCTTCGGCCACGGCGACACCCAAATCGCGCCCGTGGAGGCGGCTCACGTCGCCGGTGGTCAAGCCGGCGTCCGCGTAGAGACGGGCCAGCGTCCGCAGTGGCGTTTCGATGGCCGGGGCGAAAAAGACGGTGTAGTAGGGGTTCATCAGCGCGCAGGCGCGTCCGTGGCTGAGGATGTCCACGAGCGAGAAGCTGGTGAGGTGCCCGCCGTTCGTCCCGCCGAGCATGATGGCGTAGCCGCCCAGGTCGGTCGCCAGGCACAGGGCCTCGCGGGCCTCGGCGTCCTGCGGATGTTCCAGCGCGCGCGGCAGGTCATTCACCACCAGGCCGATGGCGGCCTCGGCGACGGCTTCGATCTGCGTGTAGGTGGGTTTGCCCACCGCGCCGTAGAGCACTTCCAGCGCGTGGGAGATGCCGTCCAGCGCGCCGTCGGCAGTGAGGGCGGGGGGCGCGCCGTAGGTCACGGTGTAGTCGAAGACGGGGGCGACGGGGACGATGGCGTCATCCACGATGAGCTTCTTCTGGCCAGTCGCCGTGTCGGTGATGTTGGCGTATTTGGTGAGGTGCGCGGCGGAACTGGCCGCCGTCTGGATGGCGACGTGCGGCGTGAGCGGTTTGCCGCTGGCTTGCACTGCCGCCGTCACCAACCCGGTGCCGAAGTAGTCGTCAATCTCCCCGCCGAGCGTCCGCAAGACCTCGGCGGCTTTTGTTGCGTCAATCGTGCTGCCACCGCCGAAGCTGAGGATGACGTCGGGATCGAGCGCCTTGAGCGCGTCGGCAATGCGGAACAAGTCCTCGCGGGGGGCGTTGGGCGCTGCGCCTGAAATTTCACCCGCCAGCGTCACGCCGGACTGCGCCAGCGTCTCGCGGATGGTCTGCACGAAGGCGTCGCTGCTGGGGAACGTGCTGCGGACCAGCACCGCGCGCTTCCCCCACGCCGCCGCAATCGCGCCGACGCGCGCGAGTACCCCAGTCCCAAAAAGATAGCGGTCGCCCTTGAATTCGTGCAACAGCGCCCGCGCTTGTGCAAATTTTGGCATGTGAACCTCCGGTAAGTCGGATAGTCGTTAGTCGGGTAGTCAGTAGTCGGATAGGCATAGGGTACACCAAAGGGGGAGTTTTTCAAGGTGCGGTGACCCTTGCGAAGGTTCGGAAACCTTCGCAAGGGTTCTTCGATAGCTCGTTGACAATTATCGAATTACGTGGTATTATCCGATTCGATATATATCAAATAAAATTCACGAAGTCTAGTTGAATGTTTGCTCGTTGCGAGGCCGGCGACGAGCGACAAGCAAGGAGGTTGATCATGGATAACAGAATGTTGGCGCAGAATTTCCAGGATGAATTCGATGCCATTCTCGCGTCGGACATACCCGACATTGACAAGCTGGCGTGGGCGTTCGGGCGGATCACGGATGACATCATCGGCTATGCCCGCCAGGAGATCGAGGTGGCAACGGCGCTGCACGACCAGGACGCCAAAATCCGGGTGCAGATCAAGCGGGATACGCTGAAGCACGCGCGGTCCGTTTTTGCGATGAACTATCTGCGGATCACAGGCAGGAGTGCGTGGGATGAATGAGAAAACGACGTCAACGCTCACGCCTGAGCAAAATCTCGAGGCGCGGGCGGAGCTTTTCAAGGCGCTTGGACATCCGGTGCGGCTGCTGATTCTGAATCTGATCAGGATCAAGCCCCGGCATGGCGAGGAACTGGCGACGATCCTCTCGCTCAACCCGGCGACGGTGTCGCATCATCTGGGCAAGCTCAGCGACGTGGGGCTGCTGCAAGCGGAGAAGGACCAGTACTACCAGGTCTATTCCCTGGCGGGTGCGGTGCTGGACAAGCCGTTGCGCGATGTGGTGTTTATGCCGCAGGCGGGCATCACCGCGCAGGTGCAGGAAGACGCCTATCGCCAGAAAGTGCTGCGGACGTTCTTCAAGTTCGGGCGTCTCAAGGCGATTCCGGCGCAGCTCAAGAAGTTCATGATCGTGCTGGAGCGTGTGGCGGAGGAGTTCGAGCCGGGGCGCACGTACACCGAGCGCGAGGTCAATCAGGTGCTCGTCGAGTTCAACGATGACGTGGCGACGCTGCGGCGCGGCCTCGTGGATGCCGGTTTGCTGGAACGCGAGAACAGCATCTACTGGCGGGTGATGGATGCCGAAACAGAGGAACCGCAAGGTGTATAGTGTAGTAGCGACTTTAGTCGCTTGAAAAAAACGACTGAAGTCGTTACTACACTCCCATTGTCCTTTACCGGTGGTAATAGACGTTCCAGCCCAGATACGTCGTCAGCGCCTCGTTGAGCACGTCCGCGACGTGATCGCGCACAACGGCGACGTGATGCTCAAAGCCGTTCTTGCACATAAAGTCCAGCAGCTTTTGCAGTCCCGGTACACGCAGCACCGCCGAACCGCCCTGGAAGTTGCCAACCGGGTCGGCGGTGAGCACGCCTTCGCCCAGGTAAGCCTTGATTTCGCCGAGCGGGTCATCGGTAGACATGCGGAAGTATGTGATCGGGCCGGGCGCCGCTTGTCCCTTCACCGCGCCGAAGCAGCGGTCCGCGCCGAGTGTCGCGCCGAGGATGTCCAGGTTGCCGACTTCCACATCGGTTTTCATAAAGCTCTTGGGGAAGCTGCTACAGTGCGTGTTGATGCACATATCGCGGTCGTCGCCGTAGTTGTTGTTCCAGTCCTGGAACGACGGCGGGTTGCCGGAGGCCAGCAGCAGCGCGTACATCGAGACCGCGCCGACCACATCCACTTCGCACGCGCTCGGCAGCAGGCGGTCGCCCATCATCGCCATCGAGAGGCACGTCGCGCAACCGTAGTTCTTCTGGATCGAATCCCAACATTCCACCGCGCTGGCGTCGCACTCGTTGACGTCCATCCAGCGGTCAATCGTCACCGAGAGCCTGGCCTGCTTGAGCATGTTCGCCGTGGGGATGCCGGCCGGGATGCGCCCGTAACCCTGCACCTGCGCCAGCTTCGCCTGCACGTCGGGGTCGTCATCCTTGAGCGACTGCGCGCCGAAGATGATTTCCGACAAATCCACCGGCACCACCGTGATGCCCGTCGCCTGCAGCAGCTTCTCGCTGAAGCGCACCGTCTGGAAGGCCGCCGGGCGCGCGCCAATCGCGCCGATGCGGGCGTGGCGTAAGCCCTTCACCACGCGGCACACGCGCGCGAATAAGTCCAGGTCGTTGCGGAACTCGGCGCTGTCAATGGGGTAGGTGTGGTAGGTGGTGTTGGTGAAGGGGATGCCGTACTGGTAGAGGTTGTTGCACACCGACAGCTTACCGCAGAAGGCGTCGCGGCGCTCGGCGACGGAGAGCTTATCCACGTCATCATCGCACGCCTGCACCAGCACCGGCACGTCGAGCTTCGCCATATCGAGCGTCTGCACGATGCCCAGTTCGTCGCCGAAGTTGGGCAGCACGACGATGACGCCGTCAATTTTCTCGGCGTTTTGCCGGAACAGCTCGGCGCACAGCTTGGCGTGCTCGCGCGTCTCGATGGCGCCGCAGGGCGTGGCGTCTTCCGGCGTGATGACGTAGTCGAAGCCGCGCGCGTCCATGATCTCCAGCAGCTTCGCCCGCACGCCCACCGCTAACTCCGCATTGAAAAAGCCGCGCGTGCCCACAATCAGACCAAAACAAGTTTTCTTCTCCATAATACGCATTGTGTAGCCTCCTTAAATAGTCATGTAGTCGTTAGTCTTGTCGTCAGCCATTTTGACGCCTGCATGGAATGTGTTGTCTCCGGCTTTTACTTGCATAAATAAACTGCTAATCTTGCAAATCTACGTAAATCTCCAAAATTAGCGGGGATTCGCGTGATTCGCGGTTAGCGCCAACACCCAATCGGTCGGATGCCCTTGCGCGTCCAGTTCGTCGGGCGCGGTGAAGGCGATGCCGGCGGTTGTGCGCGCGGTCGGTTGCGCTTCACTCAGCGCGCCCGTCCGTGGGTTGTACCATTGACATTCGCCGAGCGTCGCGTTTTCCGCCAGCGCCAGGGTAGCAGTTCCGCCGGCCGGGAAGTAGACGACAATCAGGCGGCGGTCCGCATCTGCCAACGCCCGCGCGCGATAGCCGTCCGGGACATCTTGCGGGCAGACCAGGTCTGACGCGGGCCGCAGCTTCTCGAAGGGCGCGACGGCGGTGAAGAAATGCCGCAGGTGTTGGAAGTAGACGACGCCCTCCTGGTCGTGGGCGAGGTCCATCACCGGCCCCCAGGTGTTCTCGAAGCCGTTGATGACGCACAGGCCGCAGAACGCGCCACGCCACGCGCCGCGCCGGTTGTGTTCGGCGTCGGTGTGCTCGAACCACGGGAAGGTAATAGGAAGGTCGGGGTTGCGCTCATAAGCGTATTCCGAAAGCACCGCCGCGCCGGGCCACGCCTGGAAAGCGCGCGTGATTTTGTCTTCGATGCCGGCCGCCAGCCAGCCGTCGTCTGCGCCGCAAGTGCCCCACTCCTGGAACATCATCGCGTCAATGGCCTGGGGGTCCAGGGCGAAGCGTTGCGCGAACGGCGGCTCTTGGGGGCCGTTATGCGCGGCGATAACGTGCCCGTGCGGCGCAGTCGCTTTGACCCAACGCGCCGTCCGCATTGCCCACCGATTGGCGACGTACTTCTCGCGGCAGTTGCCGTCGGGGTAGAACTCGTATTCGTTCGCTAATGTCCATATATAGACGCTGGCGAAGGCGTCGTAGCGGGCGATGAGGTAACGCAGCCACAGCTCCTCCCATTCCGGCAGGAAAACGGCGCGATTGTTGAAGGGGAACTCGAACCCCCAGGCTTCCATAATCATCTCGAAGCCGATGTCGAGCGCCGCCGCCTGCTGCATCACCGCGTCTACGGTGCGGAAGTACGCCAGGTTGAACCGCTCGAATTGCGGCGCTTGCGGGCTGCCGCCCCACGGCCAGGTCGAGCGCGTCTGCCAATGGCTGTAGCCCTCCGGCGGATGAAAGGGACTGACCGGCACGCGCACGCGCAGGATGTTGAAGCCTTGCGCCGCCCGGCGTTGTAGGAAGGGGAACACCTCCATGCCGCAGTGCGCCGCGCCAAACAGATGATAGACTGTGTCGCCCATCAGGAACGCGGTCGCGCCGGATTCGTAGCTGAACCCCCAGGCCGTGCCCGGCGTCGCTTTCACAAAGCCGGGCGTCTCGCGCGCCGTCACCTCGAACTCGCCGGCCTGCGTCAGACCGGCGTCGGCCGGACGCGCGGTGATGCTGTAAAGCCAACGTCCCGCCTCGTCTGGGCTAAAGCGCACCCGCCACGTGTTTTCGCCGTCGTAGAAACCGGGCAGCGTGTGGACCTGGCCCGACGGCGCGGTAAAGCTTGCCTCCACCCACACGTGGATAAACGGTTCGGCGTAAGCGCGCGCACTGCGCACACTCCACTCCCCCACCGCGCGGCGCGGCAGCGCCGTAGATTCCGGCATCGGAACGACTATAGATTGTTGCATAGCTGAATCCTCCTGAAAAAAATAAACCGCTAATCTCGCTAATCTACGCGAATCTTTCACAGAAAATCAGCGAAGATTCGCGTGATTCTGCGAATGTAGATATTCGCGGTTGAAGTTTTCGTCCTCGTTGGTGTGGAATCCTATATGAGACTCCTGTGGGAATAAACCACGAATCCGCACGAATTTTCACGAATGGGAAAAATTAGGGTAGATTCGTGCAGATTCGTGGTAAGAATCCTTGTTGATGGCAGTGAATTGGCGCTCACAAACGCGCCTGCAAGAACGCCTCAATCTCGTCCCGCCAGGGGATTGAAGGCTGCGCGCCCATACGCTGGACGCACAACGCCCCGCCGGCGCTGGCGAAGCGCACGGCGTCGGCCAGGCTTTGCCCTTCCGCCAGGGCGACGACGAGGCAGCCGCAGTAGGTGTCACCGGCGGCGGTGGTGTCGAGCGGCTCCACGGGGAAGGCGGGGATGTGTTGCACCTCCTCACCCGTCGCCACAACCGATCCGGCCTCGCCCAGGGTGATGATCGCCGTTTGCGCGCCAAGTTCGCGCAGCTTTTGCGCTGCCGCTTCTGCCGAAGTCCGGTCAGCGACGAAAATGCCGGTCAAGGCTGCGGCTTCCACTTCGTTGGCGATGACGATGCTTACCTTGTTGAGTTGCGTGGCATCGAATGGCAAGGCTGGGGCGTAATTCCAGACGACGGGCGTGCCCACTTCAGCGGCGATGTCCAGCGCATGGGCGATAGATGCCGGCGGAATCTCGAACTGCATCAGCACGTAGGCGGCATCCGCGATGAGGTCGCGCACGGCCTCCACGCGCTCCGGGGTGAGCAGGCCATTCGCGCCCGGCGCAACGGAGAGATAATTGTGCCCGCCCTCGCCGATCATCACCAGCGCCGTGCCGCTCGAAATGCCGCTGTCGCGGTAGATGAAGTCCGTGTTGATGCGGCTCTCACGGAATCCGGCGAGCATCCGCTCCGCGTAAGGATCATCGCCGACGCAATTCACGAAAATGACGTTCCCGCCCGCGCGCCCGGCTGCCACCGCCTGATTCGCCCCCTTGCCGCCGAAAGTCTGCATGAAGACCGCATTGACCACGGTCTCGTCCCGCGCGGGGAGGTGATCCATTTTCATAATGAAGTCAATGTTGGAACTGCCGATGACGACAATGGGTTTGTTCATACGATCCCCCTTCAAAAATAAGGTTCATTGGGCGCGAAAACACCAACTGTGCTATAATGAGTGAAAGTATATGTGAGGTGCAAAATGACTCAAGTGATCACAGCTCTATATGAGAACGGCGCATTGCGTCCCTTGACGCCGTTGAATTTGCGCGAGCGCCAGCGGGTGCAGGTGCAGATTTTGCCAACGCCGCCGGAAACAGATTCCAATGCTGTGGAAGCTGTAATCCAACGATTGATTGCTCGGGGCTTGGTGCGCCCACGTCCCATCGGGCCGGTACCGCCTCCCCCTATGTCCAACAAAGAACTAAAACGGCTGGCCGGTCGCCTAGGAAAAGCGCCGGGCAAGCCTGCCTCAGAAATGGTCATCGAGGATAGAGGAAATTGGTGAACAGTTTTTACCTCGATACCAGCGCCCTGGTCAAAAACTACATTGCGGAAACTGGTAGTGATTGGATCAGGGCGCTTTTGCGTGCGCCAAAAGTTCGCATCTTTACGTCGTTGCTGACCTCTATTGAGGCGACTTGCACATTTGCGCGTCGCCAGCGCGAAGGGACGTTGTCGCCCGATGACTATGCGGACATTCTGAGCATTTTCGATTACCATTTCATCTATCGTTATACGGTTGTGGATGTGAACGCCGAAGTGTTGAGCGCTGCCCGTTCTTTGGCAAATCGGCATCCCCTGCGCGTTTACGACGCGGTGCAACTTGCCAGCGCGTGGTTGATTCATCAGGATTTACGCGACAACAACGCCCCGCCTCTGACTTTCGTATGCGCCGATGAGAATCTGCTCATCGCGGCTCATGCGGAAGGGCTGCTGACCGAAAACCCTAACGAGCACCCCTAATAGCCGCCTGCCGACGGCTGATCACCGCCCGCTGCCGGCGCCCCACAAATCGCCGCCGTGGACGTGTACCCGTTGCCGAGGCGATGCGCACCCATAGCGATGAATAGCTCCGCGCGCGCCCGATCGCGGATGCCGCCGGAGGGCTTGACCTTGATGCGTCCCTGCGCCGCGTCGAGCATCGCCTGCACCTGTTCCACCGTCGCGCCCTCGCCGTTGAAGCCGGTGGAGGTCTTGACGAAATCTGCTCCGGCGTCAATCGCACATTGCACGGTGCGCTTGATCTCGTCCAGCGTGAGCCAGGCCGTCTCGAAGATCACCTTCACCGGCACGCCGGCCGGTTTCGCCACCTCAACGACGGCGCGGATGTCTGCCGTCACCTCGTCCCACAGCCCCGAACGGATGAAGCCGTAGTTCGCCACCATGTCAATCTCGTGGACGCCGGCCGCGATGTAATGCCGTGCCTCATCCGCCTTGACCGCGCTCATCGTGCAGCCGTGCGGGAAGGCGAGCGTGCAGGAGACTTCCGTTTCCGTCCCCTTGCACATGGCGACGGCCAGTTCGATGTCGCAAGGCCGCACGCAGACGGTGCGCACCTTGTAGTCAATGCCCAATTGAATCGCGTCAATCACCTCCTGGCGTGTCATATCGGGCTTCAAAATTGCGTGATCCAAATACCGGTTGATGTCTTGCACTGTCATTGTATGCTCCTTTTTAGCGGTCAGCTATCAGCTATCAGCTATCAGCTTTCAGCAGTCAGCTTCTAGCTTTTAGCTTTTGAGTAAATGCGGTTAACATGCGTTTGATTTCGGTGACGTTGGTGTGCAGATCGGTGTAGGCGGCGGAAGGCAGAAATCCCAAGTCGTGCGCGAGAAGCAGGTGGTATTCCAGTTCACTGGCGGAACCGGCGGCGATGTGCATAAAGCGCGCTAATTCCGTTTCGGTATCGCGGCCACAGCCCTCGGCGATATTCGCCGGGATAGAGGCGCTGGCGCGGCGGATTTGGCTGGTTAGCCCATATAACTCGGTTTGTGGAAATGTGACCGTTGCCTTATACACCGCCAGCGTCAAGCGATGCGCCTTCTCCCACACCTGCAAAGTCCTGAAATCTCGCATAGTACTTCCTCCTAGCTGTCAGCCATCAGCAGTCAGCAGTCAGCTCTGGCTGACTGCTGACTGCTGATAGCTTTATCGTTCAAATCGTTTGTGCCCGCGCAATGCCGTCAACCCTGCGAGGAAGCCGGCGCCGTGGGGAATCCAGTCCTCGTCGGTGTAGAGCAGCGGCTCGTCTTTCTCCTTGTCCGGCTCGACGACCAGTTGGAACTGCGGGTTCACGTCGAAGCCGTTGGGGACGCTGCCCCGGATGCCGGTCCAGCAGCCTGTCCAGCGCCGCCCAACGCCGTGAATCTGGCTGTACGGCAGCGCGACGCCTTCCGGCACTTCTTCGCGCCAGAGCACACAACCTCCGAAGCTCTTGCGCGTGATCCCGGCGTTGAGGCCGCAAATCCATTGCAGGTTGCCGACGACGATCTGCCGCAGCACAGGATCGTTGCGCACACTCATACACGCCACTGCCAGCGCCGCTGCAAAGCCGTAGCTGGTATTGATGCCGTGCCACGGGCCGCAGAAACTCATCAGCCCCTTGCCTGCGAAGTAGCCCACCGGCAGCAGGTAAAACGGATTGCGCTTGCATGCCGGGATGAGGTAGCCCTCGGCGAAACGGCGGACACATTCGCGCCACAAGGGAGCGTCAGGGTGGGTGGCCCAACGGCTCGCCATCTCCAGCAGCGGCGCGATGTAGTGCGGGAACGTCGCGCCGGTGTCGTGGCCGACGTGGTGGTGGACGTTGGCCTTTTCGGTGAAATCGGCGGAGGCGAAGGTGTAGAAGTGGCCGTACAGGCCATCCTCGGCGTGTTCCGGCGGAACCTGCCGCGCCATCACCTCGCGGGCCAAACGTGCAGCGTGTCGCTGATAGGCGGTTTGCCCGGCGGCCCATAGTTCCAGGCACCCCCACAGCATCATCGCCAGATCACGGGTCATGAATTCGTCCGGCGGCTGGAAATCGGGCGGCGCGCCGTGGTTCAGCGCGGAGAAGTTCAGCCCGCCGAAAGGTTTGGCTTCAAGGATGAGGTAGTTCATCGCGCGGACGGCGCGGCGGATGTACTCCTGGCTTTTTTCCGGGAAGGTGTCGGCGAGCAGACGCCCGGCATACGCCAGCGCGACCACTGCCTGCGCCGTGTCGCCGGGAATCAAGACCATGTGATTGGGGATTTCGTGCACCAGCGCGCCATCCGGCGCGCCGATGCGCAATGCCGTATCCTGCAAGAGCGCCAGGTAATCGCAGCCGTGGATGATTTGCGCGCGCAGGCGCGCCACCTGCTCGGCAGTCAGCCATTGGAAGCCCACGGAGAGCAATTCGCACAGGCCAATGACGGTCGTGGCGTGGCTGTTGGCCTCGCGCCACTCGGCGCCGCAGTCCTTCCACCCGATGCCGTTGCGCGCGTCCGCGACGCGCGCCTCCAACTGGTCGAGCGCAATCGCCTCGACCGTTTCGCGCCACAGCACGTTGTCGCCTATCGTCACTGCTTCGCTGCGGTAGAGCGCGGCTCCGTCTGGCGCGGAGACGACGATCACGTACTCGCCGGCCTGCTCCAGCGGCGAAAAGTCGATCTCCCACCAGTGCGCGTTCCACGTCTCGCCCCAGTAACAGACGTCGCCAACGAGCACCGGTTCTGCTGGCGTGTTGTCCGGCGTGAGGGGCAACACGGTAAACCGCGCGCCGTCGGGCACATAATCGCGCCGGTAACTCCGAATGAGCGCCCGCTTGGGATCGCCCAGGTCATAGCCGATTTGTGAGGTGAGGAAGCCGTTGACTTTAAGCATTGCGCCTCCGAAAACAAGGTTTGGCCCCATTTTGCGCCATCCCGGCCCCATTGTCAAGCGATTGAAAGCTATCAGCCGTCAGCTTTCAGCCAGCATCCGGACCGCTGATAGCTGAAAGCTGACGGCTGACCGCTACTCGCTCTCCAACACCAACACCCAATCCCGCTCATCCGGCGGGATGAATGTCGTCGGCTGCCACGGTGCGACTTCGACGGGGGGGCAGCGGGTGGCGTTCGCCGGTGCGCGGATCGTACCAGCAGGCTTCAAGACGCGGGCCTTTCAGAATGAAGTTGCGCAGCGCAGCGGGTTTGCCGGAGGGGAAGTAGGCCAGGGCGTAGCGCGCGTCCGGGGCGCGACATGCGGCCACGTAATCCGGCGCGGGCAGGTTGGGCGGCTCCACCAGCGAGGGATCGGGCAGCCGGTCAAAATACGGGCCGGACTCGATCAGCGCGCGGGCGTGCTGCATCTGGCCGGAGCCGGGCAGGTGAATGGCCTCATCCCACGGCAGGTTGGCGGCGATGATCGGCGGATCGCCACGCTTCCACATCTGCCAGATGTCGTTGCAGCCGTAGGTGTGACCGCACGCGCCGCTGAACAGCGCCCAATAGCAGAACCGTCGCGTGTGGATCGCTTGCAGGCGCGGATTCGCGCCGTTGAAGGCGTGTGGGATGTTCTCGTAACCGGGTTCCCCATCCAGCACGGGTTTGAGCGGCGTGCGGTTGTATTCGGCGGCAATCGAGGTGTAGTTGTCGCGGTGGAGCGTGTGGCCGGTCTGGATCATATTCAGGTCGAGCCAGTCCGCGTTGTGGAAGTAGATCGCCGAGCTAAATTGGCCGATAGGGTGGAACGTGATCAGGTGGCGGCCTTCGTCGCCTTCGTGCAAACCTCGCGCCAACGCTTCGAGGATGCGCCGTTCTTCATCGTCGCCGACGAATTTGTCGCCGCCGAGAATCCAGATGATTGGCTTGTGACGGTAACGCGCGCCCAAAAAGCGCCCGTAGACCAGCGCATTTTCCGGTGTGAACACCAGCGGGCCGGTCCCGCCGTTCTTGTGCCACTTATCGCCCCAGGTGGGCAGCATCCCGATGTAGAGTCCCAACTCCTCGGCGCGGTTCACGACCCAATCCACGTCCTGGAAATACGGCTCGTTGGGCTTTGTGGGATCGTTGTCCAGCAGCGGACGGTGCCCGGCGGGATTCGGCGTGTTGAGGCCATCCAGTTCCGCCAGGACGACGGCCTGAATCACGGTGAAACGCTTGGCCGCGCGGTCGCGCAGGTACACGTCGGCTTCTTCGCGGCTGAGACGGTGAAACAGTTCCCAGGCCGTATCGCCCAACCAGAAAAACGGTTGGTCATCTTCCGTCGCCAGATAACGCTGGCTCGTGTGCACTTTCAGTTGTGGTAACGTCATCGTATTTCCTCGTAGTCAAATACAAAAACAGATTCCAGTCCATTTTCCAAAGCCGGAATGACCATCCCGGCAGCAAAGGCCACGTGCGCCGGATGTTCCAGGTAGCGCTGGCGGGCTTCGATGCTGTCAAACTCAACGCGGATGCCCTCGTGAAAGCCCTTGTCCAGGTTTTCGGTGCTGTTGTTGGATACCCAACAGAAACTTTGGATTTCAGGAATCACCTGCTGCAAAACCGCAAACTCACGGTGTAAAGCCTCGCGTTCTGCCTGAGTCAGCGTCGGCTTCCATTTGAAAAAAGCGAAATGCACGATTCGAGTTGAGGGTTGGGACATAGAATACCTCCTTATGCCTGCGGATAAATTTTCTCCGGCTGCATTCGCCCTTTTGGACGCTCAATCAGCTCAATCGTCACGCCGATTTTGTCTTCGGTATCGAGATAGGCGTAATGCCCGTCGCCGTCCGCGCCGAAGC
This sequence comes from Anaerolineae bacterium, assembly GCA_035420085.1. GTDB lineage: Bacteria > Chloroflexota > Anaerolineae > B4-G1 > SLSP01 > DSWT01. The sequence continues at coordinate 70,673 of DAOLUH010000016.1, forward strand.
CCGCGCCGTCCATGATCATCGTCAGGCCGGCGGCCTCGGCCTCGGCGAGTGCCGCCTGCATATCGTCCACCAGCACGCCGAAGTGATGCACGCCGTAGCCGTGCTCTTTCACGAAGTCGTCATAGACGTTCTCGCCTTCGAGCGGCTGGATCAGCTCGATGCGCGTCGGTCCCAGGTAGCCAAGCGCGACGCGCATCTTGTACTCGGCGGGTTCGCCGTGGTACGTCATAGATTTGACCAACGGCTTCCCGTAGGTGTAGATGTGCCACGGTCCAATGCCGAATACCTTCCGGTACATCTCCACGGCCTTGTCTAAATCTGGCACCACCAGCGCGACTTGCGCCACGCCGTTGTTCAGGAACGGTAATACAGGTCTTTCAGTCATCAAATACTCCACTTGGGATAATGGATTTGTTTTGCGTTAGCATGTAGAGCCGTTGAGAAAGCGTCTGGCTTGTTTTTATATGACCTGTTTAGTAGCCAAGACCTGGGCCACGGCGCGTTTCCAACCGGCAAGTAGTGCGGCGGCCTCTTCACGCGACATCATCGGCGCGTACTCCACGCAATCTGCCGGAAGCGCCTGCAAATCCGCCAGCGACGCAAAATGACCTGTCCCTAGCATCCCGGCAAAGACTGCGCCGAGCGCGGAGAGTTCCGCCGTGCGCGCCGCACGCACCTGGAGCCGGGTCATATCGGCCACATACTGCATCAGGAAACGGTTGCGCGTCGCGCCGCCGTCGGCGTGGATGAGTGTCAGTTCCAGTCCGGCTTCCTCTTGCATCAGCCGCAGCACATCATAGACGATGTAGGCGATGGATTCCAGCGCCGCGCGGGCCACGTGTGCGCGTGTGGCCGAGGGGGTGAGGCCCAGAATCGCCGCCCGCGCGTCGGGACGCCAGTACGGCGCGCTCAGGCCGACGAAAGCCGGCACCAGGTAGACCCCGGCGTTGTCCGCCACCGATATCGCCAGCGTTTCGCTTTCCTCCGCCGAGTGGATCAAGCCCAGTTGGTCGCGCAGCCATTGAATCGTCGCACCGGTGAAGTTGGTGATACCCTCGAAGGCGTATGTGGGTGTGTCCCCCAACACCCAGGCTACCGCCGTCACCAGCCCTTGGCCCGCCGGTCGTGGCGCGCTGCCGATGTTTAACAACAGCGAAGACCCGGTCCCGAAAGTGACTTTGGCGCTGCCCGGTGTGTAACAGCGTTGCGCGAAGAGCGCCGCCTGCGAATCCCCCATCACGCCGCAAATCGGCAGAGGCGTCGGCAGCAGCCCGTCGAAATCGGTCGCGCCGAAGCGCGCATCGCTGGCGCGGATTTCGGGCAGGGCGTTCAGCGGGACGGCGAAAAGCCGAGCCAGTTCTTCATCCCAGGCGAGGCGACGCAGATCGTAGAGCAGGGTGCGCGAGGCGTTGGTGTGATCCGTCGCCAGGACGCGCCCACCGGTGAGCCGGTAGATGAGGTAGGCGTCTATTGTGCCGATGCAGGCGCGCCCTGCTTGCGCCAGGCGGCGTAGGTCGGGGCGATCATCCAGGAGCCACTGCATCTTGGAAGCGGGGAAGTAGGTGTCAATGCGCAGCCCGGCGCGCTGTTGGATCAGCGGCTCGTAGCCGGCTTCCTGGAGCGCCCGGCAGCGCGCTTCCCCGCGCGTGCATTGCCAGACAATCGCGTTATGCAGGGGCCGCCCGCTATCGCGCTCGAAGACCACGAAGGTCTCGCGTTGGTTGGTGATGCTGAGCGCGCGCAGTTCGGACCAGCGGTCGGTGTGACGGCGCAGCAGCGTCGTGACGGCGGCGAGCGTGTTGGCGTAGATTTCGTCCGGGTCGTGTTCCACCCAGCCAGGGCGCGGGTAAATCTGCCGGTGCGCGACCGCTTCTTGATCCACCAACTGCCCTTCCGGCGTGAACAACAGCGCCTTCGTCGCCGACGTACTTTGATCGAGGGCTAGAAACAATCCACTAGACTCGCTCATTGGTATAATTTCTCCTTACGCACCCAACGGGTTTTGTAGGACGAATGGGTAATTCGTCCTGCGCCGCAAGCGCGAGTGACCAACTCGCGCTACAATAACTGCCGGGCAGTCTGCGCCAGACCTTCCGGCGAAATGCCATAGTGCTGGAAGATTTCCGACTGGCTGCCGGTGACGGTGTGCTCATCGGGGATGCCGACGATGTGCAGCGGGCAGAAGATGCCAGTTTGCATCAAGAGCGCGGCGACGCGACTCCCCAGGCCGCCGTTGACGCTATGCTCCTCCACAGTCATCACCGCCTCGGCGCGATGGGCTGCCTCTATCACCGCCGCCTTATCGAATGGGCGCAGGCTGTGCAGGCTCAAAACGCAGCAGTCCAGGCCGTCTTGCCGGAGCAGCTCGCTCGCCGCGACGGCATGAACGACTGTTTCGCCGCACGCAATGAAGGCGACGGCGTAGCGATCCCGCTCCGGCGTCAGCCGAATCGCTTTGCCGATCTCGAAGCGCGTCTCCGGCGCGTGCAACGTGGGCATGGGACGCTTGCCGAAGCGAATGTAGAGAGGCCGGGGATGCTCCAGCGCCGCGAGAATCGCCGCGCGGGTCTCGACGTTGTCCGCCGGGACGACGATGTCAATGTTGGGGATCGCTTGCAGCGCCGCGAGGTCGTGCAGGGAGTGGTGCGTATTGCCCAATGCGCCGTAGCTCACCCCCGCGCTGATCCCGATCAGCTTCACCGGGCGGTCCGAGTAGGCTACATCGTTTTTGATCTGTTCCAGCGCGCGAGCCGTCAGAAAACAGGCCGGAGAAACCGCGAAAACCTTCTTGCCGGCGGCGGCTAATCCGGCGGCGACGCCGACCAGATTTTGCTCGGCGATGCCCATTTCGATCAACTGGTCTGGGAACTGTTGCCCAAAAGGACCGAGCTTGCCCGATCCCCGTGAATCGCTCGTGAGCACCAGCAGGTCACGGTTTTGCGCCGCCAACGCGCCGAGCGTTTCGGCGAAAACGTCCAGGTTGGCTTTAGCAGGCGGCAGGTTCATCGCGTTCATACCTCCTTTTCCAGGCTTCTTCGGCGTCCGCAAGTTCTTGCAGCGCGGCGGCATACTCGTTGGCGGTCGGCACGTGGTGGTGCCAGGCAGCGTTATCCTCGATAAAACTTACGCCTTTCCCTTTGACGGTGCGCGCCAATACCAGGTTGGGCTTGCCCGGCTCGAAGGGCAGCGCGTCGAACAGGGACACCAAGGCGGCGATGTCGTGACCGTCCACGTGACGCACGGCGTAACCGAAAGCGGCGAACTTCTCGGTGAGCGGCTCCAGCGCCATCACGTTTTCGGTGCGCCCACTGATTTGCAGCGTGTTGCGATCCACGATCACGACCAGGTTATCCAGCCGGTAGTGCGCCGCGCTCATCGAGGCTTCCCACACCGAACCTTCGGCCAGTTCGCCATCGCCCATCAGCGTGAACACGCGATGTCGCCGCCCGTCCATCTTGGCCGCCAGCGCCATGCCCACAGCGACGGAGAGACCGTGGCCGAGCGCGCCGGTGTTTTGTTCGACGCCAGGTACGCTGCGCGTCGGGTGCCCGCTGAAGTCGGAGCCGAATTTCTCCAGCGTCTCCAACGCGGCGGGCGGGAAGAAGCCCCGATCCGCCAGCACAGCGTAGAGCGCCTCCACCGAATGTCCCTTGCTGTGGATGTAGCGATCCCGGTCTATGCGGGCGAAGTTACCGGGCGTGATGTCCATCACGTGGTTATAGAGCACGTTGAGGATATCCACGCACGACAGGCTGCCGCCGGTATGTCCGGCTTGCGCGTGGTAAATCATCGAGAGAATCATCCGGCGGTACAGGATGGACCTGGCCTGCAAGAAGCCTGTATCATCTGTGAGTGTGGTGAAAGTTTTAAGTTCTGTCATTGCATATACACCTTGTAAAGTGACTTTATGGCAAGAATACCACCTTGAGCGCCTGTCCGTCCAGCGCTAGTTGCGCGCCCGCGCGGAAATCGGCCAGCGGGAAGCGGTGCGTCACCAGTTTGTCGGCGGGGATGCGACCGGAGGCCAGCAAATCGAGCGCGACCCGTTGGTGGCGCGGTGCAAACGTCGTCGTGCCGATGATGTGCAGCGCGTTGTAGTGGACGAGGTTCAGGTCCACGCCGGGCTTGCTGTTGTCTTTGGGCAGCCCGCCAAAGATGAGGATGCGTCCGCCCTTGCGCGCCATCTCCACCGCCTGCACAGAGGCTGTCGGCGCCGGCGTCGCGGTGATAATGACATCCGCGCCTTTGTCGTGGGTCAGGCGACGCACCTCGGCGACCAAATCCACCCTGGCCGAATTGATCGTCGCATCCGGCGCGAAGGCTTCCGCCAGCGCCAGCCGCTCATCCACAATATCCGCCACGAAGACGCGCTGCGCCCCGCGCGCCCGCGCCAGGCTGATGTGCGTGCAGCCAATCGGCCCCGTCCCGATGACGACGACGGTATCGCCCAGACCCACCTGCCCCTTCTCCTGCGCGTGGACGCACGACGAGACCGGCTCAGAAATCGCGGCAAACGCTGGATCGAGGCCCTCCGGCGCGCGGAGGATCGTCCCCAGGCGCAAGCACGCTTCGGGGATAGCGATGTAGTCCGCGAAGCCGCCGGGCCACGCTTGCGCGATCTCGCGGTAGTTCTCGCACAGCTCGTGGCGGCCTTCGACGCAGAAATCGCATACGCCGCAGTACGCCAGCGGCCCCACCGCCAGCCGGTCTCCCATCTGCCACGGGCCGTCGTAGCTCGCGCCCAAAGCGACCACGTCGCCGCAAATCTCGTGCCCGATGATCCAGGGGAACGTCACCTTGCGGTGTCCGCTGCGCAGCGTCCGCAAATCAGAGCCGCACAAGCCGCAGGCCAGCACCTTGAGCAGCAGTCCGCCCGCCTCCGGCTCCGGGACGGGCGTTGTTTCCACCGCGAAGTCCATCGGCGCGCGGATGACCATTGCGTTCATTGTCGTATTGACCATTTATCGTCTCCAAATTATAATATCGGTGTAAAGAAGGAGCACTACTTATGAAACTGGAAGAGATTTTGCAAGATATCCATGGGTTGGATACACAACTTCAGGCGCTTGAACGGCAATACGGCCTGCTCTCTGACGATATGTACGCTTTGTATCGTCTTGGCGAACTAGAACAAAGCCGGGATCTAATTCGTTGGGTGGGCTATTATGAACTACGCCAAGACCGTCAGCGGGCTTATGCCACTGCGCTACGCGAGCGTTTGTTAAGCTGGCGTAGCGCACATGCTGGTATGCCATTGACGCTACAGCCAAATTTTATTGCGCCAACCGTTACGTAATGCTACCCTCCTTTAACGAATATTGTGCGCTCATTGCACAATTGCCAGACCAATTTACCTCGATCCGTTCCTCTACCCTTCAATCTCACACAATTGGTCCACTCACTGCCGAAGTTGAAGGACAACTGTCTTTTGAGTCGGGCTATGTGCTCGATGTTTGGGAACTCTTGGATTTGTCTGCACATACAATTTACCACTACAGTTACGAACTCCGCCAAGCCGAAGACAAGATTTGGTGGTATGACCCTCAATCTCATCCCAATGATCCAACATTAGCTTCTACCGATCCACACCACAAGCATATTCAACCTGACATCAAACATCATCGCGTTCCTGCGCCCGAAATCTCCTTTATCAGATCCAATCTTCCATTTCTCATTCAAGAAATCGAACAGCTTTTAGCGTGCGCCATTTGATTATCCCATTTGTAACACCGCATCTTGCATCTGCCTTAACTTATACACAAACTTGCCCGTATCCGGCGCGAAGTTCTCCGCCGTGAGGAGTTCCCCCTTAGCAATAGGCCGCGTCACTTTGCCGCCCGGCGTGACGCCCAGCGGGATCGCCTGTTGCGCGCGCGCTTCCTCATAGATGTAGATGCGCCCCAGGTAGTCGGCGCAGCCGATTTCGCCGACCACGTCGCCCGGCTTGAGCGCGCGTTTGGCAACGGGGATGACTTCGGAGACCAGGCGCGTGGAGGCGACGGTGCGCTCGCCGTACAACATGGCTTCCACAATCGCCAGCGGCGTTTCGATGTTGCACAGGTGATAGGGGCGCAGCAGCAGGTAGTACGGCCCCGGCCCCATCCCCACAAAGCGCATATCCGTGTGGACGCGCTCGTCCTGCGAGGTGACAATGGCGAACACGCCCGGCGCGATTTTGCCGGTGCTGTATTCGACGCAGCCGCGCTGGCTGAAGATGCCGCCATCCGCCTGCGGGATGAAGGTTTTGGCGAGATCGGGGATTTCGACGCACGGCCCGTGCATCCCCGGCACATCCGGGACCAACCCCGTGGCGTTGGAGACCGCCGCCATCTCCACCATCGTCTTGCTGCCATCCTTGAACGCCGACAGCATCTTGGGGTTCATCCCCTTGCTCAACGCCTCGTCGTGGTATTTGTCGGGCGTCGCGTCGAAGTCAATGGTGTTGTTCTTCCCCTTGCCCAGGCAGACGACCTCGAAGCCGAGCGCGCGGTTGTCGTTGAACAGCATCTTGCAGACGCCCGGCTCGTCGCCGGAGGCTACGGTGTAGACGCAGCCGGCTTTCTGCGCCAGCCGGTGCAGGATCGGGCCGACGGTCACGTCGGTCTCGACGTTGAGCATGACGACGTGCTTGCTGTGCTCGATACACGTCCAGGCGACGCGCGCGCCGATTTCGGTCATCCCGGTCGCTTCGACCACGGCGTCCAGCGACGGAAGCTGCGCCAGCAGCAGCGCGTCTTCCGTCGCCACGTATTTTCCGGCGCGCAGCGCGTCTTCCGCTTCGCCGAGGCGATTTGTCACACAAATCGCCGTGGTGGGAACACCAAGTGCGGTCAGCGTCGCCCGCGCGCGCTGGGGATCAATGTCCGCAATCGCCATCGTCTCCAGGCCCTGCATTTGGTGCGTCACATGCACCAAGCCCGACCCCATTTGCCCGCAACCCACCAATCCCACGCGGATCGGATTCCCTGCCACCGCGCGCTGTTGTAACCGTTCGTAAAGTTCCATAGTTATGCACTCCGTAACTGCGCCAAATCTTTGAAATCTGCCCTCACGTGCTCGTAAATGCGCTTGTACAGCGCGAAGTATTCCATATACCGCGCGTGGTGCGCCGGATTGGGTTCCATCGGCTCCACGTATTCCACCCACTCTTTTGCTACGGTAAAGTCCTTGAACACGCCCGTCGCCACGCCCGCGAGGATCGCGTCGCCGTAGGGCGCGCCGGTGCGCCGTTTGACCAGCGCAATCGGCACGTCGAAAACGTCGGTGATGATCTGCCGCCATAGTTTGCTCACCGCGCCACCCTCATTCAGCACCATCGGGTAGTTCACCGGTAGGCCAGCTTCTTTGATGAGCCGGAATGAATCGTACATGGCGTAGGCCACACCTTCCATCATCGCACGCACAAAATGGCCTTTGGTGTGGTGGAGCGACAGCCCGAAGATGACGCCGCGCGCGTCCACGTCCCAGATCGGCGTGCGCTCGCCCATCAAGAAGGGGAGGATGAGCAGGCCATCGCTGCCGGCCGGGATTTTTTCGGCTTGCAGGTTGAGCAGGTCGTAGGCCGACACGCCGAGCACGCGCTCCGTCTCGACTTCCGCCTGCGAGAAGTGATCGCGCAGGTAGCGGATGCACTGCCCACCCGTCATCGTCGTCGGCACGGTGACGTAGGTATGCTCTGAGTCCACCGTGTACGGGAAGTTGATCATCAGCCGGCCCACGTCCGAGAAGTTGTACGCGCTGCTCCGGTGGATGATGCCGAAATTGCCCACCGATCCCAGGTTGCTCTGGAAATCGCCTTCCTCGATGGCGCCCGCGCCGATCCAACTGGCGTTGCAATCCACCTGCCCGGCAGCGATGGGGATGCTGGCGACCAGGCCGGTTTGCGCCGCTGCTTCTGGCGTCACTGCGCCCACAATATCCGTGCAGCGGAAAATCTCCGGCAGTAGCGCGGGATCAATGCCGATTTCGTCCAGCATCGCCGTATCGAAATGGCCTGCGCGCAGGTTGTACGCCACGCCGTAGAACGCCGCGCTGGAGTCGTGCAACGTTGCCTTGCCGGTGAGCTTGAGCGTGATGAAACCGTCAATGGTGAGCGCCTTGTGGATGCGTCGGAACGCTTCCGGACGGTTGCGCTTTTCCCACAGCAGGTTGACCAGCGCGGGATGATCTTCCAGGCGATAGCCTGACAGTTGGAAGATGCGCTCCTCGCCCACATGCTCTTTCAGCCACGCCACTTCCGCCGTGGCGCGGCGATCCATCAGGTTGTACGCCCGATGCACCGGCGCGTGCTGCGCGTCCACCATCACCAGCGATGGCAGCGCGGACGAGGCTGCAATGCCGCGAATCTCCGCCGGTTTGATCGCCGCTTCCGCAATTACCGCCCTGATTAACCGGCAGGCGATGTCCCAATACAGGTTCGCATCGTGCTCCGACCAGCCCGGATGCTCGTGGATAAGCGGATACTCCTCAAACGCGAACCCCAACACTGCGCCCGTCTCGTCAATCAGACACGCCTTCGCCCCGCCCGTGCCGTAATCTATGCCAAGCAAATAAGCCGCCATACGCCCTCCGAATTACGAATCAAGAATCATGAATCAAGAATCATGAATCACAAATGAGCACGCTCTTGTCCCTACTCCCTACTTCCTACTCGTTACTCCATCTCCCACCAACTGCCGCGCGTTCTCCTCATCCGTCACCAGCACGTTGATGAGCTGACCGCGCAGGGCGGCGCGGATAACCTCGAATTTCTCCGGGCCGCCAGCCACGCCGATGACGCGGGGAATGGCGCGGATTTGCTCCAAAGTCAGGCCGATGATGCGGTCGTTGATCGCGTGCGGAATGGCGCACCCGTCGGCGTCGAAGAAGCGCAGACCAATATCGCCCACTGCGCCGAGCGCCTGTAAGGCCGTGAACTCCGCCTCGGTGAGAATATTGGACTGCATCACCACCGAATTGACGGTGGGACGCCCGATGCCTACCAGCGCAATATCCGCCTGCGCCGCCAGCGCCAGCGTCCCAGCGATTTGCGCATCCGCCAGTAGCGCCGTGCGCACCTCCGGGCTGGCGACAATGCCGGGCGCTGCCAACATCCGCGCCTTCGCCCCGAACGTCTGCGCCGCGCGGTGCACCAGGTCGGCCCCGTACACGTCCGCTTCAGGATGCCCCAGACCGCCGAGTATTTGCACCACGCGCATCTCCGGCCATTGGTTCGCCGGCAACGCGGCGACGGTGGAGAGCAAGGTGTTGCCCCACGTCAGCGCGAGCGTCTCGTGGCCTTGCAAGCTGCGCACCAGGCAACTCGCGGCAGCAAGGCCCAATGCCTGGCGCAATGCTTGCGGGGTGTCCTGAGTGGGAACGACAACCGCCTCATCGAGCGCGTAGCGACCTTCCAGTTCGTGTTCCAGCTCCACATACGATCCCGGCGGTGTGGCAATGCTAATCTGGATGATGTGCTGTTCGCGGGCCTGGCTGAGGAGTCGGGAAACCTTGATCCGTGAGAGGCCAAACCGCTGCCCGATGACTTGTTGCGTCAATCCATCTTCATAGTAGGCTTTGGCGACTTTACAGAGTAGCTTTTGGGTTTCGGGATCGCTTTGCATGATGCCTCCTGATTGTTTGTTCATTTGAACAGGATTGAACAAATGAACACACATATCATACACGGTTTTTCTGTGTCTGTCAACAGGGAAAATGGAAAAACCTGAGTTTTGCGCAACGCCGCTGCTTTGACTTGTGACCAGTGCGTTTATAATGACCTTGCTGTAGACGCCGATTCAAGGAACAACGCGCACGCGCAAAGGAGGATAAATCTTTGGCAGATTTCGGGACACACGCACTTCCGACCAATCCACTGCGGGTCGCGGCTGTACAAATGGAAAGCCAGGCCGGGAACAAGGACGCGAACTTCGGCAAGATCCAAGCCTTTGTGGCGCAGGCTGCTGCCCAGGGCGCGGAGCTGATTGCTTTTCCGGAATGTTGCATCACCGGCTACTGGTTCATGCGCCACCTCACCCCGACGCAGTTGGAGAATCTCGCCGAGCCAATCCCTGACGGCGCGAGCACGCAACGTCTCTTGGCGTTGGCGGCGCGCTACAACATCGGGATCGGTGCCGGTCTGGTCGAAAAAAGCGAAACTGGGTTTTACAACAGTTACGTCGTGGCGCTCCCCGATGGGACGACGCACCGCCATCGCAAAATCCAGGCGTTCGAGCATCCGCTGATCCAGAGTGGAAGTGAATACACCGTCTTCGACACGCCCTGGGGATGGCGCGTGGGGATATTGATCTGCTACGACAACAACGTGAACGAGAACGGGCGGATGACGGCGTTGCTGGGGGCCGACGTCATCCTGGCGCCGCATCAAACCGGCGGTTGTCGCACCAAGAATCCACATTTGATGGGTGTGATCGACCGTCACCTGTGGGAGAACCGCCACACCGATCCGCAGGCGATTGAGCGCGAGTTCCTGGGCGACAAAGGGCGCGGGTGGCTGATGCGCTGGCTGCCCAGTCGGGCGCACGACAATGGCGTCTTTTTGGTGTTTGCGAACGGCGTCGGCGTGGACGATGACGAAATTCGCACGGGCAACGCGATGGTGCTCGATCCGTATGGCCGCATCCTCGTCGAGACCTGGGCGGCGGATGATGCGCTGGTCGTCTGCGATCTGGATGCCAGCCTGCTCGAACACGCCACCGGCCGGGCGTGGATCGCCGCGCGGCGGCCTGAGATGTACGGCCTGCTGACTCAGCGCACGGGCCTGGAGCGCGACACACGCGAATTGAAATTCGATGAATGACGAAACACGACAAACGGCAACGTACATCCGGTTGAGCATCGGCTCGGCGGTGAGCCTGGGACTGCGCACGGCGAAGATGGACGCGCCGCCCACGACGCTCTACACGCTGCTCGGCGAGACGTGCCTGGGCGCGTGTCGCTTCTGCACGCAAGCCCGCCGCAGCGATGCGGACCGGCAATTGTTGTCGCGCGTCATCTGGCCCGAATTCGAGCTGCCCGCCGTGCTCGAAAGCCTCCAAACGGATGATACCGTTCGGCGGATGTGCATCCAGACGTTGCTGTATCCCGACCTGCTGACCGATCTTCTGGCGACTGTTCGGCAGCTCAAGACGGCCTCCGATGCGCCCCTGTCAATCTGCATGAACCCTGTCGGCAAGGAGTGGCTGGTCGCGCTCAAAGAAGCAGGGGTGGAGCGTGTGGGCGTGGGATTGGATTGCGCGACCGAGGCGCTGTTCAATCAAATGAAGCCCGGCTTTAGCTGGAATCGCTACCTGCAGTTCGTGGATGAGACTGTCGAGGTCTTCGGCGTCGGCTCGGTGCACCTGATTGCCGGGTTGGGCGAGACCGACGAGGAGCTGGTGCGGGCGTTCCAGACGTTCCACGACAAGGGCTGCACCATTGCGCTGTTCGCCTTCACGCCGGTGCGGGGGACGCAACTGGATTTGGCCCCGCCGCCGCTGGAACGCTACCGCGCCCTGCAACTCGCCCGCTACCTGATCGCTCACGGTCAGGTGCGGGTGGAGGATATGACTTTCGACGGCGGCAAGCTCGTGGCGCTCAACGTCGCTCCGGCGGTGCTGGATCGCGCAATCGAGGCCGGGACGCCCTTCCGCACGAGCGGCTGTCCCAACTGCAACCGTCCGATGTACAACGAGCGGCCCGGCGGCGACCGCTACAACCATCCCGCCCCCCTCACTCCCGCCGAAAAATCCGCCGCCCGCGAGGCGTTACGCCGCTATTTCAATCAGCAGATTTAGCAGATTAAGCAGATTTTTAACCGTTACAAAACCAATCTGCTAAATCCGCTTAATCTGCTGACAAAAAAGACTTTGGCGAGTGCTGGAGGTTCTATGGCTAAACAGGAATGGCGGCTGTTGCTGACCGGCGACATGAGCGCGTTCGACAACATGGCGCTGGATGAGGCGGTTTTGCGCTGCGTGGTGGCGGGCACGTCGCCAAGCACCCTGCGATTTTACGGCTGGAAACCGTCGGCGGTGTCCATCGGCTACTTCCAGGGCATCGAGCAGGAAGTGGACCTGGACGTGTGCCGCGAGAAGGGCGTGGACGTGATTCGCCGGCTCACCGGCGGCGGCGCGGTCTTCCACGAACACGGCAGCGAGATCACCTACTCGCTGGCGATCAAGGACGACTATCCGGGGATTCCCAGGAAGGTGCTGGATTCCTACACCCTGCTATGTGGTGGGCTGGTTGCCGGCTTCCGGCGGCTCGGCCTGGACGCAGAATTCAAGCCGATCAACGACATCCTCGTCAACGGGAAGAAGATTTCGGGCAACGCGCAGACGCGGCGCTTCGGCGGCATCCTGCAACACGGCACGCTGCTCTGCGACGTGAACCCGCACCTGATGTTCTCCCTGCTCAAAGTGCCCAGTGAAAAAATCCGCGACAAGCTCATCGCCGGCGTCGAAGAGCGGGTGACGTCCATCCGCCGCGAGATGGGGACGGTAGACAAAGACGCCGTCATCGAAGCGATGTGCGCGGGCTTTGCCGAGGTGTTGCAGATCAAGCTAGTGCCCGGGCCATTAACCGCTGAAGAATTGACACTCGCCGAACGCCTGAAGGAGGAACGTTATGCCAACCCGGCCTGGACTTATAAGCGCTGATCACAAAGCCGCGGGCGGCAAACTGCTGCGCGTGCGGATGACGATCAGCGACGACACCCCGCCGCTCATCCAAACCCTGCACATCACCGGCGACTTCTTTATGCACCCCGAAGAGGCCATCGAAGACCTCGAACAGCTTTTGATCGGCGCGCCGTTGGATGAGACTGCGCTACGCGAGCGCGTGCAGACATTCTTCGACGGCGACGTGCAAGTGGTGGGTGCGGATGTGGACGATGTCGTCGCGGCGTTATTGAAGGCGGCGTAACGTGCGACTCAAGACCTACTACCCGATCCCCAAGTTCCCACCGCTCTCGCTCTCCGGCGCGACGTGCAAGCTGCACTGTCGCCACTGCGACGCCACCTACCTCGGCGGGATGCTGCCCGCGGACACGCCGGAAACGTTGTTGGAACGTTGCCGCGCTTTACGGCAAAACGGCGCGCTCGGCGTGCTGCTGAGCGGCGGCTCGGACACAAACGGCGCGCTCCTCAACCTCGCCGCGATGACGGACGCCATCCGCCAGGCCAAACAGGAGACGGGATTGATCTTCAACGTGCATCCCGGCCTGATTGATGCGGCGACGGCTGCCGCATTGACCGTGGATTTCGCCTCCCTCGACATTCCAAGCGATGATGTGATTCAGCGCGTGCTCGGCCTGGACGCGACCACCGCCGACTATATCGCCGCCTACCACACCCTGCGCGCCGCCGGGATTGACGTCGTCCCGCACGTCACCGTCTACAACGGCGATGAAGCCAGGCTGCTGCGGCCTATTGCGTCTTCCGGCGATATGCCGCGCGTCGTCGTTGTTATTGTTTTCTCGCCCACACGCGGTACACCGATGGAGAGCGTGCCCGCGCCGGGGCCGGAGGCCGTGGCGAACGTCGTCGCCGAAGTCAAGGTGTTGTTCCCGGAGGCGGAAATCGCGCTTGGCTGCATGCGCCCGCGTGCCCGCGCCCTGCGTGAAGCCATCGAGTTGGCGGCGCTGCAAGCGGGCGTCGCGCGGATGGAACTGCCGTCGCAGAAGACGCTCCGCTATGCCAGGGATGCGGGGTATGAGATCGTCTCGTTCGATGCTTGCTGCGCGCTGCCGGAAGTCTATGAATCAATAGCCCTCAAGTCAGAAGTGTAGGGCTTGCCAACCTTGAATATAGAGCACCGAGCATGAAGATTTCAACCGCGAATCACGAGAATCTTCGCTAATTTCTCAGAGATTTGCGTAGATTAGCGAGATGAGCGGTTTACTTATAGAAGAGGTCATCCTATGCGCATCCTGAAACGTCTTTTCGCCTACGTACAGCCTTATTGGAAGCCCCTGCTATTCACCGCCATCGCCATGCTGCTCGAAACCGGGCTGAGCCTGGTGCCGCCGTTGTTCCAGCGATCCATCATCGATGGCGTCCTGGCGACAGGCGACCTGAACCAGCTTTGGAAGCTGATCGCGGGGTTGGTGAGCGTCTACGCGCTTTTGCAGGCGGTCAGTATGGCGGAACAGTACGTGCGGCACGTCCTGGGCGCGCGCTTCATCTTCGACCTGCGCGTGCGGCTCTACGCGCACCTGCAACGGCTGTCGCTCTCGTTCTTCGAGCAGACGTCCACCGGCGAGCTGATGTCGCGCGTCACCAACGACGTGGAGGCGCTGGAGAACTTCGTCACGCACGGCGTCACGCTGACCGCGGTGGATTTGCTGCGGCTATTGGGCGCATCGGCGATCCTGGTGGCGATGGAGTGGCGGTTGGCGCTCGTCGTGCTGATCCCGGTGCCGTTCATCGCAATGGGACTGCGCTATTTCAACCGGTACGCGCGTCCCATTTACCGGCAGGCGCGCGACCGGCTGGGCGACATCAACGCCCGGCTGGAGGACAATCTGGCGGGCATCCGCGTGACGCAGGCGTTCGTCCAGGAGGAGCCGGAACTGCTGCGCTTCAGCGACGCCAGCCGGCAGTATTACCACCAACGGGTGCGCAGCATCCGCGCGTGGAGCACATACTTCCCCGCGCTGCGCTTCCTGGCGCTGCTGGGAACGGCGCTGGTGTTGGGATTCGGCGCGCGGATGGTTGCTAACGGGCAGGTCACGCTGGGGACGCTGGTGGCGTTCCTCGCCTACAGCACATCGTTCTACGAGCCGCTGAACCGCCTGACCGAGATCGACAACATCCTCCAACAGGCCATCGCCGCCGGGGAGCGCATCTTCGAGTTGATGGACGAGGTGTCGGATATCCAGGACGCGCCGGACGCCATCCCACTGGAGACGGTTGAGGGGGACGTGACGTTCGACGACGTGCACTTCCGCTACAAGGACGGCGAGGAAGTGCTGCACGACGTCGACTTCCACATCGCGCCCGGTGAGGTTGTGGCCCTGGTTGGGCCGAGCGGCGCGGGCAAGACCAGCATCGCGCGCCTGCTGAGCCGCTTCTACGATCCGGTCCACGGGCGGGTGTTGGTGGATGGGCACGATTTGCGGGATGTGCAGCTCGCGTCGCTGCGCCACCACGTCGCTGTGGTGCTGCAAGACACGTTCCTCTTCAATGCCAGCGTGCGCGAGAACCTGTGTTATGGCAAACCCGACGCCACCGACGATGAAATCATCGCCGCCGCCACCGCCGCCTACGCCCACGAGTTCATCGCGCAGCTCCCGCAGGGCTACGACACCGAAATCGGCGAGCGCGGGGTGAAGTTGAGCGGCGGGCAGAAGCAGCGTCTGGCGCTGGCGCGCGCCATCCTCGCCGATCCGCGCATCCTGATCCTGGATGAGGCGACGTCGTCGGTGGACGCCGAAGCGGAGTACCTGATCCAGCAGGCGCTCGACGAGGTGATGAAGGGCCGCACCGCGCTCGTCATCGCGCACCGCCTCAGCACCATTCGCAACGCCGACAAGATCGTGGCCCTGGAAAGTGGTCGCATCCGTGAGATCGGCAGCCATCAAGAGCTGTTGGCGCGCGGCGGATTGTACAGCCAGCTCTACCAGCGCCAATTGGAACTTGCCGTCAGCCAGGAGAATTAGCGCAACTTTGCTTTCTCAGAACTTATGCAAATTACCTGAATTCTACCGCCGAGTACGCAGAGAGCGCAGAGAATTTGTGGTTTCTCGGCGTCCTCGGCGATCTCTGCGGTGAAAAACAACCGCGCCTTCGTGAATCCTGCTTTTACACTTGAAACCTTCTGGCTGCCTCAACGTAGATATAAATGGTTGAAGCCAGACTATTTGACTGACGACTATGTGACTAAAGACTATCAGACTATGATTAGGAGGACATCATGAAACTCATCATTCGTTGGGCGATTGGCGCGTTTTCTCTGTTTGTGGCGGCGTGGTTGGTGACCGGCATCCACGTCGATGATGGCGGCGGTTGGGTCGTCTACGCGGTGATGGCCGTGATCCTGGGACTGGCCAATGCCTTTGTCCGCCCGCTGCTCAAGCTGCTTACCTGTCCTTTGATTATGCTCACGCTCGGCCTGTTCACCCTCGTGGTCAACGCGCTGACCCTGCTGCTGTCGGCGTGGGTGGCGAACTATTTCGGCGTGGGTTTTTACATCGACGGCTTTTGGCCTGCGTTCTGGGGCGCGCTCATCGTCAGTATTGTCAGTGTGGTGCTCAATGTTTTTGTGAAAGACGACGACGATCACAAGAAACATAAACAGCATTGAGCTGTGACTTTCATAAGTCCGCATAGCAGCGCCCCGGATGGTTTTTTAATGTCTCCGGGGCGTTTTGTTGCCGAGAACTTTGTCAGGTTAGATAACAATGCGTCGGCAAACAGTGCATAAACCGATTCTAACCCTTGCGTAAACCCCATAAGTATGTTATAATCCAAAGCACAAGAAAATAGATGCGCGGTCGCGCACCAGAAAAGTGGGGAGTCCCCCACTTTTCTTTGTAAATCGTACCTGATGGGATGCGGGAGGCAGATGGGACATGAAAAGTGAGTTCTCCCTGGCGTTTAATCAAATATGCGCTGAGTATAGTTTGCCACGGGAGGTTGTACTGGACGCAGTTCGCGCGGCGTTGGTCACGGCTTACCGGCGCGACTGGAAAGTCGGTGCTACGCAAAATGTCGCGGCTGACATCAGCCTGGAGACTGGTCTGGCGCGCATCTACCTGGAAAAGGTCGCTGTGGAAGCGGTGGAAGATCCCATTACCCAGATCACGTTGAAAGAGGCGCGTGGACTGAAGCCTGGCGCACAGCTTGACGAGTTGTTGATGGTGGATGTAACCCCTCACAACTTTGGTCGCATCGCCGCGCAGACCGCCAAGCAGGTGATCACGCAGCGACTGCGCGAAGCAGAGCGGGAGAGCCAGTTCAACCGTTTCAGCCGCCAGGAAAACGAGATCATCATCGGCACGATTCAATCCGTGTCACCACATGGCGTTACGCTGCACCTGGAACGCACGGAAGAAGCGCACATGCCCCGGCGTGAGCAAATTCCAGGGGAACGCTACATGCTGCACCAGAAGATTCGGGTCTACGTCCTGGAAGTGAAGCGCACCTCCCGCGGTCCCGAAATTGTCGTCAGCCGCAGCCACCCGCTGATGCTGCGCCGTTTGCTGGAACTGGAAGTGCCCGAAATTCGCGCCGGACAGGTGGAAATCAACGCCGTCGCGCGCGAAGCGGGGATGCGCGCAAAAGTCGCCGTCTCCACCCGCCAGCCCGGCCTCGATCCGGTGGGCGCATGTGTGGGGATGCGCGGCATCCGCATCCAGACGATCTCCAACGAACTGCACGACGAGCGTATTGACGTCATCGAGTGGAACAAAGACCCGGCGATTTACATCTCCAACGCGCTGAGTATGCCGCAGGTGCTCAGCGTCGTCCTGGACGAGAGCAACCCCGGCGGGCGCACGGCTTCGGTCGTCGTTCTCGACGATCAACTGTCGCTGGCCATTGGCCGTGCGGGGCAGAACGCGCGCCTGGCGGCTAAATTGACCGGCTGGCGGATTGATATTCAGGGCGCAACCGAGGCCGCCTTGTGGGCTTTGGAACAGATCAACACCACACCCGATTTGGTCAACACGCTCAAGCCTGCTGCGGCGCCGTTGATTCCCCGTCTGGCTACCATTATGCGCACCCACGAAGGCGAGCATTACCCCTACACCGACGAGGAGCGCCGGATCATTAAAACAACGGTGGAAGCCGTGCGTGAGGCGCTCATTACGCGCCGCGACGCGGATCGCCCGGCTTTGCGGCAAGCCCGCGCCCGCCGCTCGGCCCAGGAAAAGGCAGACGCCGAACGCCGCCAGGCGCAACAGGCGGCGCGCGCCAGCGTGCCGCGCGCCGCCTACGCTAAGGACCTCAAGGACCTCGCTTTGTCCGATAAAGTCTACAGTCACCTCCTCAACAGCGGTATCAGCAACGTTGGGGATGTGATGGAGCGCGTGGCATTGGGGGATGAGGCGCTGTTGATGATTGAAGGCGTCGGCGTGAAGGCGCTGCGTGAGATCAAAGATGCAGTGACCGCCAGTGGCCTGCGCTACCTCGAAGCGGGCGAAGCGCCGGCGGTTGAAGCAGTGGCGGCGCCTGTTCTGGTTGAAGCGGCGGAGTCTGTCGTGGTCGAAGCGGAGGGCGAACCGCTTGCCGAAGAAGTCGCGCTGCCGGCAGAAGCCGTCGCCGGCGACGTTGAGGCGCCGGGAGTGGCTCTTGAAGTCGAAACTGCGCCAGAAGTGGCAGAGGCGGTTGCGGTTGACGTATCGGTTGAAACGGTCGAAACGGTCGAGACGCTGGAGACCGAGACGGACAAAACTGTCACCTTCGCCGAGAGTTACGTTGATATCTTCGAGGACGATGAACTTGTTGATGAGGATGACGACCGCAAGGACAAGCGCAAGAAGAAGAAGGGCCGCACCGTCATGTATGACGACAAAACCGGCGAGACTTTCGTGGTGCGCAAACGTCGCCGTCACAAGGACATGTGGGACGATTTTGGGAATGAGTTTTAGCTTTAGGTACGTGATTGATATGCAGTCTTTCTGTAAGTCCTGATTACCGTCGGAAATGCAATCCATGATGCAGCTACGACGTGAATTAAGATTATCCTAGCGGGATACTCACCGTCCAGGGGACGTGAGGGACGCCAGACAGACTGCTGGCGTCCCTTTTGTTTCTATAGCGTGGAGTAGACAGTGAAAAAGAAACAGCAGCCACGGCAAAAACACATTCCAGCGCGCACATGCGTCGCGTGCCGCGCCCAACGCGCGAAGCGGGACCTGGTGCGGGTGGTTCACCTCACCGAAGGTGGGGTCGTCGTGGATCAGACAGGGAAGCAGAAGGGCCGCGGCGCGTATCTGTGCCGCCAGCGCGTGTGTTGGACCCGCGCCTTAAAGCGCGGCGCGCTCAATCAAGCCTTGCGCACAACCCTGACAGATGAGGAAACCGCAGCTTTGCAGATGTACGCGGCTGCGCTTCCCGAAACCCTGGAGTCGGGCGACGCCAATCCAGGGGATGAAAACTTGACAGAGGAGGAGGTTTGAATATGGATCAGAAAGAAATCACGATTCCAGAAATTATCACCGTCCGTGATTTGGCCGATTTATTAGGTGAAACGCCAATCAAGATCATCAAAATCCTGATGACCAACGGGGTCCTTGCCAGTATCAACCAGCAAATTGATTTTGATACGGCGGCGGTCATCGCCAGTGAGTTTGGCTTCGAGGCCAAACAGCCTTATGCGGAATTGGAAGAAGACAAACAGACAGAACTTTCGGCCTGGCAGATTCTTCTCTCGACGGAAGCGCCAGAGGACCTGTGCGGCCGCCCGCCTGTCGTTACCGTTTTGGGACACGTAGACCACGGCAAAACCTCCCTCCTCGATGCCATCCGACATACCAACGTCGTCGGTAAAGAAAGCGGCGGAATTACCCAGCACATCGGCGCCTATCAGATCAAACACAATGGCCGGCGCATCACCTTCCTGGACACGCCGGGCCACGAAGCGTTCACCGCGATGCGCGCGCGCGGCGCTAACACCACCGACATTGCCGTGCTTGTGGTCGCCGCCGACGATGGCGTGCAGCCTCAAACGATTGAGGCCATCAACCACGCGCGGGCGGCGCACGTCCCCATCATCGTCGCCTTGAACAAAATTGACAAACCCAACGCACAGCCTGAAGTGGTCAAACGCCAGTTAGCTGACCAGGGGTTAATGCCCGATGAGTGGGGCGGCACGACGATGGTGATCCCGGTCTCGGCCAGAAAACAATCTGGTCTGGAAGATCTCCTGGAGGCGATTCTCCTGGTGGCGGATGAAGCCTGCGTGCAAGCCAACCCCGAACGCGATGCCGTAGGCACAGTCCTTGAAGGTCGTTTGGATAAACGGCAAGGTCCGCTGGCGACCGTTTTGGTCCAGAACGGGACGCTGCGTACTGGAGACATCGTCGTTGTCGGCAAGACCTGGGGCAAAATCCGCGCGTTGGAAGATGAGAACGACAAGCGGCACCGCACCGCGCCGCCGGCCACGCCCACCGTCGTCGTTGGATTACACGACGTGCCTGACGCCGGAGACCGTCTCGAAGTCGTCAAAGACGAGCGCACCGCGCGGGCTATCGCCCAAAAGCGTCAGGAAGAAGCCCGCAGCAAAGACCTGGCGCGTGTCGTGCGCCCGCTTTCGCTGGATGATATTTCGAACCGCATTCGTGAGGGCCAGGTCAAAGAGCTGAATATCGTTCTCAAAACCGATGTCCAGGGTTCCATTGAACCCATCGTCAACAGCCTCGAACGCCTCAGCAACGATGAGGTCAAGGTGAAGGTCATCCACGCGGCGGCTGGCAACATCAGCGAGTCCGACATCAACCTGGCGTTGGCCTCAGAGGCTATCGTCATTGGCTTCCGCGTCAACACCGACTCCGCCGCGCGGCGTATGTCTGATATGGAAGACCTGGACATTAAAACGTATGACATTATCTACGAAATTGTTGACGATGTCGAAAAGGCGGTTAAAGGGATGCTCAACCCGGTCTACGCCGAGAAAGTGATCGGCGAAGCGCAGGTCCGGCAGACGTTCGACATCCCCAAAGTTGGGCGTGTGGCCGGGTGCTACGTCACCGATGGTGTGATCCAACGGAATGCGAAGGTACGCGTGCTGCGCAACAACGCGGTGGTGCACCAGGGTTCACTCAACTCGCTCAAACGCTTCGACAAGGATGTGCGCGAAGTGCGGCAGAGTTTTGAATGTGGCGTTAAACTCGAAGGATTTGATGCTGTCGAGGCGGGGGATCGTTTGCAGTTCTTCGTGATGGAACGGGTGGCAGCATAGAATAAAACGTAAAACGTGAAACGTGAAGTGTTCCTTACATTTTACGTATTTACGTTTTACGTGTTTACGTTTTACACGAAGGAGGTCACATTATGAGCAAAAAATACCTGGGGCGAGTGAACCAGATGATCCGGCGTAAGATTACGCAACTGCTGCTCGAAGAGAGCAACGATCCGCGCCTGGCGAATGTCACCATTACCGACGTTGACGTCAACCGCGACACAACGCGCGCCGAAGTGTTCTACAGCATCATCGGTTCGGCGGACGAGATCGCCGAGATACAGACTGTGTTGGATGGCGCGGCGGGCTGGCTGCGCAGCGAGATGGCGCCGACGCTGCGCCTGCGGAGTTTGCCGCGGTTAGTGTTCACCTATGACCCTTCGCTGGCCCACGGCGCGCGGATCGAGGCGTTATTGCACCACGAATTGCTCGAGCGTCACCTGGATGAGCAAGACATCGCGGAAGACTTTGAGGAAGACTTTGAGGAAGACCTTGAGGAAGACTTCGACGATGCCGACACCGTCGCCTGAGAAGTCCTCGGAAAGTTTAGCGCAAGCAGCGGGGCTGCTCCACAAGAGCCAGCGCCCGCTGCTGATCTCTCACCCTCGACCTGACGGCGACACGGTCGGCAGTGCGCTGGCATTGCGGCTGGCGCTCATCCGGTTGGGCAAAACCCCACGGCTCGCCTGCGTTCACCCGATCCCGGCGACCTTGATGTACTTGCCTGGCGCTGATATGTACACCGACGTCGCGCCGCAGGATACAGACTTTGATCTCGTCGTCGCCGTTGATCTGAGCGACTTGGGCCGCACCGGTGGCATCTACCAGGAGGACTGGCGCGGCGCGTTCCCCTTGTTGGTGATTGACCATCACGAAACCAACGACAACTTCGGCGACGTCAACCTCGTCGCGCCGCAAGCCGCGGCGACGGCGCTGCCGATGGCGGCGCTCATTGACGCGCTCGGTGCGCCCCTGGACGGCGCTATGGCGACGTGCTTGCTCGCCGGTATCCTGACCGATACGCGCGGTTTGCGTACTTCAAATACGTCACCGGACGTGCTCAAGTTCGTCAGCCGTCTGATCGAGGCCGGCGGCGACTATCCTGGCGTAATGGAAAAAAGCCTGGACTCCGTCCCCTACCAGCAAATGCGCGGTTGGGGTGTGGCGTTGAGTAATTTGCAGCTTGACGGTGAACTGGCCTGGACGACGTTTCCGCTGGAAGAGAAAATTGCGCTCGGCATCGAAGATCACGATGACCTCGACCTGGGCAACCTCATCACCCGCGTGGCCGAAGCGAAGATGATGGCGACATTCCTCGAAATGCGCGACGGCACAGTGAAAGTGAGCCTGCGCTCGCGGCCCGGCTACAACGTAGCGCAGATTGCGAAAGTGTTGGGCGGCGGTGGACATCAACAGGCCGCCGGGTGTTCTGTTTCAGGCGACTTGCCCAGCGCACAGGCGCTTGTGCTGCCTCTCCTGCGCGCCGAACTCGCGCGCTGCTGAACGCTGACGGCTGACAGCTAGAAAATGAACGGCCTCCTTGTCGTCAACAAACCCACCGGGATGACCTCGCACGACGTCGTCAATACTGTGCGGCGGCTGGCAGGAATGCGCCGCGTAGGGCACGCGGGCACGCTCGACCCCATGGCGACGGGTGTTTTGGTCGTGGTTGTCGGCGCGGCGACGCGGCTGGTGCAGTTCATTGACGGGTGCGACAAGACCTACCGCGCTACGCTGTGCCT
Organism: Anaerolineae bacterium; assembly: GCA_035420085.1. Classification (GTDB taxonomy): domain Bacteria; phylum Chloroflexota; class Anaerolineae; order B4-G1; family SLSP01; genus DSWT01. Next base: position 93,298 of record DAOLUH010000016.1, read on the forward strand.
GGGTGAGACGACGACGACCTACGACGCTGACGGTGATCTCGTGGAGCGCCGTCCAGTGACGGTGAGCCAGGCCGAGGTCGAAGCGGCGCTTGCGCAGTTCCAGGGCGACATCCTCCAGATTCCACCGATGCACTCCGCCGTCAAAATCAAGGGACAAAAGCTCTACAAGCTGGCTCACCGGGGCAAAGAAGTGGAACGCGAACCGCGCCCGGTCACGATTCACCGCCTGGACGTGCTGGAGTGGACGCTGCCTGATGTGACGATCGAAGTGGTGTGCTCGGCAGGGACGTACATTCGCAGTCTGGCCCACGACCTGGGGCAGGCGCTCGGCTGCGGCGCGCATTTGACTTCGCTCATCCGCACAGCGGCGGGCGCGTTTGGGCTGAAAGACAGCCGCACTCTGGAAGAACTGCGCGCATTGGCCGATGCAGGGCGTTTGGCCGAGGCTTTGCTGCCGCCGCAGACGGCGCTCGCGGGACTGCCCGTGATCACACTTACGCCGGAACAAGAACGCGCGGTCGGCTACGGCCAGACATTCCTGTTAGATGGGCCATCCGATGCAGCGATGGTGCAGGCGCATGATGCCGCCGGGCGTCTCGTCGCCGTGCTGCTCCCGGTCGAACCGGGCGTTTGGCGGCCCAAGCTGGTCTTTTCAGCAGCAGAGTGAGACCATAAGCAAATTTGCTACGGTGGCATAGTTCAGAGCCGGCCACAGCACAAATTTGCCGATTTGCTGATTCGCCGATTTGCCGATTTGCTGATTTGCTGATTTGCCGATTCGCCGATTCTTTCTTACCGAGGTTATATGCCAGACGTTTATTACAAGAAAACCCTCGATTTTTATCACGCCGGGCAGACGCTTAAATTCAATGTCAGTCAGGACTTGTTCAGCAGTCACCAGATTGACGTGGGCACGGCGCGCTTGCTGCGCAGTCTCGACGAGGCGCCGCCTTTCCGCAAAATCCTCGACCTCGGCTGCGGGTATGGCCCGCTGGGACTGACGTTGAAAAAGCTGTACCCCGGCAGCGTCGTTCATCTGGTGGATCGGGATGCGCTCGCTGTGGATTATACACAGCAGAACGCGGCGCTCAACCAGATCGCGGATGTGGCTGTCTACGGCAGCCTGGGGTATGACGATGTGACGGCGCGGGACTTCGACCTCGTCATCTCCAACATCCCCGGCAAGGCGGGCGAAACGGTCATCGCCAGCCTGCTGCATGACGCCGACCACTTCCTCACGCCGGACGGCATGGTCGCCATCGTCGTGGTGGCGGCGCTGGAAAGTACGGTGGCGAGCATCCTGGATGATCCCGATATTGAGATAATCTTTCAGGAGGCACGCGCCGGTCACGCCATCTTCCACTATCGCTTTGCTGCGGCTTACCGCGACAAACTGCGTACATTCGAGAGTGGTTTCGCCGCCGGACTCTATCACCGCGACAACGTAACGATTTCCGCTGGCAAACTGACCTTTTCCATGCAAACCGCGCGCGGATTGCCGGAATTCGACAGCCTCAGTTACCGCAGCGCGCTCTTGGTGGAAGGGCTGTTGATGTTACGGGAAACGAAAGTCAACCGTGCGGTCATCTTCAATCCAGGGCAAGGACACGTCCCGGTCGCGCTGTGCAAGCTGTTCCAGCCTGATGCTGTCGCCCTGGTGGACCGCGACTTGTTGAGCCTGCGGTGCGCGCGCTACAACCTCATCCAGAATGGCTGTCCCGCAGCGCACATCACCACGGCGCACCAGGTTGGTCTATCCCAACAAGCTGCAGGACAAACTGGTGATTTGATCGTCGGCGCTATACGAGAAGAGGAAGGGCAAGCGGCAGCAGAATTGCTGGCGCAACAGGCCGCCGCGCAGCTCGCGCCGGGCGGGATATTGTGCGTGACCGCCGGTTCGACGCCCATCACCCGGCTAGAAAAGGCCATTCAGCCCGGCAAGCAATGGCGGATCGAAAAACGCAAGCGCGAGAAGGGGATCAGCCTGCTCGTGCTGCGGAGAAAATGAAGCGTAAAACGTAAAACGTAAAACGTAAAACGTAAAACGTAATTCTTTTACGTTTGACGCCTTACGTTTTAGAGGGATGTATGTGGGTAAGAAGAGATGTTGAAGCTTTAACGTTGGCTGGCCCCACAGGATTGACCATCGGGGCTTTTGACGGCGTCCATATTGGGCATCAGGCCTTGATCCGGCAGATGGTCGCCGAATCGCACCGCGCCGGTATGCAGGCAGTAGTGCTGACCTTCGATCCACTGCCGCGCCAGGTTTTGGGGCACAACCATCATGGTGTGCTTTCTACCCTGGAGGAGCGACTCGAATTTATAGAGACGCTGGGACCAGATGGCATCGTTGTGCAATCCTTCGACCGCACAGTGGCGCTGATTTCGGCGACAGATTACGTTACGTGGCTCGTCGAGAAGCTGGCGCTGGCCGGTCTGTGGGTCGGGCCGGATTTTGCGCTGGGGCACAACCATGAAGGGAATATCCCCTTTCTCCAAGCGCTGGGCGCGCGCCGTGGATTTGCGGTGCACATCTTTGCGGAGAACGTGCATTGGGCGGGACTGCCTGTCCGCAGCAGCCGCATCCGGCGCGCGCTAAAGGATGGCGATCTCGTGCAGGCCAACAGCTGTCTGGGGCGTCCTTACCGGCTGAGCGGCATCGTCGCGCATGGCGACCAACGCGGCAGGGTGCTCGGATTCCCCACGGCGAATTTGCAGCTCAACGACGATCAGCTTTTGCCGGCGAACGGCGTCTATATCTGCGCGGCGCACCTGCACGCAGAACGCTTTGCTGCGCTGGTCAACATCGGCACACGGCCAACGTTCGACCTCGCGCTGCGCACTGTCGAAGCCTACCTGCTCGATTTCTCGCGCGATATCTACGGCGAGCGGCTGCACCTGGACTTCCTGCACCGCCTGCGCGAGGAATTGCGCTTTCCATCGGCAGAGGCTTTGATCGAGCAAATGCGCGCCGATCAGACTGATGCCCTGGCGTGGCTGAAACAAAAGGAGGCATAATATATGGCGCTCATCGAAAAACTGAACATCGGCATTGTTGGCGCGGCGGGGCGCGGGGCGAGTTTTCGCGCCGCTTTCGACGCGCATCCGCTGACGCGCATCCACGCGGTCTGCGACGTGCGCGCCGACACGCTCGCAGAGGCCGCGCGCGTCCTGGGCGCAACGGAGACGTACACTGACTACGACGAGATGCTGGCAAAGTCCGAGATTAACGCCGTGGTCATCGGCACGCCGATGCAGTATCACGCGCCGCAGGCCATCGCCGCGCTGGAACGCCACATCCACGTGCTGAGCGAGGTGACGGCGTCCGTCTCCATCGAAGAATGTCGCGCGCTCGTGGCCGCCGCCCAACGCTCGCGGGCTGCGTATATGATGGCCGAAAACTACACTTACGCCAAACCGATCGTGCTGGTCAAGGAACTGGTGCGGCGCGGGCTGTTCGGCGAGGTCTACTACGCTGAAGGCGAATATCTCCACGAACTGAAGGAACTCAACGAAATCACCCCCTGGCGGCGACGCTGGCAGACCGGCATTGATGGCGTCACCTACGGCACGCACAGCCTGGGACCGATCCTGCAATGGTTTGCGGCGGAGCCGGGGAAACCGGCGGATCGCGTTGTCCGCGTGAGCTGCGAGGGCAGCGGGCATCACTACCGCGACCCACGCGGCGACTTCTACGAAAATCAGGACAGTTGCGTGATGCTGTGCAAGACCGCGCGCGGCAGCCTGATCAAAATCCGCGTGGATATGCTATCAGAACGCCCGCACGCGATGCACAATCACGTGCTGCAAGGGACAAAGGGTGCGTTTGAATCGGCGCGAGTCCCTGGACAACCGCACAAAATCTGGTTGGCTGACATCTGCAAGGACAAAAACACGTGGATTGACCTATCCAATTTGGAACAGGACTACATGCCGGAGATGTGGCGCAATCCACCGGAGGCTGCGCTCAAGGCCGGGCACGGCGGCGGGGATTACTTCGAGGTGCTGGACTTCGTGAACAGCATCGTCGCGGGGACGCCGTGCCCCATCGGCATCCACGAGGCGATGGATATGACGTTGCCGGGGTTGGTGAGCCAGGCGTCCATCGCCAACGGCGGCGCGTGGCTGGATGTGCCTGATTCGCGGGCGTGGTAAACAAATTCGATTAGAGGTATTCTATGGTAGATCTGAAAGCCAAGCCTTTTTACCTGAGCGACGAAGACATCTGCTGGGTGGAAACCACCCTGGCCGGGATGAGCGCCGACGAGAAAATTGGGCAGTTGTTTTGCCTGATCGCTTATTCCAGCGATGAAGCGTATCTCAAACACCTGGCGCTGGATGTCAAACCTGGTGGTTTGATGTGCCGGGTGATGCCGGCCCAGGAGGTAGTGAAGACTGTGCGCCTCCTCCAGGAAAACTCCACCATCCCGATGCTCATCGCCGCCAACCTTGAGCGGGGCGGCGCGGGGATGGTCTTGGAAGGCACAAGCCTGGGTTCGCCTATGCAGGTAGCGGCCACCGACAACGACGAGATGGCGTACCGGTTGGGCGTCGTCTGCGGGCGCGAAGGGGCTGCCGTGGGCGGCAACTGGGCCTTTGCCCCCATCATTGACATTGATTATAACTTCCGCAATCCCATCACCAACACCCGCACGTTCGGTTCCGATCCAGAACGGGTGCGCCGGATGGGCGTGCAATACGTGCGCGGCGTCCAGGAGCAGGGCGTGGCCGCTTCCATCAAGCACTTCCCCGGCGACGGCGTGGACGAGCGCGACCAACACCTCGTCACCAGCATCAACAGCCTGTCCTGCGAAGCGTGGGATGCTACTTTCGGCGCGGCGTACAAAGCCTGCATTGACGCCGGCGCGCTGACTGTCATGGCCGGGCACATCATGCAGCCGGCCTATTCTCGCAAGCTGAATCCGGGCATCCAGGATCGAGACATCCTGCCCGCTTCCCTTTCCTACGAATTGATCACGACACTGCTCCGCGAGCAACTCGGCTTCAACGGGCTGGTCGTCACGGATGCCACCTCGATGGCGGGGATGCTTATCCCTATGCCGCGCGCGCAGGCCGTGCCGCAGACCATCGCCGCCGGTTGCGATATGTTCCTCTTCACCCGCAATCTCGAAGAGGATTTCAGATTTATGAAACAGGGGGTCGCCGATGGCGTCATCACCCCGGAGCGATTGGAGGACGCCCTGCGGCGCATTCTGGGGCTGAAGGCGGCCCTCAAGCTGCATCAGAAACAGCGCGAAGGCAGTCTGCTCCCTTCACCCGCCACGGCGATGGAAACGCTGGCAAACCCGGAACACAAAACCTGGGCCGCCGAGTGCGCCGATAAAGGGATCACCCTGGTCAAAGATCTGCAGAACCTCCTTCCGATTTCGCCCGACCGGTTCAAGCGCGTCCTCTTCTACGACATTCAGAGCAGCGAAGGGTACTTTGACTGGGATAAAACGCCGGTCCACGAGATCTTCGTTCGTCTGCTGGAAGAGGAAGGCTTTGCCGTGGAGCGTTTCGATCCCAGCCGGGGCATGGAGGGGCGGATGCAGCCCACCACCGCCATCACTGAAAAATATGACCTGATCATTTACCTGGCGAAACTGGCGACTAAGAGCAACCAGACCGTGGTGCGCATCGAGTGGGCGCAGCCGATGGGCGCTAACGTGCCGGTTTACATAACCTCGGTGCCGACCCTGTTCATTTCCGTCGAAAACCCCTACCACTTGCTGGACGTCCCCCGCGTGCCGACCTACATCAACACCTACAGTTCCAGCGAGACGACGCTCAGGGCTTTGGTGAATAAGCTCGTGGGGCGCTCGCCTTTCAAGGGCGTCAGCCCGGTGGAACCCTTTTGCGGGATGTGGGATACCCAACTGTAATTGCACTTTGCCCTTTTTGGGACAGGATGAACAGGATTTTCAGGACTGGAAAGGCTCTTCATCCTGTGAATCCTGTCGAAAGACAATGAATTGCGTAACGACTACATTCATATAGAGATGAAACAGATGAACGGACGCGACAAAATACTGGCGGCGTTTTCACCGGAGGGGACGCCTGAAATCCCCGCCGTGATTTGCTACGAAGACATCTTCATCCGCGACCACTGGACGCAACTGAGCAACCGCCCGTGGTGGGTGCGTGTGACACCCGACATCGAGACGCAATCAGCGTGGCGGCGTGAGGTGGAAGAGGCCATCGGGCAGGATTGGTTCCTGCTGCCGGAAGGCGCATCCTACGCTGAACGCGCGCACGTCACCCTTGTGGCGCAGGGAAGCCAGGTGTATCGCTTTAACCGGCACACCGGCGAGACGCAGCGCCTCGCGTCGCCGCAGGTGAGCGGATGGAGCGGGCGCGAAGTCGCCTCGGTTCACCCGGCGCAACTGCCGCAGACGCCGGAGGAAGTGGATGCCTGGCTCATTGATCCGCACACCGGCGACTACGGTTTGGCCGATGGGCGTGGCGATTTAGCGCAGCACATCCTCGGCGATTGGGGTGCGGCGCGCTTCCCGCTCGGTTACGTCGCTGGGCCGTTGTGGACGTGCTATTATATGTGGGGCTTCGAGGGGATGATGACGCATCTCATTGATAAGCCCGCGTTGGTCCACTACGCCGCACAGCGGTTCGCCGAATACAGCATTGGGCAGGTTCGCGCGGCGGCGCGTTTGGGCGCGTTGGGCGTGTGGATCGAGGATTGCATGATGGACATGATCAGCCCGCAGCACTACCGGACGTTCAACCTGCCCTACCTGCGGCAGATCACCGACGAACTCCACGCGGTAGGGATGGTCGGCATCCACTACTTCTGCGGCAATCCAGCGGGCAAATGGGACCTTTTGATCGACACCGGCGCGGACGCGCTGGCGTTGGAAGAGAGCAAAAAAGGCTTCACGATTGACATTGCGGATGTGGCGGAACGGGTCAACGGGCGAATGGTCGTGCTCGGCAATCTGGATTCAGTGGGCATCCTGGAGCAGGCGGACGACGACACCCTGCGCGCCGAAATCGCCCGACAGATCGCCGCCGGACGGCGCAATCGCAGCCGCTTCATCATGAGCCTGGGCAGCCCGGTGACGCCGGATACGCCGCTGGCGCGCGTCCGGCATTATTGTGATTTGACACATCAACTCGGCGTGTAGCCCCTTGTTGCATAATTGCGTTAGATTTTGGTTAGTAACTGATTGCCAATATCCAAAAAACAAGTAAACTACCCCTTGTCTGTTTACACCTGCACGCTGCATCTGTTCGTAAGGAGAAAAGGGTTCGTATGAAGACTAAAACGGTAACGTTGGAGCGGTTCGCGCCGCTCTACGGCTGGCGCAACCGGTTGTTGCGCGTGGATTTGTCGGATGGGCGCATCTGGGCGCAGGAGACGGCGCAGGATGCGTACCAGTTTATCGGAGCGCGCGGTTTGGCGGCGAAGGTGCTCTGGGACGAGTACCCCGATCCCGTGGAGGCGTTCGACGCGCGCAACCCGCTGATGGTGATGCCCGGTGCGCTCACCGGCGCACCTTCCCCCTACTCTGGGCGGACGAACGTGTGCGCGTTCAGCCCGCAGTGCTGGCCTTACACGTGGTTCTCGCGGGCCAGCATTGGCGCAGATTGGGGCCACGAGCTAAAGAAGGCCGGCTACGACGGCGTCGTGATTACCGGTGCGAGCGAGACGCCGGTGCGATTGCTCATCCGCGACGACGAAGTGAGCCTGCTGCCGGCCGACGCACTGTGGGGCATGGATGCGCTGTTGGCGCAGAAGGAAATTCAGGCGCTCGACGGCGCGCAGGTGAAGACGTTGACCATTGGGCCGGCCGGCGAGAACCTGTCGCGCATTGCCACCATCCACACGGGCAGTTCATCGGTCGCCGGGCAAGGCGGCTTCGGCGCGGTGATGGGCAGCAAGAAGCTCAAGGCGATCACGGTCAGCGGCACGGGCAAGGTCTCCGTGGCCCATCCCGAACGATTGAAGACGCTCTACCGCGACATTGCGACGGAAGTGCAAGGCTCGCGTCCGGGCAAGCGTTTCATCCAGCGGATGACCGAGCGTCTGCAAAATGAGGGCGTGGAAAAGATTCGCCTCGCGCCGTGCACGATGTACTGTCCCACCCCCTGCCGCGTCGAAGTGACCGGCATCCAGGGCTGCCACTTCGATCAGAAATGGTCGGGCGCGATGGCGTGTGTCAGCGGCGTGTTCGCCGGCACCGGGCCGGGGCGATTGTACGACTGGTATTTCGACTTCCGCCAGGCGTTCGAGCTGAACATGCACGCCAACCGCCTGGGCATCAATCATTGGGATATGCTCGTGGGCGTCGTCCCCTGGCTGCGCTCGTGCCAGTACGAAGGGGTGCTCTCCGAGATCAACGGGATGCCCCTTGACTGGAACTCGCTCGATTTCTGGGTGGCGCTGCTGGATGCAATGGCGCACCGCGAGGGGATGGGCGACGCGCTGGCCGAAGGCGGCTACCGCGCGGCGTTCCAACTGGGCTTGGGCGAAGATCTGGTGCGGCGCTATTACACCGGCTGGGGCTATTCCGGGCACTGGGACGGGCACGCGGCCTTCGTCAACCGTATCGTCTACCCCTTCTGGATCGTCGGCGCGCTGCACTGGGCTATGGACACCCGCGATCCCGCCAGCAGCACGCACGGCTACGTGCAAAACGTGATGATGCGCGGACCGTTCGGCTGGCGCAAGCCCGGCGAGGAGGGCGCGATCACCTGGGATCAAATGCGCGCGATCGGCGAGCGCGTGTACGGGCGCGCCGACACGCTCGATCCGCTCAGCGGCTACGAGGGTAAGGCGATTCCCGCCGCCTACCATGGCCTGCGCTCGGTGATGAAAGACTGTTTGCCCACCGACGATCAGGTGTTCCCGCTGATCTACAGCCACACCAGCCCCGACCGCTTCTGCCGGATCGGCGACCCGGCGAAAGGTGAGGTGATTGACGGGCCGGATGTGGATGTCCACCTGTTCAACGCCGGGACGGGAACGGAATGGGATATGGCCGAATTCACGCGGGCGGCGGAGCGCGTCCTCAACCTCGAGCGCGCGATCAGCATCCGGCACTTCGCCAAAGACCGCGCGATGGACGAGCGCGTGCTGCCAAGCTTCGAGTACGACGAGAACTGGGTGAACCCGGAACTGGGGACGCGGATGGCGCTGGAACGCGAAAAATTCGACCCCGTGATGGACGAATACCTGCGCCTGCGCGGATGGGACGTGACCACTGGCTGGCCCACGCAAGCGACATTGGAGCGGCTTGACCTCGGCGACGTTTACGATGAGATGCTCGCCGGCGCATCCCGCGCCCAGGCCCGCCTACCGCAATTGCCGCCCGAACCGCCCGTGCGCGATGTGCATAAGAATGATCCAGATAGAAAGTAGACAGCAGACGGTAGACAGTAGACAGGGGAGAAAAACCCCGTCTACCGTCTACTGTCTACCAACTACCAATCACTATTCACAGGAGAAAATGAATGACCACTTACGAAGAGACACTTAACCACGTCAACACAAACTCGCGCCCGTCGGACTTGCGCATCACGGATATGCGGGTGGCGACGATTGTCGGTGCGCCGATGCGCTGCCCGCTGATCAAGATCAGCACGAACCAGGGCATCGAGGGCTACGGCGAGGTGCGCGACGGGGCCAGCGCGCGCTACGCACTGATGCTCAAGAGCCGCATCCTGGGCGAGAACCCATGCAACATCGACAAGATTTTCCGCCGCATCAAGCAATTCGGCGGGCACGCGCGGCAGGGCGGCGGCGTCTGCGGCGTCGAGGTGGCGCTGTGGGATCTGGCGGGCAAGGCTTACGGCGTGCCCGTTTACGCGATGCTCGGCGGCAAGTTCCGCGACAAGATCCGCATCTACTGCGACACCGATCTGCATGGGCGCAACACCGGCACGGCGATGGGCGAGGCGCTCAAGGAGCGGATGGCGATGGGCTTCACATTCCTCAAGATGGATGTGGGCATTGGGCTGCTGCGTGATGTGCCGGGCGCACTGTCTGGGATGACGGACTTCATCCACAAGCTGATGCCGCCCCACGAAGTTTGGGAGCAGATGCGCAGCGCCGACCCTGATACGCAGTGGGCGATGCGCCGCCAATTCGCCGAGACGCAGAATGTGATGCACCCGTTCACCGGCATCCACGTCACCGAACTGGGGCTGGACTACCTGGAACAATACGTCGCCGACGTGCGCGCCGTCATCGGCTATGAAGTGCCGCTGGCGACCGACCACTTCGGTCATATCGGCTTGCAGGACTGCATCAAGATCGCGCGCCGGCTGGACAAGTTCAACCTGGCGTGGTATGAGGACATGCTCCCCTGGCAGATGACGGAGCAGTACGTGCGGTTGGCGAATTCCTGCACGACGCCGATCTGTACGGGCGAGGACATCTACCTGAAGGAGAACTTCAAGCCGCTGTTCGAGTCGGGCGGTGTGTCGGTGATCCACCCCGACCTGCTGACGTCGGGCGGCATCTACGAGAACAAGAAGATCGGCGACCTGGCGCAGGAGTACGGCGTCTCGATGGCCGTGCATATGGCCGAGTCGCCGATTGGATGTATGGCCGCCGTCCACAG
>DAOLUH010000017.1:0-25367 GCA_035420085.1 Anaerolineae bacterium
GTCTGGCGAACCTTCGCGTGCGGCGCACGTGGCGCGGCCTCTACCCGATGACGCCAGACGGCTCGCCGCTCGTCGGATGGGCACGGGAGGTCGGCGGCTACTTGATGGCGATTGGCATGTGCGGGCAAGGCTTCATGCTTGGCCCCGGCCTGGGTGAACTGCTCGCGCGGATGGTCGCGCAGGAGGACTTGTCGGCGGAGGACCGCGAGGTGCTGAAGGTGCTTTCGCCGTATCGGAAGTTCGCGGGGCAGGAGGCGTTGAAGTAGGGGAGTGGTCTATTTTGGGGTATTTGGCTATAATGAAGGAGTGGGAGGAAATCCACTCCTTCATTTTTGTAAAGAAGGCTGGAGAACATGGAATTCAACGACCTGATCCAGCGTGCTCTGTCCATTTGCAAACTCTACCGTGACTTCGAGCAGTAAAACTACGGTATCTCCTGGACCAACGAAGAACTGGCCCTGGGATTCGTAGGCGATGTCGGCGATCTGGTCAAGCTTGTCATGGCGCAGAGCGGGCGGCGAATGATCCCCGATGCGGAAAGCAAGCTGGCGCACGAATTGGCCGATTGTTTATGGTCAATTATCGTCCTTGCTGACGTGCATAATGTTGATTTAGAAAAAGCCTTTGGGCAAACAATGGATGATCTGGAAAATTACCTCACGCAACGCTCAGTTATCGGATAACTGAGATACTTTACAGGAAAGGAATACACAATGCAACCCAACATCACTCCCGACGATCTGGCAATGTTTACGGCGGCATTCGACGCCGATCCCAAGAACCGCCTGGCGGCGAATGCCGTGGCGCAGAACGACATTGCGGCGGTGGCGCTCAACCGCGCGAGCGTCAATCGCATCAATCACACCTACTCGCACCTCATCGAGACGCCGGAGGCCACGGATCAGGGCGCAACCGGGCGCTGCTGGATGTTCGCCGGTCTCAACCTGCTGCGGCTGGCGGCGATCCAGAAGATGAACCTGAAGATGGAGAAGTTCGAACTCTCCCAGGCCTACCTGATGTACTGGGACAAGCTGGAAAAGGCTAACTTCTTCCTGGAAAACATCATCGAGACGCGCGCCGAACCGCTGGACGGGCGGCTGGTGATGTGGCTGCTCGCCGACCCGCTCCCCGACGCCGGGCAGTGGGACATGTTCGTGAGTTTGGTGAAGAAGTACGGCGTCGTTCCCAAGACGGCAATGCCGGAGACCAAGAGCAGCGCGGCGTCGCGTTTGATGAACAACCGCCTTGTAGCCAAGCTGCGTGAGTTCGCGCAAACGCTGCGTGAGATGTCCGCGCAGGGCGCCGATGTGGACGATCTGCGGCAGGCCAAGGCCGCGATGCTCACGGACTTCCACCGTATGCTCACGATTCACTTCGGCGCGCCGCCTGCCAGCTTCGAGTGGGCGTGGCGCGACAAGGACAAGGCGTTTCACCGCCACGGCGTCATCACGCCGCAGGACTTCTACGCGGAGTACGTCGGCATTGATCTGGACGACATGGTCTGCCTCATCAACGCGCCCACGCAGGACAAGCCCTACAACAAGCTTTACACCGTGGCTTATCTCGGCAATGTCGTCGGTGGGCAGCCGGTGCGCTATCTCAACGCGGACGCCGCAGTCCTCAAGAAAGCGGCGGCGGACAGCATCGTTGATGGGCAGGCCGTCTGGTTTGGTAGCGATGTGGGCCAGATGTTGCAGGGGGATCTGGGTCTCCTGGATATGGACGTGTACGACTACGAATTGGTGTACAGTGTGCCGTTCGCCCTCGACAAAGCGGGGCGGCTGGACTACGGTCACAGCCGGATGACCCACGCGATGCTGCTCACCGGCGTTGACCTGGACGAGGCCGGGCATCCGGTGAAATGGCGCGTCGAGAACAGTTGGGGCACGGAACGCGGCGACAAGGGCTATATGCTGATGACAGATCGCTGGTTCGAGGAATACCTGTACGAGATCGCCGTGAGCAAGCGCTATCTCTCGCCCGACTTGCTGGCGGTGCTCGAAACCGAGCCGGTCGTGCTCCCGCCGTGGGATCCGATGGGGGCGCTGGCCCGCTAGCTTGGGATTGTAGTCGGCGCTTTACTGCCGTAGAGACGCACTGATGTGTACTACGAACGGATGGAGGATTGCAATGAAAAACCTGCGTGCGTTGATCTGTTTTGGCGTGGTTTTTGTGCTGCTCGCTTCGGCTATCCCAGTGCTGGCGGACGCTATCCCTCCTGTTGATGCCACGGATGTGCAACTCGTTGGGCAGTTCGGCGGCGCTTCGTATGCGGTCGCCGTGCAAGGGGATTACGCCTACGTTGGGGTAGGGCCGCGCTTGGCTGTACTTGATGTTTCCGACCCGCTGCTCATCAGTCTGGCTGGACAGACAGATGTGCTGCCGACCATCGTCGGGGATGTGGCCGTGGCCGGAAATTATGCCTACGTCGCTGCCGGAACGGGTGGTATGTTTGTGGTGGACGTCACCGATCCGGTCCAGCCGACGATTGTGGGCTACTATGCTGCGCCAGTCAGCGCGAATGGCGTCGCCGTCGCCGGGGATTACGCCTACGTCGCTGCTGGCGACAACACTTTGCGCGTCGTCAGTGTGGCTATGCCTGCCACCCCCAGCGCCGTGGGATCAGTGCCTGTCACTGCCGCACAGCGCGTGGCTGTTGCCGGGAGTTACGCCTACGTCGTTGGTGGAACGACACTGACGGCCGTGAATGTGACGAATCCTTCCAGTCCTGCTGTAGCCGGAACATTGGTTGTGCCTCAGAGCGCCCTCCAGGACATTGAGGCGGTCGGAGACCGGGCCTATCTTGCGGCGGGAGGCGCCGGTCTGTATGTCGCCAATATCGCCAATCCCGTTCCCGTCTTTGCTGGCTCTTACGATACGCCCGGCGTAGCTTCTGGCGTGGCGGTTGCCGGTGATTACGCCTATGTCGCCGATGGTTACTACGGTTTACGGATCATCAACCTCGTGAATCCCGCCATTTCACCATCCGTATTCGATACTGCCGATTTGGCTTCTGCCGTTGTTTTGATCCATGATACGGCTTTTGTTGCTGACCGTTACCGGGGCTTGCGGGCGATCAACGTGTTGTACCCTGAAACACCGGTTGAGGTTGGCTATTATGACATCGTCGGCAATGCGCGAAGTTTATTGTTAGCCGGGCGCTTGCTCTATGTTGCTGACGATGATGGTGGTTTACGGATTCTTGATGTAGCGGATCCCTCGCAACCTCGTGAGGTGGGACATTACGACACACCGGGCAACGCTGCGAGTGTAGCGGTGGCTGGACAATATGCCTATGTCGCTGACGGACTCGATGTGCGCATCATTGATATATCCACGCTCACGGCGCCCACACTGAAGGGCGTGTTCCCAACGTATAACGGTTGGGCATACGCATTAGCCGTCCGGCAAGGATACCTTTATATCGCTGAGGGAGGAGGAGCGCGTGGATTGCACGTCGCTGATCTTGTCAATCCGCTCAAGCCTGTTACCCGGGCATTTGAAGACAGCGCCGGCAACGCGCTGGACCTGGCGCTTGCCGGTAATCGCGTTTACCTTGCCGCCGAAAGTGGCGGGCTGCGGGTCATTGACATCACCAACCCCGTCTCTCCAACGACCCTCTTCACCGGAACCAAAGGCGTGAATGTATCCGACGTTGCTGTTGAGGGGACGATGGCTTACCTTGTGGATGGAAGTCGCCTGTATGGTGTGAATGTGGCTTCTGCGCCGGCGAGCACGGTGATGACCTGGACGACGCCTGGCAGCGCCGAAGGCGTAGCTGTCGTCAACGGCATAGCCTACGTGGCGACGGGTTATAGCGGCCTGCGTCTCGTCAGCGTCGCCAATCCGGCCTCACCGACGGAGATTGGGCACTATGACACGCCGGGCGAGGCGCTGTACACCGCCGTGGGGCAGTATATTTATGTGGCGGACGGGCATGGCGGCGTGGTCATTCTCTGGTACGGTCCACTCGCGTCGGGTACTGTCTCGACGAGTGGCGGTGCACTCGTCTCGGAGTACGACGGAACGACGTATATGTTCCCGCCAGGCGCTTTCACCGATACGGTTGTGCTGCGACACGCGCCGGTCCCCACGGCGTTTGTTCCCCCATTTGACGATCTGTCTGGGATAAACCATTTCTTCAATGCCACAGCCGTTTACAGCAGCACGGGAAAACCGGCGCAGCTTGTCCCCGGAACAGTTTTCACGATTTCCATCGCCTACACGCCCGCGGAGCGTGGCGTGGTCAACGAAGGAACGTTGGCGTTGTACTATTGGGATAATGTAGCCTGGGTGACGTCAGGCATCACCAGGGTCTCTACCGCGCAGACCGGTGTGCTGGTCTCACGACTCAATCACCTCTCGCTGTTTGGCGTCTGGGGCGAAGCTCGCTATGTCTACTTGCCTCTTGTCATGCGCAAATTTTGACATCTTTTCTACGGAGAGGAATGTATGTATAAAGACGATCTATGGTATCGCAAACTGGTCAAAGACATCGAGGAACATCGGCCTGACTTCACCGCGAAACAATGGCGCAGCTATCAGGTGGAGTTTATGTTACGTGTCGCCCTGCGGGTTAAGGACTCGTCCGATGCTTGCCAGACGTGCCGGAGTTTTCAGCATACCTTGACCCGCCTGGAAGAAGAGTTGCAGGAATTGCCAGGCTCCAAGGCGCAGCGACATTACCAGTTCCAGCAATTGCGGTTGATGGGCGAGCACTTTGTCAAAGCGCATCGTCTGGTTCCGCCGCAGTATTATGCGCGCCTGGGCGCGAGTTACGGTTTGATCGCGGGGTTGCTCTTTGGGATCGCTATGGGATTTCTTGTTTTGAACAATGGCCTGTACCTTCCTCTCGGAGCGGTCGTGGGTTTGATCCTGGGCGGCCTTTATGGGGGCACTGAAGACACCCGCGCCAACCGTGAACACCGGCTGATCTGATTGACTTTTTCGTTTTTTGCCTTATCATATAATATTGTGATGGTTTTATGATTTATTCACAGGTCTTCTCGTAATGCAGCGAAAATTTGGCTTGATGGTTGTTCTGTGTCTGGCTCTGGCGTCTGCCCGGCCCGTGCTGGCGTCTTCTGTGGCTCCCCCGGCGGCTGACGCTGTCCCCTTCTCGACCGACGTGAGTACCTGGACGGCGCACACGTTGCAGTTGGGTGAAGCGGTAAGCTGTCTGGCGCGACGCAGCGGTATGGACGTATTCACCGTCGCCGAGGCAAACCGCATTCTCAATCCTACGTTGCTGAGTACAGGCCAGACTATCGACCTGCCGGCTGCTGAACCGCGCGCGCTCGTGGCGGCTCACGCCGGAGACACCCCGCTCACCCTGGCTGTGACGCATGGCCTGCCGTTGTGGGAGGTGCTGCGTCTCAACCCGCAGCCATTGTATACCGGCAAAAGCGTGCTGCTCCCTGGCGACCCCTCCACAACCTGTTTACCTTACCCGCTGGCCGCACTGACTATCTCGCCGCAGCCTGTCACCCGCGGGCGCACCACGTTATTTGTCTTTGAGACGGCGGAACCGGCTGCCTGCGAAATTACCTACCTCGATCAGACGGAGCCTTGTTATCCGCTGGACGACACGCACCTCTACGCGCTGGTTGGATTGTCGGCGTTGATGGAACCCGGCGCATACACAATGAAGATCGCTGTGCAGGCGGATGGTCTGGAGACGGCGTTCACCGCGCCGCTGCAAGTCGGCGCCGGGCGCTATGGCTACCAGTATATTGATCCGCCGGCTTCCCTCTCCAAGCTGATGGACCCCGATCTGATGCAGGGCGAGTTGGATTACCTGGCGCAATGGCGCACGATTCGCACGCCCGAACGCGCCTGGGACCTGCCGCTTGCCTTTCCACTGCCAGTGCAGGTCGCCGTTTCGGCCAACTATGGCGACCGGCGTTCGTATGGCGGGATGGTGGCCGGCTATCACTCCGGCGTGGATTATCGCGCGTGGGGCGGGATGCGCGTGCTCGCGCCGGCGGATGGCGTGGTGCTGCTCGCCGAACGCCTGGAAGCGCGCGGCAACGCCGTATTGATTGACCACGGCGGCGGCCTCATTACCGGCTACTGGCACCTATCGCGGATTGATGTGCAGGTCGGCCAGCACGTCAGGCGCGGCGAAGCGTTCGCTCTGGTCGGCAACACGGGCCTCTCGACCGGCGCGCACCTGCACTGGGAGTTGTGGGTCAACGGGGTTTCTGTGGACAGCAGCCAGTGGTTAAGCGCCGATCCCTTTGCCGGACTGCAATTGCCGGCGCACAACGCAACGGTTGCGCCGTAGGGGTTGGCGGCTTTGGTCTGACAAGCGCTGGAGTTGGTTTCCCGGCGTTTTGTTTTTTTGATGAGTTCTTTGAGGTGCTGCGATGTGCGGACGTTTCTCTCTGGGCGTGAATCTGGATGATTTGGTGGAAGCTTTCCCCGATTTTAAGTTTCCATCTGCGCTGGCGCCGCGCTACAACATCGCGCCGTCACAGGAAGTGGCCGTCGTCCCCAATGATGTGGACAGGCGCGTCGAATTTTTCCATTGGGGATTGATTCCATCTTGGGCCAAAGACCCGGAAATCGGCAACCGCCTCATCAACGCGCGGGCCGAGACGCTGGCGGAGAAGCCGTCGTTCCGCGCGGCTTATCTCCGGCGGCGCTGTCTGATTCTCGCGGACGGTTTCTACGAATGGCAGACCATCCCGGATAGCAAGGGCAAAATGCCGCTGTACATCCAATTGGCGTCCCAGAAACCGTTCGCCTTTGCCGGGTTGTGGGAACTGTGGCGGCCTGACGATACACCCATCCTCTCCTGCACCATCATCACGACTGAGCCAAATGCCTTGCTCGCGCCCATCCACAACCGGATGCCCGTCATCCTGCCGCCGGATGCCTACGACCTGTGGCTCGATCCCGCTGAACAAAAGCCCGCTGCGCTCAACCACTTGCTCAAGCCCTATCCCGCCAATTTGATGACGGCCTATCCCGTCTCGCGCCTCGTCAACAGCCCGGCGAATGATGTCCCGGCTTGTCGCATCCCGAATCCTGACTGATACGCAAGCGTCTTTCCGGTGCGCAATGCAAGCGCGCCCTCTGGCGATTTGTTCGCTAGAGGGCGCGCTTTTTTGTGAATTTACTCGATATGGATATAGCCTGATGCTTTAGCGCCGCAGATGGGGCACTCATCGGGCGGTTTGGGGCCGACGTGGGTGTGCCCGCACGTCTGGCAGACCCAATACTCGACCTCTTCTTCGCCTTCTTTGCCCAGATTTGTTAGCGCGTTCTGGTACATCTTCTCGTGGATCTTTTCCACCTCCACGGCGTAGTGAAAGGAGCGTTCAGCGGCGGTGTGGCCTTCGGCCTGCGCGTCGGCGAGAAATTCAGGATACATCACGGTGACTTCATAGTTTTCCCCGCCGATAGCAGCTTGCAAGTTCTCTGCCGTGGACTTGATCTCGCCCAGCACGCGGAAGTGGTTATGCGCGTGGACGGTCTCGGCGGCGGCAACGGCGCGGAACAGCTTGGCGACCTGGGTGAAGCCTTCCCGCTCGGCCTTTTTGGCAAACGCCAGATACTTGCGGTTGGCTTGCGATTCACCGGCAAACGCGGCCTTCAAATCTTCAATCGTCTTCATTGTTTATCCCTCCTGAAAATTGATCTGAGTAAACAACACTATGTCTATGATGATAAGCCGGTTATCGGATTTGTCAAAGTGCCACTTGCAGGGTTGCCATCATGGCATTTCCTGGATAGTCAAACTGCCGACCCCTAATCCTATGTGGATATTCACCCGTTTCTCGGCGCTGCTGTATCCCGGCGAGGTGTAGCGATTGTTGACACGGGTGTAGTCAGGCGGAAGGGTGCGCGCGACAATGGCGGCATCCGCTTCTACACGCAGAGCCGTGCCCGCCGGGACTTCGATCACGACAGCGCCGACACCGCCGTCAATGTTGATGTCGCAGTCTCCTGTTTGTGGCAGCTTCACCAGGATGTCGCCCACCCCGAAATTGATGTTGGCTGTGTCAACGGTCAGCGCGCTGAGATCCAGATTGATGTCGCCCACGCCTATGTCAATGCCGAGATCGAGCGCCACATCGGGGTGGAAGGCCAGGTCCCAGCTATAGCGTTTGCCGGGACCGACAATCCCTCTGGAGATTCCGCTCGTTTTGAGGACGAGCCGCGCCGGTGTGCCGCCGGTGAAATTTTGCACCAGTCGTTCGCTGCGGCGCTGCCCGATTGTCCCTTCGACAAAATTACCGGAGTCATTGAGCGCCTTGATGCTGACCTGCGCCACGGCCGGCGCGAGCGTCACCTGCGCCGTCGTCATACCGTCGCGTGGTTCGCTGATGGTCGTAGTCTGCGCGGCTGTGCGCGCGCTGTTGCCTGTCCCGACGAGCCATACGCCGCCGACGATCAATCCCAGCACGACGAAGGCGCTGAGGATAGCGCCGGCTGCCGACTTCCGGCCCACCAGAATCTCCAGGCCCGCCGCGATCAGCAGGATCGGCCACAGGCTCAGGATGTCCCAGAAGCTCCAATCCAGATAACCCAGGTTGTTCAACAACAGGATAACGCCGATGCCGATCAAAATCGTCGGCCCAACTAATTTGATATGCCGCTCATCCCTTTCCATACCCTTTTCTCCTCGCCAGTTGGATAGCCTTTCCGTCAGGTCGTTGCTGTGCTACTCGCCCCATTCCCCTTTGTCGTGTCGCCGCAGGATCAGGTAGACGCCAAAGGCGATGATCGCTGCTGGAATGAGGATCCGGCTGAGCCACGTCGCGCTGATTAAGATCAACACACCGATGCTGGCCAGGATGACTGCCGGGTAGGCTGCCCAACGCATCCGCCCTGCCGGCGTGGGTAAAATGTAAACCAATAAGAAGGTCGCTGCCAGGCCGACCATAAACAGCGCGGCAAAAACGCCGCCGTCCATGTAAGGCTCAAAGCCGACGAGCAGCGCGATCGTTCCAAACACACCGGCAGGGATGATGGCCCACCATTGGCGCGCTGCGGTTCGCAGATAGACAGCCAGAAAGCTCGACGCGAGGCTGCCCAAGAAGATCGTCGCTCCCCAGGCGCTACGGGCTTCAGGGACAATCTGCTCGAAAGCCATCAGCGCCCCCAGTCCTACGAGCGTCATGCCTGGGATAGCGGCCCACCAGTTGTGACGCTCGACGAGAAATGTGTACATAAAAATCAGTCCCGGTATGGCGAAGACAATCGGCCAGAGATTGTCGAGCAGCAGCATGTTGAGGCTTTGCAGCAAGAACAGCACGCCGCCCACAATGAGCATGATCCCCCAAAAAATTCTGGATTCAAGATGTTTCATGATGACTTCCCCCCTGGTTTAATGGACGCTGAACGAGCCGACGCCGCCCTCGAGCATGATGTCCACCTTGTTGCTGGCGGTCTCGTAGTTCGGCGAGCGATATTCCCCTTCGACTTTGGGGAACCGTGCGTGGTTTACGGAGACGCTTGCCAGCGCCCCGCTGGTGCGGATGCGCGCTGCAACGCCGTCGGGAATCTCGATGTCCATCGAAGCTGCGCCGCTCGATCCGCGAATCTCGGTATATCCGGCGCGGGCCGGCGCGACGATGTGCGTGGAGCTGGCTCCGGTTTCTACTTTAAGCCGCGTGACCCGCAGATTGCTCAAGTCGAGTCTGGCGTCGCACGCCCCACTTTTCACCGTGAGGGTAAGCGGGACGGCATCGGTGAGCGCCAGCGTCCAGCGCCGGTGGTAGGCCGGCCCAAAGTTCCACTGCGGGAAGCTCAGCGGCGGCGACTCCAATTTGACCCGTTGGACGCTGCCCTCAGTCGTAACCTGATGCTCGATCCCGTCAAAGGTTCCGCTTAGCAGCGTTCCGCCGGAGGCGCTACCGCCGATGCTGAGTTCTCCCGCGCCAAAGTCAATGCGCACGTGCGCCTCGTCCGCTTCCAGCGGGATGCTTAGTTCTTCGGTCACGAAGGTGGAGCGGCTGTGTGTCGAAGCCCACAAAATCCAGGCGCCGAAGCCGATCAAAGCCAGAGAGAAGATCAACTGCCCGGCGCTGATGCGCAACGGCGCGAGCACGCCCAAATTGTCCAGCAACAAGAGCAGGCCGACGACGACCAAAATGACACCCCAAAACAAACGTTTGTTATACATCGCTGTTTCACCTATTCCCTTTCGACACGCTTGATGGGACGCAGAAGCGCCCGGATGAAGAGAAACACGCCCAGAGCGATCAGGGCAAACGGCAGATATACCTTGAAGGGGAAGTACCCGAGGATATTGCCAAACAATGAGCCAAAAATGGTGAAGAGCACCGCGCTGACGAGAATACTCTCCAATCCGTCGCTGATTTGCTTGCGCTTCCAATGGATTAGCCCCGCGATCACTGTCCCCACGCCGACGAAGCCGGGAATGAGCGTCCACAGGTACGCCCAGCTCTCCCACGTCAGGACGCGGGCGTTCTGAAAGTAGAGAATCCCCCCGATCCCCCCAACGATGCACGCCGGGATCGCCATATCGGGCGAACCGCTCAACAAGCCGATCACGAGCAGCCCCAGGGCGATCAGAATGATGATCATCGGCCAGCTAAAGGTGAAATTGAACCACGCGCTCAGGCCGGGGATAACTTGAAAGGCGAGCAGGATGCCGCCGATAAAAATGAGCACCAGCCCCGCAGTGATATTGCTTCTTTTAGGATTGGACATCAGAACCTCCGTTGCGTGAAAAGTATAAATGCCTTGTATAAGGCGTTTATACTTATACGTTGACGTTAACGAGAGGTTGCAACTTTGAGGAGGCCGAGCGGCGCAAGCGCGTTGGGATATTGTCCTGTAGAGCCGTCGGCGGCAAGGCGGATGCCGTCGGATGTGCGATACAGTCCCGCCCACAGCGGATACTCGCCCGGTGGCAGATCGGCGGGGATGTCCAGGGGATGCGTGTCGGGTACGCGATCACCGGCCTGCCAGACTGTGGTGGGATACCAGCCCAGGCGCGGTGGGCTGTCGTGTTGCGCCAACGGCGCAGCGTCGCCCGGACGCCACAGATGCACGAAGGCGGTGAAGTCGCCATCGGGCGCGCGCAAGGCTTCCCAGTACAGCGTCACCGTGACCGTCTCGCCAGGTTGGGCAGTGGTGGGGCCATCGTATCCGCGCAGCGCAATCTGGCTGTCGAACGTGGCCGTGACGGCGTGCACCGGCGATGTGTCAGGCGTATGCGCCGGCGCCACGCTGACCGCGCCGACGACCGGGGGTTCGTACACGCGCCCATCGGCAAGCGCCGCGCTCAGCCGTTCGCCGGTTTCCGTGTCGAACAATCCCATTTCCAGCCGGTACAACAGCGGCCCTTCTGCCCACGCTTCGATAGACACGCGATAGTTGTCGCAGAAAGCGCGTCCCACAGGCCACAAGGTTGTGGGGAATCGCCCCAGGCCGGGATAGGTATGTCGCTCGGCGACGCGGCTGTTCTCCGGGCCGATGAGGTGAACGAAGACCGTGTACTCCCTCGACATCGGCGCGATAGCTTCCCAGCACGCTCTGACTGTGAATGTGTCGCCCGGTTGCGTGCGTTCCGTATCCACGGCGATGCCTAAAAGCCGCACTTGCTTCGCGTAGTCAATACCGACCGGTTGCAGCTTATTCATCACAGCGGTAGGCGCAGACAATCGCGGCGGCGCAAACGTCGCCAGAATCCGCGCGCCAGGCGCCAGCGCCGTCAGTGTGAAGAAGAGCAGAATCAATGCATCTGCGAATGGGCGAATCGGCGAAGGGGCGCGAGTCTTGCTTCCTGCTTCCTGCCTCTTGACCCCGTTCGCCAGGAACAGCGCCCATGCGCCGAGGGCAGGGAAGAGCAACCGTCCGTGTGGGGCCTCGACTTGCCGCATCCAGTGGAGCAGGGCCGCGAAAATGCCGCCGCACCAGAGCAGCGCGAGCGCGAGGATGCCCAGTGTGATCTGTGTCGCGCGCGTTTTACCTGCGCGTTGCGCCATCTGCGCAACATTCCACAGGCTGCGGATGAACAACACGACCGTTCCCAACGTCAGCACCCAATAGACCCACGCCGGCCACGTCACATGTCCCCATCCATACGCCGCCCAGAACGAGTACACCAGGCGCGGCATTTCTGGCAGCAAGGTGAGCAGACCGACCGGAGCCGGGCGGCCCCAGGGCGTGTTCGCGTGGTTGGAGATGCCCAACAGGTCGCCGTAGAGCAGCCCATTGCGCACGTACCACCATCCGCCAACGAGGAGCGCCGCCGCAACGAACGCCGCGCTATAGACCAGGATGCGCTTTCTATCCAATATCTGGCGGAGCGCCGCCCACAGCAGCGCCGACCCGGCCACAGGCAGCAGTAGAATGGCGCTGGTCTTGGTGAGCGCGGCCAATCCGGCCAACGCGCTGCACGCGACGGCCCGCCGCAGCGTCAGCCCTCGCCGCAGCGTGCGGGCGACGGCCCATAGCGTCGCCGTCGAGAGTGCCGCCGCTGCGCTGTCATTGCTGATGACGCTGCACATAAAGACAAACTGTGGGTGGAAAGCGACCAGTAGCGCCGCGACCCGCGCGCCGCGACGATTGCCGAATGTCTCGTATCCCAGGCCCCACGTCGCCAACACCGTCAGCAGACCGAAGAGCAGCGAAGCCAGGCGTGTGACGTGGATGCTCAACGCCGCGCCCCGCCACGGCCAGGCTTCCTGTGCCGTGTGGATGAGCATATTTTTGTTGTCCGGGATTGTGCCCGGCGCCTGATGGCCGAAGCCGGGATTGCCCCACAGCAGGGCCTCCAGGTCAACGTTCTTGAAGGGCGTGTTGAGCAGCGCGGCGACGGCGTAGTAGAGCGGCGGCTGCGCGACTTCCTGGTTCGCCCCGCTCGCGTCGTTGTCCATCGCCGGAAGACCGCGACCTTGCGCGAGCCAGCGCACGTAAGCGTGGTGCCAGATTTCATCCGGCGCTTCGAAGACGGGCGTGGCGGCGTTGTGCATGATGACCAGCAAGGCGAAGGCGGCCAGCAGCAGTATGAGCGATTTGTCTTTCACGGCTGCGCCTCCCAGATAATGGCGGCATTATCTGGCAATGGATTCCCGTTGATGGTCGCGGGTACTCTTACGCCGGTGATGGGATGGTATAGCCCGACGGCGATGCGCGCCGGGGTGACGCCGTCCGGCAAAGACAGAAGATGGATGTCGAGGATGCGATCGTCGGCTCCCCACAGACTGGTGGGGAAGTGGCCGTTCTGGGGTGGACCGTCACCTGTCGCCAGCAGCTCTCCGTCCTCGGCATAGGCATGAACAAAGACGGTATAGTTTTCGGGTGTAGGTGTGTCACTGCGCCAATAGAGTGAGACACGCCAGTTATTGCCCGCGCGGTTGATATAAGCATCTTCAAGTTGCGCGAATGTCCCGAATTCCACGAAGGTGGTCAGCGTGCGTTCCCATTGTGGAACTGGCTGTGGATCGGGGATGCGTAACAGCGTCAGATGCGCTGTGTCGCCGGTCGGGATGCCGTTAGCGTAGGTTGGGCGGCGGATGCCGGTTTGATCGTCCACCAGCGCTACCTGTAACATCCAGGCCTGAACCGGCGTTGCGCTTTGCGGAAGCGGCAGGCGGTAACGGTCGCGGATTACCGTCCCCACCGGCCATAGCGACGGGGGCAGGTTGCCGCGACCGGGCCAGTGGTGATAGTTGAGGCGCAAATCGGTCTCGCCGGGCACGGGGGAGGCGAGTTGCAGCGCCAGGGTGAGATTCTCGGACACCGGCTGCGTGGCTTGCCAGTACAGCGTGACATCCAATGCAGGACGACAATAATCCGTGGAAGCCAGGATACAAGCCGAGTGCGCTTTGGTGACGCGGACATCGTACCCGCGCAAAAGAATGGCGTCGCCAAAAGCCACGCCTGTTGGGTTGGGGATGGGGCTGGCGGCGGATTGTCCCACGGGCGGCGCAAAGAGCAACACCGGTCCCGCGCATAAGCTCACGACAGCCCAGACGGGCAGAATAGCGGCCCACATCCGCGTGAGCATGTGTGACGGATTCCATCCGGCTGCCATAATGAGCGCCAGCGCCGCGATCGCCGGGAAGAGCAACCGCCCGCCTGTCGCCGGGGTGATGCTATTCCAGCGCAGCCACGCGAGGACGATGACGGCGAACCAGACGGCGGACAGGGTCAGCGCCATTTTCTGTCGCCGTTCGAACCGCCGCCAGCCCGCAATGACGCCGAGTAACCCGCCGGCCATCGCCAGGAAATACGGCCAATACACCGCGCGCGGGTAGAATGAGCATGGCATTTGTCCCCAATAGGAAAGCAGCATCGGCCTGATCTCGCTGAACGCGATGGGGTAGGTGCGCCGCCCGACCTCTGCCAGCATTGGAGCCAACGCGGTGGGATCGCCGTAGAGGCGCAGATTGCGCGCCATCCACGGCGCAACGAGCGCGAGGGCAGGCAACGCCATCCAACAACCCAAGGCGACGATGCGGTGCAGCGGCGTTTTGTGTTGCCAACCGTGGAGCAGCGCCGCCAACCCGCCCAGACTGATCAGTCCCAGGCCGCTCAGCTTGCTCAGCCCCGCCAGCCCGCTGAGGATGCCGAACAGGAGCATCCGCCGGTACGTCGGGCCTTTGTCCCATACCTCAAACGCGAGCACAAGCCCCCACGTCGCCAGCGGCGTCACCGCGTTGTCGTTGTTCACGCCAGAGGCGACGAGCAAGAATTGCGGGTTAAACGCCACGAGTCCCGTCGCGAGCCACGCCGCCGGGCCGGCGCGGAAAATCCGCCGCGCCAATACCCACACCCCGGCAACGGTCGCCGTCTGCAGGAGCGTGGAGAAGAAGCGCAGCGCGTGAAGGGTCAGGCGGCTTCCGCGCCACTCCTGGCCCGGCGCGCGCACCCAGGTGGCCTTGTTGTAGAAGGTTCCGGTCGGCCCACATTCGACGACATTGCCGGGAACCGCCTGGGGCGTGTGAGGATCGTCAGGCAAATTCCACAGGCGCGCCCAACCCGCCGCCAGGATATGATAGAGCGGCGGCTGCGAAGCTTCCTGCCGGACGTGATAACCCGCCGCCTGCGCCGCGCCATGAACCGGCAGCTGTCCCGTTGCGGCGATGAAGCGCACGACCTCGGCATGTTCGATTTCGTCCAGATTTTCGTAGGACGGCGTGAGGACATTCCAGGCCGTGGCGACGATGATGAAGGTCACGAGGAGAACGAGCAGGTCTTTGCGCATCTCAGGCATTGCCTCCGGCATCGCGCAGCCACGCCAGCGTGCGCGCGAAGACGAGATCGCGGTCGTAGTCTATCACGACGGTATGTCCGCCGCGTTCCACCCATAGGATGCGCGACGACCCGCCAAGCCGCGCCGCGATGCGTTGTGGCGTTTTGGGCGGTACGACCAGATCGTGCCGCGCCTGTACCAACAGGGTGGGTGCGGTGATGCGCGGCAGTTGCGCATCCAGGGCGCGCATCACTTCTGTAATTTGCACGACGCTGCACAGTGGAATCCGCGTGTACGTAAAGTGAGCGCGTCGCATTGCTGGATCGCGCACATCCGAGCCAATTTTGGGGAGGAAGCGCACCATGCGCGCGCCGGATCGCGCCAATCGCAGCAGGGGATGGCGCGCGAGCGCGCCGTCGGGCGCGGAGAAGGTGACGACGCGCGCCACAGGATGCCGCGCCGCCGCGTGAAGCGCCAGCGCCCCGCCCAGGGATAATCCGGTGATGCAGATCTGGACGCAGTGTTGCCGCAGTTCGGCCAGGCCGGCCTCTACATCCGCCAGCCACTCCTGCCATGCTACGCGCTCCAGGTCTTGTGGCTGCGCGCCGTGTCCGCGTAGCCGGATGCCGCTCACGGTCAAACCGGCGGCGTTCAGGTAATCTCCTAGCGGGCGCATCTCGCCTGGCGCGGTAAGGAACCCGTGAATCAGCAACACGCCCGGTTCGCCGCCGGGTAAGAAGAAGGGCGCGTTGGTTGACGAAGCACACACCTGCTTGTTCATCGGTGTGGAGTATAGCATATTCGCGCGAGAAGGGAACGTTTAGCGAGTTGTGGTGAAGGCTGCCATGATGAGGCGGCTGACGTAACCGGCATTATGCCATTCTTGACGATTGCCGCCTCCGCCGTGCAACAGCACGACGGCCGGACCTGCGCCGCAACGATCGTAAGCAATCCGTGCGCCATCGGGTGAGATTGCGAATAATGTGTCCATAACCTCAGATTATACAACCTGCTTCTGAAGGCGATAATTGTTTATGCTTCATTGCTCCGTCTCAATCTCCACCTGTGCCGTCATCCCTGGACGTAGCGCTAGATCGGTCGGATCCAGTTCAATCATCAATGTGTACGTCGTATCACCCTGCTGTACCACGGCTACCGGCGAGATGGTGACGATGCGCCCGCTCAGCGGTGTGTCGCGGAAGGCGTTGATGCGCGCCGTGACCGTTTGTCCCACCTGCACCCGCCCGATTTCCAGTTCCCCCACGTTTTTCGTCTCGACACGCCAGCGCGAGACATCGAGCAGTTCGATGACCGGCGCGCCGGGCGCGACCCACTCGCCCACGCTGAGATTGACTGCCGCCACGATACCGTCGAAGGGGGCGATCAGGGTCGCACGGGCCAGATTTTCCTGAGCGATGGCGAGCGCCTGTTCCGCGCGCTTCACAGCTAGTTCAGCCAGCGCGAGCGTCTCCAGCGCGACGGGCCGCTGCGCTTCGTAGAGGGCGAGTTGCGCCTGTGCCAGTTGCGATTTCGCATTGGCGATAGCAACCTCGTAACCCCGGTCTGCGCTGTGGAGCCGATATTGCGCCAGTGTGAGGCGGTGATGTTCTTGCATGTCTTCCAGGGCCTTGGCGGCGGGAGAATAGGGCGCCCAGTCCTTGGTGGTGGGGTCTTTGAGCAGGTTGTCGTAGGCGTTCTGCGCGTCACGCAGGGCTTGCTCTGCCTGGGTCAGGGCGGCACGGTCAAGGATGGCCTGGTTGCCGCGCAGGTCGTACTGCGTTTGCGCCTGCGTCAAGGCGGCTTGCGCGCTGCTGATGGCGGCTGTGGCGGCGAGCACTCGTTCCGGCACGGGGAGAGCTTGCGCTTGCAGTTGAGCCAGAGCCATGTGCGCGTTCTCCACATCCAATGCAGCTTGCCCTACGGCGCGTTGCAGGTCGGTGTCGTCAAGCACGGCCAACGTCTGCCCGGCCTGTACGGACGTCCCCACCTCAACATTGAGTAATTTAATATCGCCGTCGATGTCGAAGCTCAGCGCGAGACTGCGGACGGGGTGCAGGATGCCGTTGGCGTTGAGGCTCCCGGGCAGCGATTGAGGCTGCGCTATCCTAGAGTCGGGCGCCGGTGTCGGCGTAGTGGATTGTGCTGAGCTGGCGTTGCACGCTGTAAGGGCGAGGAGCAATAGCAACCCTGATTTCCACAAAAATCGCAGTGGTTTCATCCTTTTACCTCCCTTCAATCACGGCGACCGCATCCAACCGCTTGAGCATCCATCCAATCGTGCCGACACTGGCCGCCGAAACCGCAATGGGGATGGGCAGCGTGAAAAGCCACGGCGCGATGCTGGTCAAGTCCAGGCTCAACCCTCTGGGGACGTAGACCGCCCATTGCAGGCATAGGATCACGCCGATGCACAACGCCGCGCCGACGAGCCAGGCTGCCGTCGTAGTGAACAGCGTTTCCCGCCCGGCGCGCCAGGTTAGCCAGCCCTGACCGCGCCCGACGGCGTGTAACACGCCGAACTCGTCGCGCCGCTGCGAGTAGAAGATATAGTTCAAGATGGCCAGCGCCACGGCTGCAATCACGGCTACTAGCGACAGAACCATCGCCAACACGCCCAGCCCGCTCTTCCGGTATTGTAGGAAGCGTTCGCGTTCTTTGTCGTAGGTCAGGACGACGGTGGCGTTTGAATCCACGTTTTCCATCAACCAGGCGTCGAGTGCGGCCTTGTCTGCCGCTGGCACGACAAACTGGCTGGTCGTGAACTGATCGGCGATCACCTCATGGCTCTGCACAAATTCCAACGAGGCGAAGCCCATCCACATCCCATTCGTCTCCAGCAGGCCGACGATGGTCAAGACGACCGGAGAACCGTCCCGCTCGTAGACCGGATTGCCGACAGAATCCCCGATGGACAGGCCGCGATTGCGCGCCAGTGCCTCGGAGATGACCACTTCGTTGGTGCGCGGTTGTGGGAGGCGACCTTCCAGCAGGCGCACGCCAAATCGTTCCATCAGATAGGGCATGTCCTCTTCGGTTACGGCGAACACCGAGGCCGCACTCCGCGAAAAGGGCGGCACGCTGATGCTCAGGTCCCAGGCCCAGGTTGGAATGACGCGCTGCACATTGGGATGCGTGCGTACCTGGGCTAGAACGCCGGCATCCACCTCGCGCGTGGCCGGCGCTAATCGACTGACATAGCGCAGATACTCGAAACGCGGCAGTTGCGTATCGAAGATCGGCAAGAGCATAAAGACCGGGAAAGCCACTCCGACGATCATCAGCGCCATCGCTGTGACCAGCAGCAGGCTGCGCCGCCGGTGCCGCAGGAAAAATATCCCCGAAGACAGTGGCTTGACCGACGAGTGTCTTACTGCCTGCCTCTTGCTCCCTGCTTCTTCCATACTGAGTTTGCCGCGTTCGACAATCGCCACCGCATCGAGCCGTTTGAATACCCGCCAGACGCTCCCGGCGGCAAAAGCGACCACCGCCAGGGGGATCGGCAGTGTGTATAGGAAGGGCATGAGGCTCAGCGACCACTCCTGTCCACGCGCCGCGAAAACGGTCTGGCGTCCCAGGATCACCAGGACGATCATCCCTGCCAGCCCGACCAACCAACCGATCACCGCCGTTATGGCCGTTCCGCCCGTCACGCGGCGCAGCAGCATCCCTTTGCGCCAGCCAACGGCCTGCAGCAGGCCGAATTCCGGCAGCCGGCGCGCGATCGCCAGTTGGTTGATGACGCCGACGACCACCGCCACGACGCCCGCCACCAGCACATCCACGCAGGCAAAGATCAGACGCAGCATCGTGTCCATGCTCTCGACGCTGGCTGTCCAATACTCTTTCGTTTCACTGCCCACCAGGGAAGCGGGCAACGTTTCCAGGAAGTTGTTGAGCGCGGCAATGCGTCCTGGCTGTGGGATGACCAGCAAACCGGTCATGCGCGGGCTATAATCTTCGTGTTCGGTGACGTACTCGTAAGACATCAAGCTCAACCGCGCGTTGTGCTTCTCTGCTGCCGGGTCTTGATCCAGCAACCCCACCACCGTGACCTCAGACGGGAACGCCCAGTAGTAATCCAGATTCAGCGCCCGGCTGACGCGGTCGCCCAGGCGTAGCCCCAGGGCGCGGGCCGTGTCTACTGAGATCGCCAATTCGGGCGCGTTGACCGCCGGCAGCCGTCCTTCCGTGACGCGCAGCCCACTCGCGCGCAACACGGCGGGCATATCGGCGACCGGGACAACGAATGTCCGCACCCAATTTGACCCGATAAGCGCCGGATGATTGAGTGACATCCCGCTTTCAGGGATGACTTGCGCCACGTCGGGATGAGCGCGCACTTGCGCCGCGATGCCGGGATCGAGTTCGTTGCTTACAGCGGGGTAGACGCCGCTCACAGTATCCAGATAGGCAATATCGAGGAACATGTTTTCGATGTACGAATCGAGCACGCTGATCATCGCGCCGACGGCCAGCGTCACCAGTGCGACGATGACGATAAGCAGCGCCGTGCCGCCTTTGTGACGGCGGTAATAGGTCAAGGGCGATACGGGGTTCATATCCCACCTTCCACACTTGCACCGTTGGCGTGACTGGCGCGCGCCAGCCGGTCTTCGACTTTGGCAACTTGCCCGTCGCGCATCCTGATGACCAGATCGGCCTCGTTCAGGATTTCGGGGTTGTGGGTGACGGCAATGAGGCTGCCCTGATCGCGGTAGCTGCGCAAAAGGCTCATCACCTGCAGACCGGTGCGCCGGTCGAGCAAGCCGGTCGGTTCGTCGGCAAAGATGACGCGCGGGCGGTGGATCATCGCGCGGGCAATCGCCACGCGCTGCCGCTCGCCGCCAGATAGCTCGTAGGGGAAGCGGTGCAGTTTGTCGCCCAGACCCAGGTCGGCCAGCAGCGCCTTCGCCTGCTCCAGGTGCGCCTTGCCCTGTACCGGTGCGGCCACCATCACATTTTCCAGCGCGGTGAGGTAGTTGATCAAAAAGTGTTGCTGGAAGACGAAGCCGAACTCGGTGCGCCGCAGCGCCACCCGCTCGCGTTCTGCGATCTTGCCGTAGGCTCGGCCATCCAGGTAGACTTCGCCCTGGGTGGGCTTGCGCAGGCCGCTCAACATATACAACAGCGAGCTTTTGCCCGACCCCGACGGTCCCAGGATGCCGACAAACTGGTGATCCTCAATCGCTACCGAAACTTCGTGGACGGCATCCAGTGTGGATTCGCCGTCTTTGTAGGTCAATGTCAGATTTTCTCCGCGTAGCATTGTTCCCTCCTTGATTCTTGTCTCCCGAATTACATCTGTTATCGTAACACTTCTTCCTGGTGTTTTCTATAGGCGCGTGTCATATTGCTTGCGTGTGGGTATCATGGGCGGATATGACAGTATCATAGGGGAGAACCTACCCATTAGGGTAGTAGAGATGGAGCGTCCGGTGTTGACTTTATCATGGCCGGGTCTATACTTTATCAAGATTCCCTATGGAGTGGAAATCTTCACCATAGAATCCAGATAATGTCGGGAACTTCTAGCCTTTTTGCCCTTTGTGTCTCAGTAGTATTAGGAGGACAACCATGAAATGGGTTGAAATTCGCGCGAAATATCCCGACCAGTGGCTTATCATTGAAGCACTGGAAGCTCATACCGAAAACCAGCAACGATTGCTCGACCAGATCGCTATTGTGCAGCTTTGTGCAGATAGTGCGGTGGCATTACAGCAATATCGTGACCTGCATCAGGCTTATCCTCAACGCGAATTTTATTACGTTCACACCGCGCGCGAAACCCTGGACATTCGGGAACGTCAATGGCTAGGGATTCGGAGGTCGTATGCAACTCAACCTGCGTGACGGTTTGGCCTTCATCTCAGTCGCTGCCACTTATGCGGGCAAAACATGCGTCATCTCGGATGTCATTGTGGACACTGGCTCCGCGACAACGATGTTTTCTGCGAATCAACTGGCTGCATTGGATATTACTCCCGAACCGGACGATGTCTTGTACACCATCAAAGGTGTAGGAGGCGTTGAAGTCGTTTTTTCGCGGAAAATAAGCTGTCTCCAAATTGATTCGTGCGAAGTAACAGACTTCGAGATTGAAGTAGGCGGAATGGATTACGGTTTTACCATCAATGGCATTTTGGGGATGGATTTCCTTCTGCAAACTGGGGCAATCCTAGACTTGGAACATCTGGAGATCAGTTTTGCTTCTTGAGTTTCTCTTTGGCAGAGATACGCTGCAGGGGGAACGATGATTCGCATTGCTGTCGTAGATGATCACCCGCATGTCGC
The DNA here is from genome assembly GCA_035420085.1 of Anaerolineae bacterium. GTDB lineage: Bacteria > Chloroflexota > Anaerolineae > B4-G1 > SLSP01 > DSWT01. The sequence goes on from DAOLUH010000017.1 coordinate 21,473, forward strand.
CATTGCGTTGCGCGCGTTGACCGAGGCCACGCCGGATATCCGGCTGGTTGCCGAGTCGCGGCGGGGGAACGAGGTGGCAGCGCTGGTGCGGAAAACCCATCCTGATGTGCTGTTCCTCGATCTCTTCATCGAACCCAATTTTGATGCGCTGGCGGTGGTGCGCGATCTGCGCGCCGATTTCCCCGATCTGCGCATTTGCATCCTCAGCGCCCACGTTGAACCGGCCCGGGTGCGCATGTTCTTGCAGGCCGGCGTGTGCGGCTACATCCTCAAGGATGATGATTACGTCTCCCGCATCGGCGCGATTATCCGCGACCTTTACGATGGGCGGCTGTACCTCAGCCCGCAGGCTTACGAAGCGCTGGCCCAGGCCACGCGCGCAGAGACCGTTGAACAACCGCTTTCGGAGCGCGAGGTGGAGATTCTGCGCCTGGCGCAAAGTGGTCTGCCGAATCCGCAGATTGCCCAAGCCTTGCACATTTCGGCAGGCACGGTGCGCAACCACCTCAGCGCCATCTACCGTAAACTGGACGCGCGCAGCCGTTACGAGGCGATTCAGATTGCAGCAGAGCGGCATTTGCTTTGATGCGTGATACCTCAACATAGCGTCTACTGACCGACTTTCAACCCTAAACTTTCAACTTTCAGCTTTTAGTGATGAGCCTCAAATCTATTTTTCGACGTAGGCCCCGTTCGCTCGACCACAGCGTTTTACTGGTCGAGTACGGGCGCAAGCTGACCGCGACGGTGGATCAGCAGGCGTTGGCGCGCGTGCTGACGGAGGAACTTCCGCGCGCGTGTGGGGCGACTCGCGCAACCTTACTGCTGCCTGAAGAACACCAATTGACCGCAGTCGGTGCGGAGAAACTGCGGTTGCCCGTCAGCCACGCGGCGGTACGCTGGGTGGCTTCCGGTGGGGAGGCGCAGCGAGCCGACCGGGGCCATTTGGCCGCATTGATCGCGCAGGGGCCACCTGAATTCGCCTGGGCGCAGGTGTGGGTTCCCCTGATGCGCGGCGTTGATCTGCGCGGGTTATGGTTACTTGGACAGCGTGAGGGCCGCAGCCATTACACGCCGGAAGACCTGCACTGTCTGACCACGTTAGGACGCGAGGCGGCGGCGGTCTTGGAAGCCGCGCGCCACGCCGAACAGGAACGTCGCGCGGCTGAAGAACTGCGCGCGTTGTACCGGCAGGTCGTCACGGCGCGGGAGATAGAGCGTGGACGGCTCTCGCGGGAGTTGCACGATGGTGTCTTGCAAGACTTGTGCGCCATCGCCCGCGACCTCAAAGCCCTCGAAGCGCAATCGGCGCCCAACAGCCCGCCTTTTCAAAGCCTCTCGACGCGCTCCAATGAAGCGGTGCAGGCGCTCCGCGCCATCTGCAACGATCTTCGCCCGCCGTTGTTGGAACAGGATTTGCCCACGGCGCTCCGCACTCTCGTTGAGACGTTGGACGCGCGTTCTCAGGCTCCCGTTCACATCGAAATCAGCGCCGAAGCCCTGCACTTGTCCGACGACGTGGCGCTGGCGATCTTCCGCATCACCCAGGAGGCGCTCCGTAACGCGCTCCAACACGCCGACGCCTCCGAAATCGCCGTGCGTCTGACACAGTATCCCGACCGGCTGCGCCTGACCGTCACCGATGACGGGCGCGGCATTGCTGGCGGCAGCAACGCCCCGGCGCGTTCTGTGGCCGAAGGACATTTTGGCCTTGCCGGGATGCGGGAGCGGGCAACGATGATCGGGGGCCGTCTCGACATACAGACGGCCCCCGATTACGGCACTGTGGTCATTCTTGAGATTCCGTTTCAATCCTGAGCTGCTGCGATATAGTCGTCCACCAACACTTCCAAAAGCTCAAGCGGCACGCTGCCGTTGCCCAGGACGACGTTGTGAAAGGCTTTGAGGTCGAAATCGTCCCCTAGAGCGTCCATCGCTCTCTGCCGCTGTTCCAGGATTTCGAGCATCCCCACTTTGTACGCGGTCGCCTGCCCGGGCCAGGTGATGTAGCGCCAGATTTGCGACTCGACTGCGCCGCGCGACATGCCGGTATTTTGCAGCATATAGTCCACGGCCTGGGTGTAGGTCCAGCCTTTGACGTGGATGCCGGTATCCACCACGAGGCGCGTAGCGCGGAAGGCTTCGGCCTGCAAGCGGCCCAGGTCGCCGTAGATGTCGTCCTCGTAGACGCCGAGTTCCCAGGCCAGGCGCTCGGCGTAGAGCGCCCAGCCCTCGACGTAGCCGGTAAAGCCCATATCCTTCCTGAAGAAGGGGAGGGGGAGTTCCTGGGCGATGGCGATTTGCTGGTGATGACCGGGAATCGCTTCGTGATAGGCGAGTGTCCGCATCCCGGACCTGGGTTCCGAGCCGGTGTTGCTGGCGTAGAATGCGCCGGGACGCGAGCCGTCCACTGCCGGTGCGAGATAGTACCCCCCGCTTGGCACGCCGATGACGATCACATCGGCTTTTGGCTGCAAGTCGAATACGGGGGCGATGTCGGCTTTCACGGCTTCGATGATGGCTTCGTATTCGCGCAAGATAGCCTGGCCCTGGAGAAAACCACTCTCCTTCGCCACACGGTTATAGAGGTTGGGCAAGCTTTCGTCCTGCGGGTAGCCCAGTTGATCGAACAGCGCGCGCATCTCGGCGTGGATGCGTATCAAGTCTTGCTGGCCGAGTTCATGAATCTCGTCGGCGGTCAGGTCGGTGGTGGTGTAGTGCCGGAGGAGGTAGGCGTAGTACGCTTCGCCGTCAGGAAATTTCGACACGCCGATGGCGTCGGTTGCCGTGCGCTGCTGTTTTTCCACCAGGTCGGCCAGCGCGTCGAAGCCGGGCAGGACGGATTTCTCGATGGCATCTTCGGCGGCTTTGAGCAGGGCCTTCTTGTCGGCGGCGCTGACGTTGTCCAGCGTGTTCAGTTTTTCTTCAAAGGCAGTGTAGAACGGCGTTTCGTCCGCATCGCTATCTGCCATCTTGCGGAGATTATTACCCATCCACTGGATGATGCCGCGCGGCAGCACCACACCGATTTCTGCACGCCGTTCCAGGCCGTCAACCACCTGCTTCATCTGCGTTTCCACCTGCGATAGGCAGGTGACGTAGTCTTCGGCGTCCTGTTTGTTTGTCAGCGGGTAGAGGTCCGTGAAGAACTGCACCAGCGTATCCTGGTAGCCGATGACGCCAGGCAGGATGACGTAATCGTAGTACATAAACTCATGCCCGCGAATTTTATCTTCGAGATACCAGACGTACACATCGTATGAAAGTTGTTGTTCCGGCGTGAGTGTGGTGCGGTCATAGGTTTTGAGCAAGGCCAAGACTGCTTTTTCCAGTTCTTGCGTCTCGCGGATGTAGGCATCGGACATGTTATTCAGTTGGTCTTTTCTGACGCCGAGCGCCTCCGACAGGCCCAGGGTGGTGATGTATTCCGGATAGCGTAGGCCGAGACGTTTGTAGGATTCTTCGTAGAACGTGTCGATGTCCAGTCCTTGCAAGCCATCGGCGACGGGTGGAAGGTCTACGAGTATGGATGCAGAAGTGAGTGAAGGTTCGACGGTAGCAGTTGCGGTTGCGCGCTCCTCGACCTGTGGAGAATGTGTGGGTGTGACGGTTGCCGTCGGCGTGGGCGCTATCGTCGGCTGCTGTGGTGTTGCTGATGGCGTGGGTGGTGTTTTCTGGCAGCCGGTCAACAAGATCGCAATAAGCAGTATACACAATGTTACTTTGCCCCAACGGTTCATCGTATCCTCTCCTGAAAAAACAAATGTAGGGCAAACTGTCAGTTTGCCTCTGCGGCAAGCCGCAAGCTAACAGCTTGTGCTACGATCGTGCTCCGGGAAAAAATGTAGGGCAAACTGTCAGTTTGCCTCTGCGGCAAGCCGCAAGCTAACAGCTT
>DAOLUH010000017.1:25467-102312 GCA_035420085.1 Anaerolineae bacterium
GCGCTACGATTGTGCCATTGCGGTTAATACCTGGTCCCATTCGGGCAGGTTGTGCAGGATAGCGAAGCCCGGCTGTTGCTTCGTCCATTCGGCGTGCCTCCAGCCGTGATCTGCGGCGGCGTGGAGATAGTGCAGCGCCTTGTGCGCATCCCCAAGGTTGGCCCAGGCCAGGGCGGTGAGGTGGTAGTAGTAGTCGGGATTGTCGTCGCGCGCGGCGAAGACCTGCTCGTAATACTGGACGGTTTGGTGATAGGCTTCGCGCTGGAAGTGCATCCAGCCCAATTCCGCCCAATGATTCACCAGGTCGTAGATGTAAAAGTAGTAGGCGTATTCGCGGTTGCGTTTGAAGCCCACCTTCTCTGCCGTCTTCCACGAGCCGACGTTATCTGCATTGCAGTGCCAGCCGATGGCTTTGAAGCCGTGATTCAGGCAATACTCCACCGTTGCGGCGGCGGCGATGGCCGCCAGCCCTTTGCGGCGATACGCCGGAGCAGTGACGATGCCGATGTCGATCTGCTCGTCGGCAAAACAGTCGGCCGTACACTGGGCAACGATCTGGTTCTCGTGCAGCACACAAAAGCCGATCCCGTTGGCGAGGAAGTTCTCGACTGTCCCCCAATACTCTTCTACGTCGTTCCATTCGCCGATGGCCTCAGGAACGATAATGTCGTCAGCCTCTAGCAAATCTCGATCTATGCGGCGGACGGTGTACCCGGCGGGCAGCGCGGCACGCCAGTCGAAGGCCAGTTCGCGGCACAGGTAGTGGTAGCGTTCGAGTTTTTCGGCCTCATGGGTGGGGATCAGCTCAGGCAGCCGGGCCTCCCATGCTTCGGGATGAATGGCGAGCGACAGGGAATCATCCCCGTTCACGTATACTTCGCCGGTGAAGAGCTTTTCACGGATGAACTCGCGCAACGCCTCCAACGTCGCCGGGTTATCGTGCTCTCCGGCGAGCAAGTAACCTTCGACGGTCAGAGCGAACGCCGTGCGCGGGTGTTCCACGTCATCCACGAAAATCCGCCCCGGGTTGTGGCCCTGCATCGCCGCGCGGAGGGACAGACTGTAGTCGAATCCGGCAAACAAGGGCCGGACGCGCTCGAATTGATCGCGGGTTAGTTCTTTAAGCATCTGATAACTTTATCTCCTTTGGCAGTTGTTGGCTCATTGTACCCTGTTTTTTACACTTCGAGTGGCAGGTAAATGGCGAAGCGGCAGCGGTCATCTCCCTTGAGCACGGATTCGAGGACTTCGGCCCGTACCGGCTTCCCCAACGTCACTTCCCAGGGCTTTTTGTGGAAGCCGGCACTGCAATTGCAGAAAGTGGCGGTCAGGCTCACGTCCCCGCTCTTGATGGCCTCGCGCGCCCACGGACAGTGGCAATAGAAGTAGCGCCTGAGGGTAGGGTCTGTCTCCGCGAGATATGCCGAGGTCATGAAGGGGATTTTGGTCTCGAAAACAACGTTGCCTTCCCGCCGCCCGCCGCCGATTTCAGGATCGTTCTTGACGAACGCAATCACTTCATCAGTGATTTCCTGCGCGAAGAACAGCCGACCCTCGCGCTGGCACGTTTCCAGTTGCTCGACAAACACCTGTTTTTTCCGGCGCAGGTACTCATCGAGATCGGCAGATTCCTGGTAGCGCTGCCGTTCCTGCGCGAAGTATTCGTCCGGCAGATCGCGCAGACTGTCCGCCAGCAGCGCCTTGCACGCGTTCGTACCCAGTTTAGCTTCGAGCCGTTCGACGACAGGATGCATCGTGCGCGGCTTGTCGGGCGTGGGCAGACCCAGCGGCGCGACGCTAATCCCGGCGAAAACCTCATCTCGCATGTCCTCGCCGAACATCTCGGCGACCCGACGATAGAGATTTCCCTGCGCTTCCGCTCCGTCGAGCAGTTCGAGGATGGCAACGAACAGCGCGTTGTTTTTGGTGAACACACCGTAGCGCGCCAGCGCCAGATAGTTGTCCTCGGTGTTTTGCCCTTCGGCAATCAGGCGCTCCGAGAAGGCCCAGGCTGTTTCTACTATGGGCGTGGCACTTTTCTCCTCGGCGAACTGCTCGAAGCGTTCGACCAGCGCGATGGCGGCCTCTATTTTCTCATCAGAGACTTTGCGAGTCTCCAAAAGTGCGCGAAACCCTTGTTGATCTACCATTTATCTTCGTTCTCCTAAAAATCATCTTACTTCAACGCTTAAGGCGGATCACAATCCGCCGTCTTCGCAGCGTCGGATTGTGATCCGGTGCGAACACTTCCTTATCTTCGTCAAGAAGCATCGGTTACAGCAGGCGGAAGCGCCATCTGCACCAGCAGCCCGCTGCCGAGGATACCGAGCGGCAGGCTGAACCACAAGAGTCGCCGGTAAGCCAAAATCCCAGGCGTGATCATAGGCGTCGTGAGGCCCTGTACGGCAACTACCGCATTACCGACAAAGTGCAGCAGTACCGCCGGCCATAGACTCCCGCCCCATACCACCACCGCGCCCCACCATACCGCGCTGATACATGTTTGTACGGTCAGCAGCAGTACCGAAGACCACGAGGCTCCGTGGGTGAAGACTTGAGTGATGTGCATGAGCGCGAAGAGCACGGCGCTGAGAACCACACTTCCGATGATTCCCAGCCGGGTGTGGCCCCAGGCATGGAGCAAAACATACAGCATCACGCCACGAAACAAGAGTTCCTCGCTCAGGGCAACTACAGCATGTGTCAGGACAGTCGCATTGAAAGCAGTCGCCCGTGTCAGACTTGAAATGTCGAAGGCGACCTTGCCGTAGAAGGCGAAGAGGCTCGCGCCGGCAAAGTAGAGCATCCCCACCACGGCCAGCGCCCAGACTTGCCAGCGGCCCAACCGGGTGACTCCTGCCGCTTCCAGCCAACCCAACCGCCATGCTAACCAAAACACGCAGGCCGTTACGGCGAGCCGTCCCACCGTGGTTGTGACGGCGTCGCCGTAAGGCCTGTGCAGGACGCCTGAAGCGATGCCCGTAAAGACAAGCGCCGCCACAAACCAAGCCACCATCAAGCTAATTGCAAACAGAACCGGGGAATTTGTGGCAAAAGACTTAAGCGTGTTCATTGATCCTCCATATTCTACCAGTCATTCAGCCGTTTTACAGATCCTCCGGCAAGTGAATGGCAAACCGGCACACATCATTGCCCCGGAGCACCGAGCTGACGATGTCGATGCTCACCGGCTTGCCGATAGCGCCCTCGAACTGTCGGCGATACCACCCTGATCCGCAGTAGCAGAAGGATGGCGACATCCCTTGATCCAGGTTGTTGCGGATCAGCGGACAGAAGCAATAGGCGCTGCGCCGTTCGAGATCGGTTTTGGCCTCGGCGTAGGCCTGCGGATCGCGGGGGCCTTTGGCGGCGTAGATGATGTAGCCTTCGCGCGTGGGGCGGGTTTCGCTCCAACCGGGATCGGCCTCCATAAAGTCGAGGACGGCGTCCACGGCCTGGAGACCGTCGTGGGTTTGGGCATAAGCAGCATCGAAGACGGCCTTGAGTTTGGCGACCTGGCCCGGCGGGAAGACGTGGGCGCAGCCGGAGAGGACGTCGTACTTTTGATGCTCGTCCGCCAGACCCTCAAGCCGTTCCAGCATCCCTTTGACCCACAGAAAACGGTCTTCTGTGCGGGAGGCGATGCTCAGCGTCTCGCTGCCCTGCATGACCGCGTCGCGCGTCTCCTGGCCCAGGACACGTTCCAGACCGTGGGCCAGCTTGCCGTTCCAATCGTGGATGATGAACTGCGCTTCGGTCCCCGGCCCGCCTGGATGTGTGGGATCGCCGTAGACTTCGCGGCCAAACTCATCGGAGATGATGGCGTGCTCGTTGGCATAAGCGTAGAGGGCGCGGTAGGTCTCCCGGAGCTTTTCCGGCGCGTCCTGATGCACGAGCGCGAGCACATCCATGGCCGGCAAAGCCCTGGTGCGGAGGCTCGGTGCGCCATTTCTGAATGGCGCGGTGACTTCGCGGTTGACCGGGAAACCGATTTCGGCGTCGTATCCGTCGGTGACGCTGGTGACGAATTGGAAGATGGCGAAGGGCGCTCCCGCGATAGCATCCTCCGGGAGTTCCTGCGCCAGTTGCGCCAGGAGCGGGCCGATGTCAGTGCGACGTTGCACCACGAATTTGGCCGTGGCGACCAGACTTGCTTCTAGACGCTTGTGTTGAATATCCATGAGACCTCCTATGCGCTTTGTTCTAAATGTGATTTGAACCTTTTGATCAAGTAATATTCCTTAACGGGATCGGGATATCCGTCGGACATCCCGAACACGACGTACCCCATCCGGCGAAAGAAGTCGGGAGATTGGAACGAAAGGGCGGATGCTTGCACGGCGATGCACCCATGCTCCGTGGCGATTCTTTCAGCCTCCAGGAGCAGTTTTTTGCCCAGGCCGCGCCCGCGGTATCGTTCATCGAGCCAGAGCAACTCGATGACCAGATTCCTCATGGTCGTGAAGGCGAGCAGCCCGCCAATGATATCATCGGCACAATCCTTGATGACCAGCTTGATCCCGATCCCGCCTCGCTTGTTGCCGATTTGTTCATCGACGTAACGGCCCAGTCCCGCTTGGACGATTTCCATATCTTCTTCCGTCACCTCTGCGGTGATCGGGAACCGCCCGTTCTCTTTCAGGCAAACCTGATGATCAGGCTGGAGACGCTTACTGAGAACGTACTCCGTGATTCCATCCGGGTACCCATCATAGACGCCCAACAGCGCATAGCCGATCTTTTGATAGAACCCGGGCGCCTGGAAGGAAAGGCTCCAGGTGTGAGAGGTGATACAGCCCTTGTCGAAACCGATGCGCTCCGCTGCCAGCACGAGGTCTGTGCCATAGCCGCGCTTACGGTATTCATCCGCCACCCAGAGCGCCTCCAGGTACATCACCCGTACTTGCGTGCTGGCGCTGACTCCACCGACGATATTTCCTTCTGAGTCCTTTAAGACCAGGTAGATCTCAATTCCGGGTTTGTCGTATTCGCCGTTCGTTTGTGCGCGGTTGTATTCTCCCATTTTCTGTCTGATGAGGGCGATCTCCCTCTCAGTGGGAGTATTGCTGAATGTAAGTGAATGGATAGAATCGGCGTTTTGCATATTGTCAGTCTCCAAAATGACTTGTGAATTCTCATTTTACCGACCGGATGCGGTATCTCGTTCACGTGGTGACGGTCGGCTTCAACCTTTGCGTGACATTCCTTTATAGGATAAAGCAAAACCGTGGCGGGCGTACTGGTCATTGGGGGAGTTTTGGCACAGATTTAGTCAGTCTGTTCTTGAGTGCGACGTCACGTTGAGGAACGTGCTGACGACAAACAGCGTCGCGTACACGTACCACAAGGGTTTATAGATGAGCGCCAGGGGAAACCAAAAGAACATCACCGTCGCCAGATACATAACAACATACGGCCCAAAGATGGGCCAGAAAATGGGCGTGCGCCACTCGATTTTCTTCACGTATTCGACGGTGTAGCCGAAAATCGCCCAGACGAGATAGAGCAAGCCGCCCAGCCACAGCGACCAGGGCTTGCCGCCCAGGAGCAGCCGCAGGCTGACCGCAAAAGCCGCCAAGCTGAGGGCGTAGACGATCGGCCCATAGCGGATCGCGGCAGCGAAGCGCCATTTGCGCAGGGCAAAATGGACGATCAGTACAAGCTGAAAGAGAAAAGCCGTCACAACGAACAGGACTTCTAAATGATCAAGTCTAAGCATTTATTGCCTCCGACCTATGGGATCTCTTTTTGAGCTGGGCTTTAAGGAAGACCATCAACCATGGGACAAATGAGAGATGTATCAGGTATGTTTGTCCCCAATACTCCAGGGAATAGACCGGTTTTCCTTCAGCCATCCAGAGAAACAGGTGCCATAGGGGCCAGAAAACGTTCAGGACCAGACAGGCAACCAAAGGACTGGTGAGCGACTGCATCCTGGGCAGTGCAAATCCTCGCCAACCGGCCTCTTCACCGGTAGCGTTGAAAAAGAAGACCTGGTAGAAGAACTTCACTGCGACCAAACCGATCAACGCCAGCCCCGTTCCCGAGAACGGTCTGGCTGCACTGGACTGTTTACCGAGCAGGCTGCCGACAAGGTTGGAGAGCAGAACCAAAACCGGAAACAAGACCAACGCCAGGAGGACCCACCCCCACACACCGCGCAGTCGAACCAACGAAGCCAGATAGCGCTTCACTGCCGGGATGCGCGAATAGGCCATGCTGATCACAAAGGCAACCGGTATCACCGAAACGAGGGTGAACCCGACCATGATGGGTGAAAACGGAGCATGGTTGATCACCGTGTTGTTGGCAAGAAACACAAGCGCAGATACACCCCATGCCACAAGAAAGGCGATCCAGTAAGCGCGTTTTATCCCCTCTCTGGGCTGGGTGTGTGTTATGGTCGTGATGGTGATCCCCGCCAGCGCAGGTCCGCAGGTAGCGACAAAAACCAACGGGGCCAGTAAAAAGTTACCCTTTCTTATCACTGCATCATAGGAGAACCCCAGCCCCCAGGTGATGGCGAAGGTGAGGATGAAGAAGGCGGTGACTTGATGCCCTTTGATCCAGGCGGACAGTTTGTTCATAAACTCAACTCCTTACTTCATGCGGTCGTAGGTGCATACGTCCGAGGGCAAATCGAGAAAGGCGCGCATGTGAGGATAGAATTGCTCTGGGTACTCCTGCCAAAAGTGACGTCGCACTTGTCGAGCAAGACAAACCATAAAGGGATTGCCCATCATATAATGCAATCAAAGTATAGCAAGAAATGTTCTGCAAAATATCAGTCGATTGGACAGTGTTTTGACTGGACAGGTATACAGTTTCTCCTATCACCAATCATATCAGAAAGTGACCATCCCGGTAGAAAAGCTCGCTATCCACGCGGATTTCGGTCTCGCTTTTGGCGTCGCAGATAAAATCCCAATGGATGCTGGATCGGTTGACGCCGCCGGTTTCAGGATAGCTGTTCCCGACCGCCAGATGGAAGGTGCCGCCGATCTTCTCGTCATACAGGATATCCCGGGTGAAGTGCTGGATGCCGTAGTTCGTGCCCAATCCAAGCTCGCCCAGATAGCGCGCGCCCGGATCAACGTCGAGCATCGTCAACAGGAAATCCTCGTTCTTCCCGGCAGTGGCTTTGACCACCCGGCCGTCTTTGAATTCCATGCGCACATCTTCCACCGCGCGCCCCATCATGATCGCTGGGTAACTGAACTCTACCCAACCCTTGGCCGAGTCTTCCACCGGCCCGGTGAATATCTCTCCGCTGGGCATATTTTGATCGCCGGCGGAGTTGACGAATTTCCGCCCCTCGATGGAGAGCGTGAGGTCCGCGTGGGAGCCGCGAATGGTCAGCGTCTTTTTCCCCGCCAGCCATTTGACCAGGCGTTCCTGTTCGGCGTGAAGCTGTTGCCAGCATCCCACCGGGTCTGGCTGGTCCGCGAAGGTCGCGCCAAAGACAAAATCCTCGTAATCCGCCAGGCTCATCTCGGCTTCCTGCGCCAGGGCCAGGCAGGGATAATTCGTCATCACCCACCGCAGGTCGCCGGAAGCGGAGCGGCGCATGTGCGTATCCATCCACTGCCGGTAGGCCAACTGCCGTGTCTGTTGCCGGGCCGGCTCGATGCTGCTCAAAGCGCGGGTGTTTTCAGGCGCGGCGATGAAAATCGACACCTGCATCGTCTCGACCACGAACATATCCAGCGGGGAAGCCCATTGCAGTTGCGCTTCATTCCCGTGGGCCAGGTAGACTTCCTCTAGCTGGTCGCACTCCAGCGATACCGTTGGGTATCCGCCCGCTTTCAGCACATGGCGAACGACCTCCCTGACCAAAGGAACGGCGATGCGCCCGGCAGTGATGTGCACCCACTCGCCCGGTTGCACTTTGGTCGAATAGTTGACCAGCACATTTGCCAGCTTTTCTAATCGTTGATCCGGCATCGCGTCCTCCTGCTCATGTGCGTGTCAGTTGAAAGACTTCCCCCAACACTCGTTGTCGTATATCTTCCGAAATCCGACAGCCTGGTAAAAATCCAGATCTGCTCCGACGTAAGCCACCCTGGCGCCCAGCGCCGCTGCGCGGCGGATGCCTTCCAGCACGGCGGCTTTCCCCAGCCCCATACGCCGGTAATCCGGGTCGGTGGTTACGGGTTCGACGAAGGCGAACCGGCCGGTCGGTTCGTAGAACATGCCGCAGAGCGCGACCAAATCGCCGTTGGGGGCCTGCACCACAATTTTCAGGTCGCGCTGCGCTTTAGGGGTGTCGAACATCTTTCTCCGGCTTTCCAGCTTCTCAGCGTTGACCGGCGGTTCATCCAGATTGCCGAAGCCGCGCCACAGCAGACGATGAACCTTGACCCAGTCACATTCGTCCGCCAGACTTTTCAGGCCAAAGCCCGCGGGCAGCGTGATAGCGGGAAAGGGATCTGGGATAGCAAACCTGGCGAGTGGCCGGGCTTCCTCTGCATCTTTTTGGTAGCCACGCGCTTCGACCAGGGAAGCAAAAGCCGCGTCGCTGTCATTCACGTACACCTTCAGATACCTTCCTGCGCCATCTCGCGTTGGGCCGGCCAGGGCTTTTTCCGCGTAGTCGAGCATCTCTTGCCGCAAATGCCGGTAGGCCGGGTGAAACTGAAAGAACGCTTCCCCCAAAGACGATTCATAATTTACGACAGCGACGATCCTCCCCGCATCCTCCCAAATCCCGATCTTTTCCACGGATGAGACATCGAAGCAAGGATGGCCGTGCATGTATTCCCAGGCCGGTTCGAGCCAGTTGCCATCCAGGTTTCCCGGTTGGTGGTGTTCGATGAGGAATCGATCCACACGCCAGTAATCGTCTGGACTGTTGTAGTGTCGAAATGTTACACGCATAAGGGACTCCTTGATCAAAGCCTTTCGCTATTCATGACCGGATTCACCGTGATGACAGTCAACCCCAAATCGTGAAGTTTCAGCAACAGCCCCAACAGGGCGGACTGGTCGGCAACCGGCCCGGTCAACACCGTGTAGCCTTCGTGATACGTGATCTCGAAGTGATCGAACCAATCCGCCCAGGCGGCATCCAGGCGGCCTTTTACCTGGATTTGATAGTACGTATGACCGGTAAAATCGTCAGGATTGTTCATAGCACACCTCTTTCCATTTCATCATACAAACATCCGGCTCAGACGTCATCCTCAAAATTAGGTATTTTGAGGATAAGTAACCATTCAGCCTGTTTATAATGTGACCGTCACCCTGAGCGGAGTGAAACGGAGTCGAAGGGTCTCAGCGTAGCATAAGCAGAGATTCCTCACTTCGTTCCACTACGTTCGGAATGACGGCCGAATCGTTACGCGGCGGATAGCGTAAAGCAAACCTCCGGAGTTCTCAAAACCCCGGAGGTTGTCTTTCATCTTGCATCCTGCCTCTTGCATCTTGCATCTTTTACAGCAAGTTTAACTCCTTTGCCCGCTGGATCGCCTCCATACGGCGTCCGACTCCCAACTTGGCGTAGAGGTTGCGGACGTGCGTGCGCACGGTGCTGGCGGCGACGAACAAGTGCGCGGCGATTTGTTGGATGTCCATGCTGGTTTCGAGCAGGCGCAGAATTTCCAGCTCGCGCGCGCTCAACGGCTCGATCAGGTCGCCGGGCTGCGCGGGATATTTGACGGCGTCCGTGCGCGCGTATTCGGCGAGCAGGTGACGCGCGTACCCACGCCACGGACTGTGCAGCGGAATGGCCTGCAATATGGGGACGATGCCAGGGCCTTCGTCCAGAAAGACGCGCACGTAACCTTCCGGCTCGGCCAGCGCCAGCGCCTCTTCCAGGGTTTCGCCGGCTTTTTGGGATTGTTGATTTCCGGCGTAGGTTAGCGCCAACAGGATCAACGCCTCCAACTTGCGCTTCATCGTCTCCGTCGCGCCGACCACATCCCAAACCTGGCGCAGCAAGTCGCGCGCTTCAGTCCAGCGCCCTTCACTCATCCACACCCGTGCCAGCATCATATAGATGGCGACGTTCGGCAGATTCAATTCCGGCATCGTCTGTCGAGCTTCGAAATCGCGCGCCCACGCGGTGACCGCTGCTTGATTTCCGGTGCTCCACTGCATCTTGATGTCCAGCGCCTCCAACCACGACGGCCAGATCATGTCGCCGCTCAAGTGCTTGGCCTGTGTCATCGCGTCGAGCGCACCCGGCGTATCGCCTTGCGCCAGTAGTACTTCGGCGAGATCAATGTAGCCGGTGAGGATGAATTCGCCGTGCCCCCATTGTTCGGCCAGCGCCAGCCCTTGGCGGGTCATTTCGAGGGCCTCGTCCAGGCGGTTTTGTTCGCAGGCGATGCGGCTGAGCGCCTGATAGGGCAGGCAGATCACAGCCGATGCAACTTTCTCCGCCTGTGCGTTCTGGATGATGTGCCGGAAATCCTGTACAGCGCGCTCGAGCTGCCCGCGCCACACGCGCAAGGCAGCCAGATGATACCGGGCAAAGATCGTAACCTGATTGCTCTGTTGCGACCCGGCCAGTGCGACGGCTCGTTCTAGCGCCGCTTCTGCCGCGTCGAATTCTCCCTGTTGGCGCAGTCCAATCCCCAACTGTGAGTAGGCCATGATCCGGCCCATAGCATCTTCAACGGGGAGCAATTCGAGGGCATGCTGTACAAATGGTGTGGTTCGTGCGTGATCGTTGCGCAAGCCACAGACCTGCGAACGGATCAGCGCGATGTGCCCGGCAATGCGCCGCGATGCGCCGTCTTCTGTGTCCCAATCGCCTTCACAGAGATGCGCTTCCGCCCGCGCCAGCCATTGCTCGGTGTCCTCGACTTTGCCCGCGTAGATCGTCACCCAGGCGTGCGCCACGCACAGCCAGGGACGGGTTTGGGCGAGTGAGTCCGGCAGCGCGTCGAGCCACGCGGCGAGCGTTCCCAGATGGCCTTGCCCGAGCATGAGCAGCGCGTTGTCTTCCGCGATGCGTGCTGCATCTTCGACGGCTCCGGCCTGCAAGGCATGGCCCAACGCGGCGGCGGGTAGGCCGTGCTCCGCCAACCAGACGCTGGCTTTGTGATGATACAGGGCGTAGTCAAGGCCGCTCTTTTTGCCGTGGCTTTGTAATAATTGGGCGAACAAGTGATGATACCGGTACCAGTGTCGCTCATTATCCAACGGCGTGAGAAAGAGGTTGGCGCGCTCCAAATCCGCGAGCCTGTCCGCGCTGTCGCGCCGCTCAAGCAACGCGTCGCATAGCGAGGCCGAAAACTGATCGAGGATCGCCGTCTTCAGCAGGAAATCCTGTACCGTTGGCGGTTGGTTCTGCAAGACCTCTTCCAGCAGATAGTCGAAGATATACCGGTCGCTGCTGGTGAACGCGGCGATGAATCCGCGCGCATCAGATTGCCGTTGCAGCGACAGCGCCGCCATCTGCAATCCGGCGATCCAGCCCTCGGTATGGACATCCAGCGCCGTTGTATCCTCGCGCATCAGATTGAGGCGCATCGCGTCGCGCAAGAAATCGGCGGCCTCTGCGGGCGTAAAGCGCAGGTCATGCTGGCGCACTTCGAGCACATGCTGCTGAGCGCGCAGACGCGCCAGCGGCCAGGGCGGATCAATCCGTGTGCCGAGCGCCAGATGAAAATTGGGCGGCAGATGTTCGAGCAGGAACAGCATCCCTGCCTGAATCGCGGCGGAGTCAATGCGATGATAGTCATCCAGGACCAACACCAGCGGCTTTTTCCAGGCGTCAATGGCGTTGAGCAGCACGGTCAGGACGTTTTCGATGGGCGGCTGCTCGCTGGCCTCCAACATCCCCAACGCCATCTCGCCCAATCCCGGCGCTGCGACCTGTAGCGCGCGGACGAAATAGGTCCAGAAGCGCGTCGGGATGCTGTCGCCACGGTCCAATGACAGCCAGCCAAAAGCGAGTTGCCCTTTTCGGCGCTCGTGATCGAGCCAGACGTTCAACAACGTCGTCTTGCCGAAGCCGGCCGGCGCAGAGACCAGAATCAACTTGCGCGCCAGACCATCTGCCAGATGCGCGAGGAGGCGAGGGCGCGGCGTGTAATCCGCCCGCAGCGGCGGGATGCTGATCTTGGTTGATAGGATGAGTGCTGACATGCGTGTTTTGAACGTGGAAAACGTGACTTGTTTTTATGTCGCGCTCATTATACTATGGGAAGCGAGAATTGCCCGATTGTTGACACGTCCATATTGCTGTGCGATAATGAAAGTGATCGTTCCACTATCTATGCCCAAATCTCTGGTGAGGATTTTTTGTCCTGACCCACAACCCATTTGTTCAAGGAGGCGCCTATTGAAGGATTGACCACGAGTGTTGTTCAACCCAATTACAGTCCAGTTTAGTCTATGAGGAGGGAAACATGTGTCGTAAACTTTTCTCGGTGTTGATGGTGTTGGCGCTGTTTGGGGGGATGTTTATACCTCTGATCCCGGTTCGCGCGGCATCGTTGTCGTCGCCGGCAGCGCCAAGTGGATGGTGTGTGGCGGGTGATATAAATGGCTGGAATAACGCCAGCACGCCGCTCTACGATGATGGTACGCACGGCGACATCATCCCTGAAGATAACATTTTCTCCCTGGATTACACCAGCGCGGTGGCCGGCCGTTATGAGTGGAAGGTCGTTAAGTGCGGGGATTGGGGCACGGCATACCCCGGCCAAAACGCCTGGGTTAAGACGACCGCAGCCAATCAGGTGGTGAAATTCACATTCGACACCAACGACCACGCTGGCGACGCGGGCTGGGATCTGCTCCCGGCCAAGAATATCGTCAATGTAGTGGATGCGTTGCCCACGAGTTTCACGGCTGTGGGCGACTTCCAGGGCTGGCAAAACGCGGACCCGAACACGCTGATGACACACGTGGGTAGCGGCATATATTACCTGGCTTATCAAGTGGCGACGCCAGGTAGCTATATCGGCAAGGCTGTCGCGACCGGCTCGTGGGACGGTTTTGGCGCGGATGGACGCAGCAAGGATGCTGCCAACATCGCCTTCACCACCGCCTCTGCTAATGAAACGGTGGTCTTCCTGTTGGATACTAATACAGGGCGGATGCTCATCACCCACCACGGTAGCGGCGCAGGGAACTGGTGCCTGGCGGGTGAAATCAATGGTTGGAATAACGCTTCCAACCCAATGTATGATGATGGAACGCACGGCGACCTCATCGGCGGCGATGGCATCTTCTCACTGGATTTCACGGTTGCCGCTGCCGGGCGCGCTGAGTGGAAGGTGTTTGCCTGCGGCGCTTGGAGCCCTGGCTTCCCTTCCGACAATGCTTTCGTCAACACCAGCGCGGCGAATCAAGTCGTCAAGTTCACCTTTGATACGAACAATCACAGCAATGATGCGGGGTGGAAACTATTGCCTGCGCAGAACATCGTCAACGCTTACGACAATTTGCCTACCTCTCTGACGGCGGTAGGGAGTTTCCAGGGTTGGAATAATACCAACCCGGCGACCGCGATGGCGGCGGCGGGACAGCGGCTGTATGCGCTCGCTTACGCGATCCCGGCAAAAGGCAATTACATTGGTAAATTCACCACGACCGGCATTTGGGACGCCTGGGGTGCAGATGGGCGCAATAAGGACGCCCGGAACATTGACTTCACCACGACTGCGCCCAACCAGACTGTCTACTTTGTACTTGACCTGGCAACGGGCCGGGGAATGATTTCTGTGCCGCTCTCTCCCACACAGGATGACTTCGTGATGGCCGACGGCCTCGAACACGACTCCCGCAGCGACTTCTACCGCCAGCCCTTTGGCGCAGTGCCCACCGGCACCCCCATCACGCTGCGCTTCCGCACTTTTGCGGGCGATGTCACCGGCGTCAAGGTGCGTATGTGGAATACGGCGCTTGGTCAACAGACTGTTTTGCCAATGATCAAAGTCACCACGATCCCCGGCGCAACCTTCGATTACGACATCTGGGAACTGCAATACACTGCGCCCACCGACCTGACCATCCTCTACTACCGCTTCATCGTCAACGACGGGACGGACATCGCCTACTACGAGGATGACGACCTGTACGACGGCGGCCTGGGGCGCGTCTACGACGCCTCGCCGGATCGCTCGTGGCAGATTGACGTGTACGATCCCGCTTTCGACACGCCCGACTGGTTCAAGGATGCCGTCGTCTACCAGATTTTCCCCGACCGCTTCCGCAACGCTGTGGCGGCCAACGACCCCATCAGCGGCACCTTCTTCTACAACGAGACGCCCGGCACGCTGACCGCGCCGCAGTGGAACTGGCCTGTGCCCGATCCACGGGTGGCTGGGGAGTGGGAAGGCTCGTACAGCAAACTCTTCTACGGCGGCGACTTGCAGGGCATCATTGACAAGCTGGATTACCTGCACGAGATGGGCGTCACCGCGCTCTACCTCAACCCCATTTTCGAGTCGCCCTCCAACCATAAGTACGACACGACCGACTACTCGCTCATTGACGACGCCTTCGGCGATGTGCAGACCTTCATCACCCTGACGCAAGAATTGCACAATCGCGGGATGCATCTCATCCTCGATGGCGTCTTCAACCACACCTCCAGCGACAGCATGTATTTCGACCGCTACGGGCGTTATGGGGCGGACGGCGCGTGTGAATCGCTCACCAGCCCCTACCGCAGTTGGTACTACTTCCGCCCGGCCAGCACGCCCGGAACCGGCGTATGCGCGGGCGACACCACCTACGAAGCGTGGTGGGGTTTCGACTCGCTGCCCAAGCTCAACACCACCAACGTCCCGGCGCTGCGCACGTACATCTACAGCGATACCAATGCCATCGCCCGTTACTGGCTGACGCAGGGCGCTGACGGTTGGCGGCTTGACGTCGCCGGCGACGTGGACGCGAGCTTCTGGCGCGACTGGCGCGACGATATCCGCGACGCGAAGGCCGACGCCATCACCATTGCCGAGGAATGGGGCGACGCCAGCCGCTTTATGCTGGGCGATCAGCTCGACAGCACGATGAACTATCGCTTCCGCAACGCCGTCATCGGCGTGCTGCGCGAGACGGACTGGACCGATACCAACAGCACCATCAAGGCGCTCAAGGTCAGCCAGTTCGACAGCATCTTGCACAGCCTGGAAGAGGACTATCCGCCCGAAGCCTTCTACGCGATGATGAACCTCGTCGGCAGCCACGACGTCAACCGCGTCCTCATCCCGCTCGACCAGGACGGCGATCCGACCGACGAAGACTACAGCGACGGCAAGGCCCGCCAGCGCGTGTTGGCGATCCTGCAGATGACGCTCCCCGGCGCGCCCACCATCTACTACGGCGACGAGGTCGGTCTGGTGGGGTATGGCGAAGCGACATCGGGCAACGCCGGCGGCGTCTTCTATAGCGACCCGTACAACCGCCAGCCCTATCCCTGGGACGACGAAGATGGCTACGCTGACCTGCCGGAATGGCGCAAAGCCGACCTGGCGATGCGCGACCACTACAGCAAGACCGCTGCGATCCGCAACGCGAACCCTGCATTGCGCACTGGCTCCTTCGACACCTTGTTGGTGGACGACGAAGCCGGCCTCTACGCCTATGGGCGTGGGCGCAATGTTGTGGTGGGCGTCAACTTTGGCACGACGCAGACCCTCACCATCCCCGTGGCCGGTTATCTGCCCGATACCATCCGGTTGGATGATGTACTCAACGGTGGAACCCACACTGTCTCCGGCGGGCAGATTGTCATCAATAACGTCCCGCCGATGTGGGGCGTCATCCTCGTTGTGCAGAATGCCCAACTCATTGCCCCGCCTGCTGCGCCTGACAACCTGGTTGCTGCCGAAGGCGATGGCGAAGTGACGTTGACCTGGGATATGGTGACCGGCGTCACCCGTTACAATGTTTACCGCAGCTATGTTTCTGGCGGTGGTTACGAGTATGTGGGTCAGACCGGATTCTCGACGGCTCCGTCATACACGGACGCGAGCGTGGCAAACGGCACGCTATACTATTACGTTGTCACCGCCCTGGATCCTCTCGGTAACGAGAGCGCATACTCGAACGAGGACTCCGCGCTGCCGCACTACAACATTGATTGGGCCAACCTGCAATGGCCCTACGAAATCACCCACACCATCGGCATCGTGCCCACGGAGAACATCTACGGCCAAGTCTATATCGCGGGCGTGACCTCGCAGCCCGGTGCGACGCCCGGTTTGCTGGCGCAGGTGGGCTACGGCGCTGCGATGAACTTCACCAGTTGGACGACGTGGGTGGACGCGACGTTCAACGGCGACTCCGGGGACAACGATGAGTTCAAGGCGCAACTGCTGCCGGAGCAGACGGGCGAATTCTTCTATCTCTACCGCTATTCAACGACCGGCGGCCGCGATTGGGTGTATGCCGGGTTGGATGGCACGGTCATGCTGCCGACTCCGGGTGAGTTGCACGTCCTCCCCGCCGCCGATACGACGCCGCCCGCCGTCCCGCAGAACCTCCGCGTTGTTCACTGGGGCGTGGATCACATCACCACGCAATGGAACCCCGTCGCTGACGCGGACCTGGCGGCGTATGACCTGTATCGTTACGGCGAAGGCCAAACGTCCGGCGACGCCGTGCGGATCGCCCGCGTGCTGGCCCCCACAACGATCTACACGGATACAAGCGTCACTGTGGATCACACGTACACCTACACCGTGCAGGCTGTGGATACGGCGCTGAACAAATCGGCGTTCTCCAACCCGGCGGTGGGTCGGGCTGAGGCGCGGCTGGTTCAAGTGCGTTTCCGCGTCACCATTCCGCCGTACACCCCCTCTACTTCCACCATCTACATCGCCGGCGATAATGCCGATGTATTCGGCGCTTCCTGGAATCCGGGCGCGCAGCCGATCACCCGCCTGGATGCAACCACCTGGGCCTACACCGTCACCGTCAAGGAAGACACCGCGCTGCAATATAAATATACACGCGGCACCTGGGATGTGGTTGAGAACTGGGGCACGCTCGTCGGCACAGAAAACCGTCATCTGACGGTGCTCTATGGGACAACCGGCGTGATGTTGGTCGAGGATGTCGTCTACAACTGGCGCGACCCGCTCGTCGTTGAGCACTATCCCGCAGCCGGCGCGACTACCTGGAACACCGCGCAACCCATCTGGGCGCTCATCAGCCGCCCGATTGACCCGGCGAAAGTGACCGCTGCGACTTTTGTGGTCGAGCAGAAGAGCGGCGGTGTTGTCCCCGGTACGTTGGGGGTTCAGGCGACGACCTTCGCGCCATATCCCGACACGGCGGTGTTGCCTTACCTGTCTGGCTCGTTGGTGGTCTTTACGCCGACAACGGCTTTAGCCACCTCCAACGAGTATACGGTCACGCTGATCAAAACCGGCTATCGCGACGAGGTGGACATGCAGGCGAACTACGTGTGGGCCTTTGGCGGGGCGAAGCAGTACCTTTACTTGCCTTTGGTGATGCGCGCCTATACCGCGCCTTAACATCGTGACACCGCGTAGTAGCGACTTCAGTCGCGCCTTTCTGATGGGGGTTAACGACTGAAGTCGCCACTACGCAAGGAGGAATAATGGACATTATCCCTGACGACGAACGCCACTATCTGCGTGAGTTGGCGCGCACACAAGCCGAGTACGCCGCATTGCCCGTGATGGCAGCGCGCAAGCAGATGTGGTACGACTTGAACGACGGGCGCGCCGGCGCGCGCCCGCCGGTCATCATTGAGACGTGGACATTCGACCGTGACTTTATGCCAGATAGCGTCTTCCGCTGCGCCTCGCTCACCGGCAAGGAGATTGAGCGCCAATTGCTGCGCAACATCCGCAACCACGAGCTGATTGACGACGACAAAGTCATCCCGGATACCTTCGACATCGGCTGGCGCGTGGACATTGACGAGTTCGGCCTGCGCATTGACCGCGAAGTCGTCAAGGACGCCGATGGGATCGAGACTGGCTACCGCTTTCTGCATCCGATCAAAGATTTGACGCGCGATCTCGCGTTGCTCCAACCCGCCGTCTGCCGCGTGGATCGCGCGGCAACCTTCACGTGGCAAGCGTTCCTGAACGAGCTGCTCGGCGAGTTTTTGCCGGTGGTCATCCGCACTGGCGCGTTCAGCAGCAACATGCTCACCCACCGCGTCGTCGAGCTGATGGGGATGGAGGCGTACTTCCTGGCGATGATGGACGCGCCTGCCGCCGTCCACGCGCTGATGGCCTTTCTGCGCGACAACTCGCTGCGGATGATGGCGTGGGCCGAGACAGAAGGGCTACTGCGCGTCAACAACGGCAACCAGGACAGTTTCGGTTCCAGCTATAACTTCACCACGCGACTGCCCGCGCCCGGCTACGATGGCGGCCCCGCGCGGCTGGTGGATATGTGGGGCAACGCCAACAGCCAGGAGACGGTGGGCGTCTCGCCGCGCATGTTCCACGAGTTCTGCTTCCCCTATTTCCGCGACGTGTGCGCGCCGCTCGGCCTGCTCTACTACGGCTGCTGCGAACCCGCCCATCCCTTCTGGGACGACATCCGCCAACTGCCGCACCTCAAGAAAGTGTCCATTTCGCGCTGGTGCGATGAGCATTTTATGGGCGATGCGCTGCGCGGGACGGACATCGTCTTCTCCCGCAAGCCCGATCCGAATTTCTTGAGCGTGGACGTGACCCTGGACGAAGACGCCTGGGCCGCCCACATCCGCGCGACGCTGGACGCCACGCGCGATGTCTTCGTCGAATTCATCATCCGCGATGTGTACACCGTCCACGGTAACCTGAACAATGCTCGCCGCGCCGTCGAGATTGCCCGGCGCGAGATTGAGCGGCGTTATTGAAATTGTGTGGTATCATGGTGAAGATTAGAAAAAGGATAGCGTGTACTGCGATTTCTGATGCGCATCGAACCAACTTTTGACCGCGAACGCCTGGTTGCCGCCTTGCGCCGTGACTACGGATTGTCTGTTGAGCATCTGACCTTTGTGCCGCAAGGCGAGGTCGCTTTTAGCTATCTGGTGACGTGCGTGGATGGTGCGCGTTACTACCTCAAGGTTTTGGACGACAGCAGCTTGGCGCGCACCAGCATTCAGCGGATGGATTTTTACCTTCCATTAACCTACGAATTGTACGCACAGGGGATTTTCCGCTATCTACCCTATCCCATCAAAACATGCACCGGTACATTCTGTACTACGTTTGACGCGCATCCAGTTGTACTCTTTAACTTCATCGCCGGCGAGAATCCGAGCCAGGACACACTGCACACTCCGGCGGTCTGGGCGCAGTTGGCGCGTCACGTGGCGACGTTGCACCATCACGCCGCAGCGGTTGTTGTGGATTGCCCCTTTGTCGAAACCTTCACGCCGCCTTTTGAGACCGCGTTGCGCGACGGTTTGCGCGCGTTGGAAGCCCTCACGCCGGGCGCTGGGGTGGGGCGACTGGCGCTGCGCGACTTGCTGCTCCCGCACCGGGCAGCCATTCTGGGATATTTGGAGCAGTTACATATCTTTGCCCGCCGCGCGCATGATTTGAACCTGCCATTTGTCTTGTGTCATACGGATATTCACCGCATGAATCTGCTGCTCAATACATCCGGCGAGCTGTACATCCTGGATTGGGAGGGCGCGATGCTGGCCCCCCGCGAGCACGACCTCTTCATGTTCACCGGCGCGCATTTTCCAACGTTTCTGGCCGAGTACCGTCGCTGGGCCGGCGCTGTGCCCTTACATGCCGACCTGTTCGCCTTCTATTTCTACCGGCGCAACCTCGAAGACTTGACCGATTGGATCGTGCGCATCCTCTACGAAAACACCGCCGAAGCGCAAAATCAGCTTGATCTGGAGGGCATCCAGCACGATTGCATCGCCGCGTGGCCGTATTTCGAGTGCGACATTGCCCGTGTGCAAGAGCAGTTGCGTAAAACGTAAAACGTAAAACGTAAAGCGTGAGATGCTGTCTGGCGCTTCATTACGCTTCACGTTTTACGTTTTAGTTGAGAACCACTATCACAAATCAAAGGAGTTGAACATGAGTGTCCGCGTTACTGTTTGGAATGAGTTCCGTCACGAAAAGACCCATCAGGCCGTCATGGACGTGTATCCTGATGGGATTCACCAGGCCATTGCTGCCTTCCTGAAAGAAGCGGGGTATGAGGTAGGGACGGCCACGCTCGATGAGCCGGAGCATGGCCTGACCGACGAGGTGCTGGCGAACACCGACGTCCTCATCTGGTGGGGCCACATGGCGCACGGTGAGGTCAAGGACGAGATCGTGGATAAGGTGCAACAGCGCATCCTCAACGGGATGGGGCTGATCGTCCTGCACTCCGGCCACTTTTCCAAGATTTTCCGCCGGATGATGGGCACGAACTGCTCCCTCAAGTGGCGCGAAGTCGGCGAGCGCCATCGCCTGTGGGTGACATCGCCAGGACACCCCATCGTCGAGGGCCTGGGCGAGTATTTCGAGATCCCGCACACCGAAATGTACGGCGAATTCTTCGACATCCCGCAGCCCGATGAGCTGATCTTCATCAGTTGGTTCCAGGGCGGCGAGGTGTTCCGCAGCGGCTGCTGTTGGTATCGTGGGCGCGGCAAAGTCTTCTACTTCCAGCCCGGGCACGAAACCTTCCCTATCTACTACCAAAAGGAAGTGCAACAGGTCATCACCAACGCCGTCCGCTGGTGCGCCCCCGTTGATGTCGTCGGCTTCCGCGACATGGCGAAGGCCCCGCATCATCCGCAGGCGCTCGAAAAGTTCGAGATCGAAGCATAGGGTAATCAGGGATTCGGGATTAGGGATTGAGCCAGCCCAATCCCTAATCCCTTGTTACCGATTACCAAATTATCTTGGAGGAGATGAAATTTATGTCTGACACTGTAGATACCCTGCGCGTGGGCATTGTTGGCCTGGGCATTGGGCGGCATCACCTGCGCGCTTACCAGCAGATTCCCGGCGTGGAGATTGTCGCCGTGGCGGATACACAGCCGGCGCGCTTGGAGGAATTCGGCGCGGCGAACAATATCCCGCATCTGTACGAGGATTACCAGCCGTTGGTGGCCCGCGATGACCTGGACATCGTCAACGTCTGCACGCCCAACTTCCTGCACGCGCCTGTCGCGATTGCGGCGATGGAGAGCGGCAAGCACGTGCTCTGCGAGAAACCGCTCGCCAGCACGCTGCCTGACGCCGAAGCGATGGTCGCGGCGGCGGCGCGAACCGGGCGCGCGCTTGACGTCACCTTCAATCACCGGCAGCGCGCCGACGTGCAGGCGCTCAAAGCCTACATTGACGAAGGCGGCCTGGGCAGAATCTATCACTCGAAAGCCTGGTGGCTGCGCCGCAACGGCATCCCCGGTCTGGGCAGTTGGTTCACCAAGAAAGCGATGGCCGGCGGCGGCCCGCTGATTGACCTGGGCGTCCACATGCTCGATATGGCGCTCTACCTGTTGGGCGAACCGACCGCGTTGTCCGTCAGCGGCGCGGTCTACGCCGAACTTGGCCCGCGTGGGCGCGGCGGTAGCGGGATGCAAAAGCAGATGGTCGGCGGCGGCTACGAGGTCGAAGACCTGGCGAGCGCCTTCATCCGCCTGGAAGGGAACGCGGCGCTGCTCCTGGAGACGAGCTGGGCCACCTACCGCGCCAACAACGACGAATTCGGCGTGACGCTCTACGGGACAGAGGGCGGCGCGGAGATCCGCGTCGTCAACTACGTGCAGGGCGACACGCTGATGTTCTACACCGACATTGGCGGCCTCCCCGTGGACATCCAGCCGCACCTGGGCAAGGGCGAAGGCCATCTGGTCGCCATCCGCCACTTCGTAGACGCGCTGCGCAGCGGCGACTGGAGCAGTCTTGATGGCCGTGAGGGTCTGGCCCGCGCGCGCATCATCGACGCCTGCTACCGCTCGGCGGCGGAGGGGCGGGAGATCGTTCTTTAGTACGGAGTAAGGAGTAGGGAGTAGGGAGTAGGGAGTATGGGGGAGATTGAGCATTTTCAGCAGCTACATGCTTGGCAAGAAGCGCATCGCCTTGTGCTTGCCATTTATAAGGTTACGCAAGGATTCCCTTCCGAAGAGAAATTTGGGCTGGTTTCACAAATGCGGCGCGCGGCAATTTCTATTCCGGCTAACATTGCCGAAGGGTTCAAACGACGTGGTATTCAAGACAAACTTCGCTTTTACAATATCGCAGAAGGCTCTTTGGAAGAGGTTAAGTATTTTCTCATTCTCGCAAAAGACCTCAGTTACATCGCTACTGATGAAGACCTGACCCTTCAAGCCGAGACTGTGGATCGCCTTCTTAATGGTCTGCTTGCCAGCACCGAACGCCGGCGCTAAATCCAACCCTTATTCCATACTCCCTACTCCCTACTCCACATATTTCACAAATCACAAGGAGAAAACATGACATCACCAATCGGTCTACAACTGTATTCCGTGCGCGAGTATGCGCAGCAGCACGGCTTTGAGGCCGCCGTCCGCAAGGTCGCGGCGATGGGCTACGTGGGCGTGGAACCGGCCGGCTTCCCCGGCACGACGGCGGAAGCGGCGGGGAAGCTCTTCAAGGAACTGGGGCTGGTCGCGCCGAGTGCGCACACCGGCCTGCCCCTGGGCGACACGAAGAACGAAGTTCTGGACGCGATGCGCGCCATTGACTGCCCGCGCATCATCACCGGCAAGGGACCGGCGGATTTCGAGACGCTGGACAAGATCAAGGCCACCTGCGACCTCTTCAACCAGGCCAACCAGGTGGCGCGGGAAAACGGGATGACGTTCGGCATCCACAACCACTGGTGGGAGTACATCCAGGTGGCAGGCCGCTACGTCTATCACGTGATGCTGGAATTGCTCGATCCCACGATCTTCTTCGAGCTGGACACCTACTGGATCAAGACCGCCGGCGTTGACCCGGCGCAGGTGGTACGGGAGATGGGTGCGCGCGCGCCATTCCTGCACATCAAAGACGGCCCGTGCGTCAAGAGTGAGCCGATGACCGCCGTGGGTGACGGCGTCGTAGATGTTCCCGCCGTCGTTGAGGCTGGCGAAGGCCACACCGCATGGCTCGTCGTCGAAATTGACCGCTGCGCGGGCGACATGATGGAGGCGGTGGCGAAGAGCTACAGCTACCTTGTAGGGAATGGGTTGGCGCGGGGCAGCAAGTAGACGGTAGCCGGTAGACGGTAGACGGGGGATTAGGGCGCAGTCGAAGACTGCCCTTGTCTCCCGTCTTTTTGGTTGTATAACGTCGTTTAGCACTGTTAAACGTCATTCCGAAGCCCCGTCCCTAATTGCGAGCAACCAGATAGCAAAAAGGGGCTGAGGAATCTTGTTCGCGCGAGATCCCTCTTATAATTTTTAAACTTCATTAATCTGCCGCGAGCATGGGGTATGAGTAGGAGATTTTAGGGTTATCAGATGCGTAGACCTATTTTACATACCATCTGGGACTACGTCCGCGCGATGTACGGCGACCAGGCGGCCTCCGGCTTTTGGCTCGTCCGTGGATTATGGGGCGCGGGACCGGTAGGGCGCGTGGGCTTATGCCTGCTCGGCGGCGGGCTGCCGCTGGCGGCGGCGTTATTGAGCGGCGTGTGGGCTGGCGGCGGCGCGGTGCTGTGGTTCGGCTTGGTTGTGTTCGCGGCGGCGTGGGCCTTTACCCTTACGGCTGCCACGCGCCTCTCTTTGCCCGCTTACGTCATCCTCTGCGCGTACCTGGCGTGGTATGGCGTCCTGATAGGGGGCGCGTTGGCAGGGACGCCCGCCTTTGCCCTGCCAACGCTGTGGATGGCGTGGCTCGGTGGCGGGGTGGGGCGCGGCGTGCCGCGTTACCGGCGTTGGCTCTGGTTATGGGTATTGTGCTTCATCGCTGCCTATCTCACCTACGGCGCGTGGGGATTGTACCGCCATCTCCCGCACGCCTGGTACTGGCCCGGCCAACTTGTGTTGAGCCTGTTCTACCTGGGCGCGCTGGCCCTGACCGACCGCTGGCGCAAGCTGCTTGTCCTGGGGCGGACGTTTTGGGCCTCGTTGGGCGTAGTGACCGTGTTTTACGAGCTGGCCGGCTGGAAGGATGGCGGTGCGCTGCGCGAGAATGTCATCCTCTCTTTCCAGGGCATCCTGGGTCTCGTGGATTTGTTCTGGATGTGGCTTGGCGGCAGCCTGTTCGTCGGCGCGCTGGAAACCGGGGAGTGGGGGACGGGTAAACTCGGCGAGTGGCTGCCGGAGAAATTCACCCGCTGGCTGTGGCCTGCGGGCTGGCTCGCGGCGGCGATGATGGGCTACCTGCTGCTGTGGTCGTCTGCGCCGGCGTTGTTGATGCGGCCTTTGTATCGTCTGGGCGTCTACACCTGGGTGGATACCTGGTCTTATGCCGTCTATTGGAGCGTGCGTGGACAGGTTTTCGTCAGCCTCGCGGCGCTTGCGGCGTTGTTGGCGGGATGGGTGCTGCGCCAGCGGCAACGTTGGCTCGCGCTTGCCTCGGCGCTCACGCCCGCGTGGATCAACGGCGTGTGGATTGCCGCGTTTGTCGGGCAGTTGGGCTACCACCAGGCGATGACGGCCTTCTGGACGGTGGAGGCGGAGGCTGCCGCGCCGTTAGCCTTCTGGCCGGCGTTCGTGCTGCTCGGCGGTCTGGTCTGGCAGATGGTGACGGCCGGCGGGGACTGGTCTCGCGCATCGTGGGCGCGCTTGTACGGGCTGGTGGGCGCGCTGCTCCTGTTGGTGAGCGTCGCCGTCGTGCTGGTGGGCGCCGGTTCCCCGACGGTGATTCTCGAATACACGCTCTATTCGTTCCTCGGCATCCTTTATCTGGGCATCCCGCTGGCGTTGCGCGCGCTGCTCTTCCGCAACGAGGAGGCTGCGCCGCTCTCCGGCGGACAACTGGCGGCATTGTTTGGCCTGGGTTGTCTCAGCGCCGTCGTGATTCTGGGGATTGACCCTTACGCCGGCGTACACCTGGCGTTAGCCCCGCTGCTGTGGGTCGCCGCGCTCGCGTTGCTCCGACGGCGTCTGCCATCCCCGGAGACGGGTTGGACAGGCGCGCTGGCTGGCGGCGCGCTGGCACTCGGCTTTGCGACGTTCTGGATGTCGCCGGAGATGTTGCCGATTCCGCTGCTCGTGTTTATCAACACGTGGCAGCAGCGCTACGTGGAGACCGTGCTCGATCGCCCGATGATGCAGGCCGGGCAACTGTGGTTTACGCTGCTCGCGCTGGCAACTGGCGCGGGGGTGGGGCTGGCGTGGAAGCTGCGTCGTCGCCCTGTGTGGTTTGTTCTGGCGCTTTTGATCTGCGCATTGTTTTTCGTGTGGGCGGCGCTGCGTGTCTCCTAATCTCGTTAAATTCAGGCGTCCCTACGGGACGCGGAGCAAAATATCTCCCGTGTGCAGGCCATGAATGGCCTGCCGACATTCAAGCGTCCCTACGGGACGCGTGTTTTGGAACTCCGGTCATGTGCAGCCCGGCGCTTGGCCGGCTAAACGCCGGTGTGTACGTGTAACTCCGGCTTCAGCCGGACTTTTGCCAGCGCACTCGATTGCCAGATTGTTTTCTTAAACTTCATAAGCGCCAGGTAGCCAGGAGATATAAGAACAGCGGGAAGGGGGTATCCCCTTCCCGCTGTGTGTTAAAACCCGCGTAAGTGGAAGGCTAAGGCGTAGGTGGAAGGAAGCGCAAGCGACCTTCGATCTGCGGGTTGATCGGCTGCGCCAGGGTCGGAATGTACTCGATCACAACATCGCG
This sequence comes from Anaerolineae bacterium, assembly GCA_035420085.1. Taxonomy (GTDB): domain Bacteria; phylum Chloroflexota; class Anaerolineae; order B4-G1; family SLSP01; genus DSWT01. The sequence continues at coordinate 51,156 of DAOLUH010000017.1, forward strand.
GACATAATACTGCGTGTCATGGACAATCTGATCGAGCGGCCAGAGCGAGACGCCACCGTTGTTGAAGTTACAGGAACCGGCAGCCAGGTAGTTGACCGTCGAGACCGTGTACGTGGTCGCTGCCGTAAAGTCAATCGGCACGCCATTTACCGACATCCCCGCGATGTGGTCCACACCTACCGTGTAGGTGAGCGGATCGTCCGTGTAGGTGATGACGGCCCCGGCGCTCACATCCAGCATACAGGTCGTATAGTAGGAGTAGCCGCCGTGGTTCGGCACGTACTTGTAGTACCAGTAGTTCCGGTACCCACGCTCCAGGATGGCTTTGAGCTGCTCGCCGTTGATGTTCATCACCAACAGCGAGTTCTCGTAGGGCATCAGCGTGAACATGTCGCCCACGGTGAGGGTGTACGGCGTGCTGGGGGTGGCCGTGCCGGCGACCTTGCCATTGGTCATCGCGCCGGAGAGGTGGAAGTCAATATCCATTGCCAGCGCAGTCTCCAACTTCCACTTGGAAGCGTCCGCCTGCAGGTTCGCGGCATTAGTCTCCGCGGTGTAAGCGTTGAGCGCGTCCAACGGCACGATGGTCTGCCCCAGGATTTTGCTCTTGTAGGTGGTGAGGAAGGCTTCGTAGGGATCAACAATCGCCTTGACCGCCGGGTCTGGCGTGACGCCTGTCGTGACGGCAATGTATTTGCCCGCGCGCGCGGCGACTTCATAGCCGCCCATGCCATCGGATCGCATGCCTAGCACGACCTCGCCCAGGTAGGTGTTGTAGCGATAGGCTTGGTTGATGATCACCGGCGTGTTGTCCGGGCTGCCGACGATGGCCGGCAGATATTTGTAGCTGCCGGAGTAGGCCGTCTGCTTGCTCGGATCGGTGTGGCTGTGTGAGCCGATGATGGCATCAATCCCATCGGTCTGCGCTGCCAGGTTGGTGTCAACGTTGGCATCCACCTCGATGCTGCCGACCTGTTCCGTGAAGCCGATGTGCGTCAGCGCGACGACGGCGTCGTTGGTCGCTTGCAGCGCCGGCACACGCGCCTGCGCCTCGGTGATCGGGTTGGTGAAGGTCAGCCCAGGAATGTTGCTCGGCAGCTCGTAGTTCGGGATGCGGTGGTTACCGATGCCCAGGATCGCCAGCTTGATGTTCTCCGCACCAACTGTGACCTCAACGTAAGGCTTGACATCCACTTCCGCCAGCCCATAGCGCCCATCATCGTAGACGTTGGCCTGGAGCAGCGGGAAGTTGGCCTGTCCGAGCGTGCCGGTGAAGATGTAGTTGCCGAAGTTGTACTCGTGGTTGCCCAACGTCATGGCGGTGTAGGTCAGCGCGTTCATCGCCCGGAGGATCGGGTTGATCTGGAGGTCAACCGGCAGCTCCGTGCCATCCGCACCCTTGCCGGTGAAGGCTGCCTTGAAGAAGGCCGCCATCGCATCACCCTGTATGGTGTCGCCGGCATTGAGCAGGATAGTGCGGGTGGGGTTGTTCTTCCATTCCTGGCGGATCACCGTTGCCAGGTTGGTGTAGCCGGGCGCTGTGCTGGTGGGTGACAGCCGTCCATGCGAGTCGTTGTGGTGCAAGATGGTCACCGGGACGATCGGCCCGCTCACGTTGTTGCCTTCGCGGGTGATGCGCCCGTCCAACAACGTGCCGTCACCCAATGGCCCGTTGTAAGCCGTCGCGGGTGTGCCGTAGTGCGCGCTGGTCCAGCTGAGGACCTGGTTCAGCATATCGCCCCAGTAGGAGATGTTGGTCATATACTTGAATGGGGTGAAGCCGTCCTGCCCGGCCGGCGCCAGGAACTCGTTGGTGGCGACGCGATAGACCCTATCCATTTCGAGCGGTTCCCAGGTAGCGCCGTCCTTGACCTCGACATCGTACGCGCCCCAGGCCCACCAACTGCTGTTATAACCCTTGGGATTGGCTGGATCGTTGAGCGTTCCGTAGCTGTAGTACTTGAAACGGATACCCGCGATCTGCAGCGTACCCTTGAAGAGCGTGGCGCTCTGGTTAAGCAGCTCCATGATCTGCGCTCCGGTCATATCACCCACGATGGTCTGGTTGCCGAAGGGCAGCACGGTGAACAACGCCCCGTAGGTAAGGGTGTAGGGCGTGGTCGGCGCGCCGGTGGCGATGATGTTCGCGCGCAGGCCGCCAGAGTTGTTGAAGACCATGTCCGCGTCGTTGCCTGCCTCAGCGTCGTTGTTCAGCTCGTTGTAGATGGCATCATTGACGAACGCCCCCATCGTGTTGTCTTCCGAATCGCTGCGGGTCAGACTGATGTTGGTGTAGCCGATCACGGTGTTGATCAGCGCCAGGTAGGCAGGATCCTGCGCCCAGACGTTCAGGCGATCTTTGGTTGCCTTATCTTGCACTGTCGCTGCCGGTTGCGTCGCCGGTGGAACAGGCGGCGGATTGACTGCCAGCGATTGCCAGGTGATCGTCGGTTTCTGGGTGAGGCGATTGTAGATGATATTCGCGCGGCCCACGCGGCGGCCATTGTAGTACGCCTGCACCACCGTCGTCCCGCTGACCACTTGCGCGGCAGAGAGATTGGTGTGGCTGTGCCCGCCGATGATCAAATCCACCGGTTTGGTGGCCTCAACCAACTTCTTCGCCAACGTTTGGTCGCCGTAGACCGGAATGCCGTAGCCGTACCCGCCATCGGTGTTGCCCAGGTGGCTGAGGACGACGAGCACTTCCGCGCCCGCAGCCTTCACATCGTCATAGTAATGCGCGATGGAGGTAGCAGCATCCTTGAAGCACAAACCCTGTGTGGCTTCCGCTACCGTGATGTAGGGGGTCTCCTGAGAGGTCACGCCGATGAGACCGATCACCACTTCGTGACCGGGCGCCCCCACCGTCATCGTGATCCAGGGCTTGGTGAAGGTCGGCACAGTCCAGCCCGCGGTGGCGCAGCTACCGGTATCGCTGACGACCAGGTTCGTCGCCAGGAAGGGATAATCCGCTTCCAGCGTGCGGCTGATCAACACCTGCTGTCCCCAGTCGAACTCGTGGTTGCCGAAGGTGGCGGCGTCGTAACCCACAAAGTTGAACAGGTCAATGGTGGCGGCGCCTTTCGACAGGTTCGAGAGCAGGCTGCCCTGCATCTCGTCGCCCCCATCTACCAACAGCACACTATCGGCCCCCTGAGTCGCGCGCACGTTTTTGACAACGCTTGCTAACCGCGCGATGCCGGGGTTGCTGCCGGAAGGTTCCAGTTGCCCGTGGAAGTCATTGGTGTGCAGGATGGTGGCGGCGGCAATGTTGGGCAACGTGATGGGGTAGAGGTACGCCTGCCCGCCGTTCTGCGGATTGCCGACGTAATCAACGACCATCACGCCTTCGGGCTGGCTATAGGCATAGCCGACCAGGTCGTAGATCGAGACTGCAAAGCTCGCGTTGGGATTGTCCGGGCCAGGTCCGCCCATACCATCGGCGTTCACCGGGCCAGTGTACGCCGTTATAAAGGGTGGTCGCGCAAAGTCGAAACTGCCTGGCGCGACGACATCTTCATTCGCATCCCAATCATAGCCGAACAACTGGTAGTCGAAGGTGGTGTTGGTGCTGCCCAGACCCAGGTAAGCCGCCGGAACATAGAATTCCATATAGCCGGAGTTGTAGTCCGTGTAGATGAGGTAGGGGCTATAGCGGCTGACGAGGCCGGTTTGCAGCGCGTAAATGCGGGGGATGTATGTCCCGTCGCCGACCGGGTAGTTGTAGATGACGAACTCTGGGTTGCCATCTTCGTTGTTGTCAATGTACAGATCGAACTCAGCGAAGTAGTACATGGCCGTGTGCCAGGGCGCCCATGCGTCAATGGCGAAGGAGATAATCGGGCCATAGGTCCCGCTGGTCCACCCGTAATCCGCGCCGAACGCGCGCACATCGCCGGCGGTTCCCGTTTCCTTGGGATCGCTCACCAGCAAGGGGAAGCCCCACAGGCTGGAGGAAATCGGGCCGGTGTGGGTGATGGCGAACGTTGCCGCATCGGTGGCGGGGTCGGCGATCACGGTCTGCGCTGTGATGTCGAGCGTGGTGTAGGGGCGCGGCACAAAGTAGAAAGGCACGCGCAGCTCGCCGGGGAGCGGGGCCAGAGGCCGGACTGCGGCTGTAGTCGCTGTGCCCGCTGCTGTGCGCATCACCAGCGGCAAGTAGATCTTATAGATCAGCCCTGGCGCGAAGGTGACATACCCGTAGATTTCCTCGAGCGCCATAAAGTCGGCGGGGAGTTGGGTGGCGTCGAAGGTGAAGGTGACAAGCACTTCCGCCTCGCCCTGCGGGCCGACCGTGACCTTGTCGGGGGAGAAAGTGACCTCCAAACCCTGGTCAAACGATGCGCCTTGATAGGTCCAACCCACGGCGTAGGTGCGTAGCTCGGTACCGGTGTTGTAGAGCGTGACGGTGCGGGTGACGACGTGCTCATCCGCACCCGCCAGGAAGAACTCGCTCATGCTCACCGCAGCTTCCTCGCCCACCGCCACGACCGGAGTATTCACAGCCTCATAGGCTCGCACCCGGCCCGCACCCTGGCGTGGAATGGGCGAACCATCCACGAGGTCCACAGCGGTGTTCATGATGGCGGCCTTGATCTGCTCCGGCGTCCAGTCTGGGTGCGCCTGCACCATCAACGCGGCCACACCGGCGATGTGCGGCGAGGCCATGGATGTGCCGTTGTAAGAAACGCCCGCCGTGCCAGTCCCCATAGCCGCAGCGAAAATCGCCACGCCCGGCGCTGTCACATCGGGCTTGAGCTTGGAGTCGGTGCCGCGCGGGCCGCGCGACGAGAAGTCGGCGATAGTGTCGGCGGGAATGTAGGGATTGGGTAGCGTGATGACATCATCCTCGGCGCTGACCGTGACGGGTTGACCATCGCGTACGGCCAGAATCATACCATCAGTGATACCCACGAAGCCGGCCGGAATCCCGTTCGCCAGGCCGTCATCGGCCATCGTGACCAGTGCATCGCCGCCGGCTACCGAGTTGAAGATAATCACGCCTACCGCGCCCAGCGCCTCAGCGTTGCGCGCCTTCACGGCAAAGCCGCAGGTGCCGCGCTGGATGAGGGCGATTTTGCCAACCAGCGCGCCGGTTTGCGTGATGTCGGTGGTAGCGCACAACTGATTGTTGATCGCGTAGTTCCCCACATACGCCAACTGGGCGGTCAGCGGCGCATTGTAATGCGCTGCGGCCTCGTCGAACGCGCTCGGCTGATACATAATGGGGCTAAAGAAAACGGTGCCGCCAGCGTCCTGGATCGTCGGCATGGTGGCGTAACCGGTGGTCGAAGCCGCCGTGCCAATCGCGCCTGAGGCGGTGCCCGGCGAACCGGCGATGTACGGCACATTGGCCGAGTTGCCGATGGAAGTGGCTACCACGATGCCCGCGGCTACGGCCAGATTCGTCGCTACGACGTCGGGGTCGTCTACGTCGCCCGGTCCATAGTTGGAGCCTAGCGACATATTGATGACCTGTGGCCAGCCGAATTCCAGGTAGTTCGCTACTGCGTCGTCAAGCGCATTCACGACCAGGTTTGTGCTGCCCTCCGCGCCGAAGACCTTGAGGGCCACCAGTGTGGCTGCGGGGGCGACGCCGGTCATCACCTGCCCAGCAGCGATGCCCGCGGCGGTGGAGGCGACGTGCGTGCCATGGCCGTTCTCATCCAGCGGGTCGTCATCCGGGTGCGGAACGGGTTGGTAAGCCGGATCGGTGTCGTCGGCGTTATAGGTGGTGCCGGCATAGTCGTACCCATCCATAACCTTGACGGTGGGGAAGGTGCCTGTTTCAACCACGTCGGGGTCGTTGTTGGCGTAGTCGTCAGGATCGCCGCTGCCGCCGAGGGCTGCATGGGTGTAGTCAATACCGGTATCAATGACGGCGATGGTCACGCCTTCGCCATCGTACCCGAGATTGTTCCAGACCTCCGGCGCGCCGATGAGTGGCACGCTGGCGCTCAGATCCGGCGTATGCTGCGGTGCGCGGTGGACGGCCTTTACGTGTTCCAGGGCGAGAATCTTGTTGGTCTGCTCCAGCGGCACATAGGCCAGGAACCCGTTATAGACGGTGGTGTAGGGTTTGGAGACGATCTGGACGCCCAGCGCCTCCAATTGGCTTTGCACTTTGGCCTGCGTCGCCTTTAGTTGAGCGACGTATGCGGTCATACTGGCTTTGCTTACCTCTTTGACCGCAGCTTTTTGCTCGGCATAATACGCTGCCAATGGCGCTTGATCCAACTCGATGACCATCATCATGCTCTGGCCCTTGACTTTGTCTTCCAGGGCGCGGGGCACATAGCCGTACTGCGCGATGATCTCCTCAGCAGAAAGCTCAGGCAGCACAGCCGGATCAACCTCAATGGCGTGCGCTGGCGTAGCGCGATCCGGCGGCGTTGGGGCGGCAGTTACAGGCGCGGCTGCCGGGGCTTGTACCGTGCGCGTTGTCGGCGCTGTCGCGGCGCTTGAGGCTGCGACTGAACTGAACGGCACAATCAATGTCACAATCAGAAGCAATGAAAGTAAACGGAACTTTCGCATAGTTTGACGATCTCCTTTCAAATCAATGGTGTTATGAACAACTCGATGAAAATGTAACGACTTTCCTGATTTTCGCTATGCGCACCTCCTTTCTTGCTTCAAGACTATTGCTCCATCTTATGCTTTGTTAAAGGATCATAGAGCAGGGCGCCGCCATCTGATAGCCTCTGTGCTCCTGTGGCAGACTTATTTTATAGGGAAATCCGGTTTGTTGCCACCTGGCAGCGCAGTGGACTATCTTTGACGTGGACACGCTATAGTTTAGCAACGATTCAACGGAAAGTCAATAGTCAAATGTTACAAAATTTCCTGTTCGAAAGCTTGGGCAAGATGCAAGGGCGGACTTTTGCTCTCTTGCTATCCATAGACCACATCCACTTGGCGTTTCGTTGCCGCCGATTCCGTAATCGCGGCGCACACGCAGTCGGCGCGGTAGCCGTCTTCGAAGGTGGCCCCGTAAGGCGCGACGTCCTTGTCGTTGACGATGCAGTCGAGGAAGTGCGTCAGCTCGTGGACGAAGCTGTGCTCCCAGCCGATCATGTGGCCCTGTGGCCACCAGTTGCCCCACCAGGGATGATACGGCTCGCTGACCAGCACGCGACTGAAGCCGGCAGTTTCCTTGCGACCTTCGCCCACCCAGTAGACCTCCAGCTCGTTCAGGCGTTCCAGGTCGAAGACGATACTGCCCTTCTCGCCGTTGATCTCGATGACCTCGTGGTTCTTGCGTCCGGCAGCGAAGCGTGTAGCCTCCAATGTGCCAATCGCGCCGCCCTCGAACGCGACGGTTGAGACGAAGGCGTCGTCAATGTCCACGGTCGCCAGTGAGCCGTCGGGCAGCGGGCGCTGCGGGATGAACGTGCGCGTCATCGCGCCGACGCTCTCGATCTCGCCCACCAGGAAGCGCCCCAGGTCGATGATGTGCGCGCCCAGGTCGCCCATTGCGCCGGCGCCGGCTTCGGCCTTGTTCAAGCGCCAGACCATCGGCGTGCCGTAGTGCGGCATCACCCACTCTTGCAGGTAGACGGCGCGGTAGTGGTAGATGCGGCCCAACGCGCCGCTCTCAATCAACTCGCGCGCCTGGCGGATGGCGGGCACGAAGCGGTAGTTGAAGGCGACCATGTGCTTGACGCCGGCTTTCTCCACCGCCTCCCACATCGCTTTGGATTCCTCCGGGTTGCGGCCCAGCGGCTTCTCGCAGAAGACGTGCTTGCCCGCTTCCGCCGCCGCGATACTCGGTTCGGCGTGCATGTTGTTGGGCGCGCCATTGTCGAAGAGTTGCACGGCTTCATCCTTGAGCATTTCGCGCCAATCGGTGTAATGCTTCGCGTAGCCATACCGCCTGGCGGCCTCGGCGACGCCTTCCTCGTTGCGCCCGCAAATCGCCGCCAGCACCGGCACGGCGGGTGGGGGATACATCATATAGGGAATCTTCTTGTACGCATTGCTGTGGGCTTTTCCCATAAACGCATAGCCCAGCATCCCGACGCCGACTTCTGGGGCTTCCCCCTCCGCCTTCGCGCCGGCCATCGTCGTAAAACCACCACTGTCGCTCATACAAACCTCCGATGAAGAATGCTTGAGATGGAGTATGGAGTAAGGAGTATGGAGTATGTTTTCTGCCCTTACTCCATACTTCCTACTCCCTACTCCTTATTCACTCCCAAACGCCGCATCAAACGCCACCGCTGACGGCGCGAAGTCCTGCTTGCGGATCATCGCCAGCGACTCCTGCGCGCCGTATTCGCGGTCCATGCCGCTGTCTTCCCACTCGATGGAGAGCGGCCCCTGGTAGCCGGCGCGGTTGAGCGCGCGGATGATCGGATCCCAGCGCACATCCCCGTGGCCCGGCGAGACGAAGTCCCACCCGCGCCGCTTGTCGCCGAAGTCCAGATGCGACGAGAGGATGCTGCTCCGCCCATCCAGGTGCAGCCGTGAGTCCTTCACGTGGACGTGGAAAATGCGGTCGGGGAAGGCGTAGATCAGCTCCGGCGGATCAATAAACTGGTGAATCAGGTGGCTCGGATCGAAGTTGATGCCGAACGCCGGGTGGCCGTTGACGGCTTTGAGCGCCCGCTCGAAGGTGACGATGTCGTAGGCGATCTCCGTGGGATGCACTTCCAGCCCGAATTTGACGCCCTCGGCCTGGAAGGCGTCGAAAATCGGCGTCCAACGCGCGGCGAAGTCGGCGTACCCCGCGTCAATGTCGGCCTGCCCCGTGGGCGGGAAGAAGTAGAACATCCCCCACACGCTGCTGCCGGTGAACCCGTTGACGATGTCCACGCCGAAGAGTCTGGCGGCCTTCGCCGTGTTCTTCACTTCCTCGGCGCAGCGTTGCCGCACGCCCTCCGGGTCGCCGTCGCCCCACAGGCGCGGCGGGAGAATGTTCTTGTGGCGACGGTCAATGTTGTCGCACACGCACTGCCCGACGAGGTGCGTGCTGATGGCGAAGCACTTGAGGTTGTACTTCGCCAACAGGTCGCGCTTCGCGCGCACGTAGGCGTCGCTTTCGAGCGCCTTATCCACCTCGAAGTGGTCGCCCCAGCAGGCGAGTTCGAGGCCATCGAATCCCCACGCGGCGGCTTTCTGCGCGAGGGTTTCCAGGGGCAAATCGGCCCATTGTCCGGTAAAAAGGGTGATTGGTCGTCCCATAATTCAAGCTCCTTTTGTGATATAGATTGATGGTTTTATTGAGAAGCGTATTCAGTCCATAGCAGATTGGAACCGTGTTGTTGTCTACCTCGATATAATATGCCTCACTGAGGGTATGTCAAACGTCTTGCCGGGAGGTCGCGTATCCGAATGTCATTTCTTCACGGAGGCGACCGCAGGTTGCCCAGCGTCAGGCCCTCGGTTTCCGCCGCGCCATCCACTTCTCCGGGTTGTCCAATGGCGCAAAGCCCCCGTAATCGCGATAGAGTCCGTGAGCATCGCGGGTAGCGAGCAGGAACAGGGCGTGGGGAAAGTGTTCGTTGGCATAATCAGAGATGCAACCGATGAGCCACTTCCCCAGTCCGCGCCCACGATAGGCTTCGGCGATGAAGACATCGCAGAGCCAGGCAAACGTGGCCTGATCGGTCACCAGACGGGCGAAGCCAACCTGCCGGTCGGAGCCAATCTGTTGGCCGCCCTCGTAAACGCCGAAACACACTGAATGTTCGATGGATGTGTCAACGACATCGCGTGGCCGTCCCTGCGCCCAGTAGGATACATCCGCCAGCCAGTGATGGATGAAATCGCGGTCGAGTCGGGCTGGATCGGTGCTGATGCGATAGGGATCGTCGTGATACTCAGCGGGAGATGAAGGCTTCACAGTTAAGCAATCCTTTTAGTCGCTTTCGTTGCTTTCCGCAGCATGGCGCATTGCCAAAAATGCTTCTTTTAAGGGTTGGCTGACGGCACTCTCAGATTCTGAGAGCAGTAACGTTTGGTAGGCTTCCAGGAATTGTATCCGTATGCGGTAAAACAGGTGCAGGAAATAGCGCAAGAAGCTAATACAATCCAAGACGGCAATCTCTATGCCACCTGTTCTGTCATACATTCTGGCAGCATATTCGGTGACTTCTTGATCAATTGATTGTGTAGTAATGAAGATGTAGTTGTGGATGTGGGTTCCGTAATGGATGATTTTGTCCAAAGCGATATCAATATCATCCTTGGTGATTTGTTTTGCTTTCATTTCATAGCATGTAACGACTTGGTGGTCATCTATTAGCGTGATTTCCAAGTCGCCCAATGCCCCAGTCTGTTTATCTGCTGCGTTGTGACTCTCTAGCGGCAAAACTTGCTCTCCCAGGAAATCCTGTGCCGCTTTGTAGACCGCTGCCACAATGAGTACCGGCAGGCGACTGCTGTTCTTTAGTTTGGCATGTTGTTCGATTAATGAGATGATACCTTCCGCTGATAGCGATGTTGTACCCTTCGATGCCTTGAGTGCAGCCAGTAAAGAGCGCATTCTGTCTCGCTTTTCATCTCTAATGATGACCAACCAGCGTAGAGTCTCCGCTAACAAGTCTTCAGCAGATAGCCGCTCACTATGTACAGCGTCAAGCAACTGCAATGTTGCTGTATAGACAGCCGGTGGACGCCCAACGAGATCGATATCAGGGGTGAGGGTAATATTGCGATTTCTGAAGGCTGGCGTGAGGAAAGCGGTCGTCATATTGCATGGTAATTCGTGCTCAAGGACAAAGTCCAGGACATATCGCTCGTCGTAGGTACGTCCTGAATAGGCATCATGATCGCCAATCTCAGTATATGGTTTGCGGATGTCTACTTCTGGCAAATGAATCTTGGCTAGCGAACACGCCAAAATGAAGCGGACACACGCACGATTCTGCGGATTGTATGCGATGAACTCTATCTGCTCGCGCAGATCAGGTTCAGCGACTATAGAATGGCTTTTGTCTTGTGTTGCACGTTGGAAAGCTAGATAAAGGATCTCTGAAGGTCTAGTTGCCATTGTACCTCGTGTGCAGGCTGTACTTCGTAATTGACCCAGAGTACCTCCACACGCTCGGTCTTGACCGAGTGTATGGTCCTGGGGGGCGCTTCGATCATCGTCCAATCTTTATACAACGTATCCAATAGATCGCAACGATAGCCGGACAGCGCAACTTTTCCCGCGACTCTTTTGAGGACAGCGGCCAATTCCACATGCTCGTTGTCAGTCATTTCGTACTGGTAAGCGTTACTATCGCCTCTTGTGCTGTGCGGGTAGGGCGGATCACAATAGAATAACGTTTCTTCGCTGTCATAGCGTCGGATGACATTGACTGCTGTATCGTGCTCGATTTGCACGCGCAGCAGGCGTTGCGCGATGTCCGGCAACGCTTCGACGCTGCCCAGCCACCGCGAGACCGCGCCGGCCATCCCTGCCCGACTGGTCAGACGGCAGTGCGCCCAACGTCCATTACTCGCGGTCTGTGCCAGGCCAGTGCGAACCTGCCTGGCGCGCACGTAAAATCGCCGCGCGCGTTCCACAGGTGAAAGACCCTGGGTTGACTCGGAAATGGCGGCTTCAAATTCCTCACGTGAGAATGGGGTCAGTCCAATGGCTTCGATGAGTGCTTCTTTATGGTCGCGCAATACGCGGAAGAAATTGGCAACCTCGCCATCAATATCATTGTACGTCTCAATGGGTGCCGGGTCCCTGTTGATGAGCACTGCTGCCGACCCGCCAAAGGGTTCACAATAGTGCGTAGCGTAAGGCAACAGGGGCAACAGCCAATCCAGGTGGCTGTATTTGCCGCCATACCAACCAAAGGCGATGAGTTTTTGTTTATCCATAGCTTAGATCAACGGTAGTATGGGGGTAATGATCCCCGGAATCGGCAAATTATCGCCGTAAAAAAGTGTGTTTTCGGTGATCGCTTCAGGCATGGCGCTCCTTACTCGGCAAGCTGTTCCCTTATGATACTCCGATGCAAAGCTTTGGCAAACGCAAAATGGGGGCGATTCGTGCTATAATGAGTCTGGAGGTGGGATATGGAACAACAGCCGTTTTTGTTGACGGTGGAGTACGAGCAAGAGGACGATGGACGCTGGCTGGCCGAGGTGTTGGAGCTGCCAGGTGTGTTAGCCTATGGCCCGACAATCACAGAAGCTGTGGCGAATGTGCAAGCGTTGGCTTTTCGGGTGTTGGCAGACCGGCTGGAACATGGAGAGCTAACACCTGCGCCGTTGCAGATGGCGGTGGCTTTGTGAGTCGTTGGCCAGCGACGAAGGCACGCCAAGTCTTGGCGGCGTTATTGCGCATTGGCTGGCGGGTTAAGCGAACGGCCGGCTCACATCGCATTTTAGAGCGAGAGGGCTGGCCAGATGTAGTTTTTGCGTTTCATGATAATGTCGAGTTAGGCCCTCGTATGTTGACCAGGATTGCTAAGGTCACGGGACTACAAGTTGAAGATCTGTGATACGGCGTAGAAAAAACGGCCCGCGAATTACTCGTGGGTCGTTTTTTGCGTGCAATCATGGTCCAACATAAAATTCCTGTCTCGCCTGTTGCGATCCCACTCTTTTGCCCTTCATCCAGATCCACCCCAATAACGCACAGTGCACGAGACCGGCGAGCAGCACAAGCCAGAGTACCTCGGAGAACCCTCCGGCAATGGCGAAGAGGATGTCCGCCAGGTGGAACACGAGCGGGACCGCAAAGATGGGGAAATCGTCTTTCAAACTGAGTGGTGCTTTCATCTTGCCGCGCCAGAAGATCGCCAGCAGGACGGTCGGGAAGAGTAGATGGAATCCGAGCATAACCCACTCGGCGGCGCTTCCCTTGACGAAGAACGGCTCCAACCAGAGCAGAAAATTGGAAAGCGGCGTCACCAGGATCACCAGAGCCACAAAGGTGGCAAGAAGCGGATACACGTAGCCAGCCACCGGCTTGTATCCGGATCGCTTGAACCACCAACGCCCGATGAGAATGGTAAAGGTGGCGTACATCATGATGAGCATCCAGCCGGGGAAATTGTAGACGGGGATGTCGTAGATGTTCGCCACGCCCGGTTCGATCAGCCACGTCCATCTGCCGCTGGTCACGCCTTGCACGGTAAACACCTGCCTGACCGCCACTGGGTCCAGCGAGAAATCTTGCAGCATCCCCCACAGCCCCAGGACGAACGGCTTGCACCAGTCAGGAATGTCCATCTTTTGCAGCAGCCACAGCCCGACGATCATCACGTCCATCTCAATGAGCGGGACAGAGAGCGGTACGTCGCCCACCATCAGGAAGGATCGTCCGTAGACGTACCAGCCTCTGACCACGGCGAAGTTTTCAAAAAGACTGGCATAGAGAAAGACGAAACCAAAGCCTTCCAGCAAGACAGAAACCGGGTGCTTGCTTTTCTGGATGACAAAGGCCACGACGACCAGACTGACCAGCAGCGTCAGGATGTCTGCCAAAAGCCAGGGGGTGGGGATCAGCGTGTCAAACAGGTATTCCATTATTTATGCCCAGCCGGCTGCCCTGCGCCACGCCAGCGCATCCGTGATACTCTCGCGCAAGGGACGGGGACTGTAACCCAACTCGGTGCGGGCTTTGGCGTTGCTGAAGTCGCAGTTCTCCTGCACCGTGCGCAGCGAATAGCGTGTGAATTTGGGGATGGCGTGCGTGATGCGGTAAAAAGACTCGGTCAGGGTGGCGAAAAGTTCCGCCAGCCACATCGGCACGATGATGTGCGGGGTGTGGATGCCGACGAAATCCTGTACAATCTGCTTGATTTGCGGGATTTCGATCCGCCCGCCGGAAAGGATGTAGGCTTCGCCGGTGCGCCCCCTGTCGGCGGCTTGCGTCAGCCCCGTGGCGACATCGCGCACATCCACGAAGTCGTAAGCGCCTTCTACCAGGAATTGCAGTCGCTTCCGAGCGAAGTTGAGGATGACGTTCCCCATCTCCGAACCCAGATAGTCGTAAGGCCCGATGACGCCGGTAGGACAAGCGATGACGGCATCCAGACCTTGCCCGACGGTTTGGAGCACCGCCAACGTGCCCTCCGCTTTGGTGCGGTCGTAGGCCCCGGCGGGATTGTCCGGCGCAAAGGGGACAGTCTCATCAATGCAAACGCCGTGCGGCATCCGCTTGAGCGCGTGGATCGAGCTGATGTGCACCATCCGCTTGACGCCGGCTCTGAGCGCCGCCTGCGCCGTGTTGCGCGCGCCATCCACGTTGACTTTGTGCATCAGCGTCTCCGCACCCGGCACGATGGAGATGATACCCGCGAGGTGGTAGACCGTATCTACACCCTCCATCGCCCGATCCAGCGTTTCGGGCTTGAGGACGTTGCCTTCTACTTTTTCGATGTTCAAACCTTCGAGGGACCGGCAATCATCGTTGGGGAGCACCATCGCGCGCACGGGCTGCCCTTGCGACAGCAACTCGCGCACCAATACATTGCCGATGTGGCCTGTAGCGCCTGTGACTAGATTCATGCTAACCTCCGACTGCACGTTCGTCTAAAATAAGAGCCTGAAAATCCAATAATGAATGAGCCACACTATCCAGTTACATGGAGAACGCTGCTTGCACAGAGGTTGCGAATCAAAAGTCAGCAGGAAAGGGGAAAAATCCTGTAGCGCGAGCCAGAGGGCCGCGCTACTATAAATGAGGCTGTTAATTTACGCGCCAGTTCTGAATAAAAACCGACTGGTCGGTATGTTTTTATTATACCTTCGTTTCATGCGGTGTCAATGGTTTGTGTATAGGACAAATTATTGGAGATTGCTTCGCTCACTGCCCCCGTCTCGGGGGCAGGCCAAAAGGCTGCTCTGACGAGTTGTGTGATCCACATGACTAATGTATAATCAGCCTCAAACTTTGGGCTGACGAATCAACCTTAAACTTTCGACTTTCGACGTGTATTGAAGGAGCCTTTATGACTACATCTGAACTTTACGAGCGCATCCGTTTCCGCGGGCAGCCCGTCGCACACCCCGATGCCGTGGTGACGCACGGCAATGTCCGTTTTACCGTCCTCACGCCGCGTCTGATCCGCCTGGAATGGTCGGAGACCGGCATCTTTGAGGATCGCTGCACCTACGCCTTCCCCACACGCTACACCACTTCCTCGCCCAAATTCACCGTGGAGGAGACAAACGCCGCGCTCGTCATTGATACCGGCGCATTGACGTTGCGTTACACACCGACCGCCACGCCTTTTGATGCGAACACCCTCTCTATCACCTTCACCCTCAACGGCGCGCCCGTCACCTGGACGCCCGGCGTGCCCAATCCGGCGAACCTGCGCGGCACGCGCCGCACGCTCGACGAGTGCGAGGGCGACGCGGCGCTCGACGAGGGCCTGCTCTCCCGCGCGGGCTGGACGCTCTTCGACGACTCGCGCAACGTCATCTTCGACGAGAGCGGCTGGGTCGGCCCGCGCCCGGACTTCGCGCTGCAAGACTGGTACTTCTTCGGCTACGGGCACGACTACAAGGCCGCCCTCGCCGAATACCTGCGCTTCGGCGGCGACATTCCGCTCATCCCGCGCTACATCCTCGGCGGCTGGTGGTCGCGCTATTGGGCCTACAGCGAGCAGGATTTGCGCGACCTGGTGGCCGAGTTTGAGGAGCACAACGTCCCGCTGGATGTGTTCGTCATTGATATGGATTGGCACACGCCCCTGGGCTGGACCGGCTACACGTGGAACCGCGAGCTGTTCCCCGATCCGCCGGCCTTCCTCGCGTGGCTGCACGCGAAGGGGTTGCGCATCACGCTCAACCTGCACCCCGCCGACGGCGTCCATCCCCACGAGGAGGTCTATCCGCAGTTCGCCGCGGCGCTCGGTATTGATCCCAAGAGCGGCGAACCTGTGCCGTTTCGCATCGCCGATAAGGAGTACGTCCGCCGCTACTTCGAGATGATCCACCATCCGATGGAGAATGACGGCGTAGACTTCTGGTGGATGGACTGGCAACAGGGCGAAATCTCTGAGGTCAAGGGGCTGGACCCGCTCCCGTGGATCAATCACCTGCACTTCAACGACATCAAACGCAAGGGCGTGCGCCCGATGCTCTACAGCCGGTGGGGCGGATTGGGCAATCACCGCTACTACATCGGCTTTTCCGGCGACGCCTACGTGCTGTGGACGGCGTTGCAATTCCAGCCGTACCTCACCGCGACGGCGGCCAACGTCGCCTACGGCTGGTGGAGCCACGACATCGGCGGGCACATGGGCGGGGCGACGGAGCCGGAATTGTACGCGCGCTGGGTGCAGTTCGGCGCGCTCAGCCCCGTCTTGCGGCTGCACTCCACGAAAGACCCGCGCGCGGAGCGGCGTCCCTGGGGCTATCCTGAACCCTACGCCACCGCCGCGATGGACGCCTTCCGCTGGCGCTACCGGCTGATCCCCTACCTCTACACGATGGCGCGCGTCACCTCAGAGACGGGCCTGGCGCTGTGCCGCCCGATGTACTTCGAGCATCCCGAAGCCGATGACGCCTACGTCGCCCGCTTCCAGTATTATTTGGGCGATCAGATGATTGCTGCGCCCATCGTAACCCCTGCTGATCCACAGACGGGTCTGGCGGCGGTGGATGTGTGGCTGCCGGCGGGAACGTGGATTGATTACCAGACGTTGGAGACGTTCACCGGGCCGCGCTGGGTGCGCTTGTTAGGCGATATAACCCGCGTCCCAATGCTGATGAAGGCCGGGGCGATTTTGCCGCTCGCGCCGGAATTCGTCCCGCAGCCCGAACCGCGCCTCGCGTCGGGAACAACCGCCGCGCAACCCCAGGATCAGCTCGAATTGGCGGTCTTCCCCGGCGCGGGGACGTTCCGCCTGTACGAGGATGACGGCCTCACGGAAGCTTACCTGCGCGGGCAGTACGAATGGACGACCATTCAGACACAGCAGCCGGACGCCCACACCTGGACCGTCGCCATCGCGCCGGTCGAAGGACACTGCGATGCGTTGCCCGCCGCACGCGGCTACACCGTGACGCTGCGCGGCTGCGCCCGTCCCGCGCGGGTGACGGTTAATGGCGTAGCCACGCCGTGCGAGTACGACGCGGCGACGTTGACCGCGCGAATTAGCGTGCCCCAACAGCCGAAATCGCAGCCGGTGCTGGTCGCCGCCGTCGCGCTCGACCCCATTGTGGCGCTCGGCGAGGCGCGCAACTGGCGCCTGGCGTCGGAGGACGTGGTGTGCTTGCTGGGCGAGACGTGCGCGTTGGCTGAGGGCCTCTCGCCCGCGCAGTTCCGGCCTCAAACGCTGGCGCGCGCTGAAGCGCGCCGGTTCGCGCAGGCCGTCGCGCGGTTGGGCGGGCCGTTCGTCCACTTCATCCAATACAGCACGCCGGAAGAGGCGACGCAACAGTTGGGGCATGTCATTCTGGCCGCGCCAGCCGTGGGCGACGCCTATACCGCTGAGATCGCTTTTACGTTGCACCGGAACGGCGAGACCGAAACCCAGACGCTCACAATCGCCGAAACGACCGCCTCGCGCGTCATTCCTACGCCTTTCGCCTGCGACGGCGTCGCGCTGACGATGTGGGAGGCGCAGGTGACGCTGCGGTGGCGCGATTCGACGCTGCGCAGCGACTTCCGCAGCGCGCCGTTGTTCCCCGCGATCCCGGCCTGGCGCGCCACGCTCTACAACCAGGACGAGACCGCGCTCGCGCCCGCCGACGTGCTGGACGCTGCCGGCAACCCCAATCCCGACCTGGAATGGCAGACGTTCGCGCAAGACCTGGCGCGCACCGTCAACTACCGCCGCGCCCACTTCTCGCACCTCTGGCGCGCTCATTGGGGCGAACTGCGCGCAGGCAAACCGCTGGCGACGTACCTGACGGCTACCGTCGTCAGCCCGGAGGTGCGGAAAGCCGTGCTCGCTTTCACCGCCAACAGCCCGGCGACGATCTGGGTGAACGGCGCGGAAGTTGCGGAAGATCCCGCGGCGGAGATTGACTCCGCGCACGGCTTGTTCGTGCATGGCACGCGCTTCACCAAACCGTTCGCTTTGTGCGCTGGCAAAAACACGCTGCTGGTTCACTGTACGCCCAATGCCAAAGGCTGGCCCTTCTGGCACTTCGGCGCGGCGCTCCTGTCGCCTTCCGGCGAGTTGTTGAGCGACGTGGTGTATTAGTCATAATTCTGTCAACGGATTAAACGGATTTGAACGGATTTTTTTTCTCTTCAATCCGTTTCATCCGTTAAATCCGTTGACATTTTCAGTTGACTACAAGGCTAACGACTACACAACTATTTTTAAGGAAGAACACATGTCACAAGCTATAAAAGCCCTTTTGGTCGGCTGCGGCGGCATTAGCCGGGCGTGGCTGAACGCGATCAAGGAGATGCCCGACGTGGTGATGGTCGGCTTCGTGGATTTGCGCGAGGAGGCGGCGCGGGCGCGGGCCGAAGAGTACGGCTGGACGGACGCGCTCATCGGGACGGACGTGACGGCGGCGCTGGAACGGGCTTGCCCGGACGTCGTCTTCGACTGCACCGTGCCGGAGGCGCACCACGACGTCACGCTGGCGGCGCTGCGCCACGGGTGCCACGTCCTGGGCGAGAAGCCGCTGGCCGATACGCTGGAACACGCGCGGGCGATGGTCGCGGCGGCGCAGGCGGCGGGCAAGATTTACGCCGTCATCCAGAACCGCCGCTACGACGCCAACATCCGGCGGCTCAAGGCCTTCCTGGATTCCGGCGCGCTCGGACGCATTACCACCGTCAACAGCGACTTCTACATCGGCGCACACTTCGGCGGCTTTCGCGATCACATGAAGCACGTGCTGCTGGTGGATATGGCGATTCACACCTTCGATATGGCGCGGCTGATTACGGGTGCAAATGCGCACGCCGTCTACTGCCACGAGTGGAATCCCGCCGGCTCCTGGTACGATCACGACGCCTCGGCGATGGCGACCTTCGAGATGAGCGATGGCCTGGTCTACTCGTACCGGGGCAGTTGGTGTTCCGAAGGGCTGAATACGACGTGGGAATGTACGTGGCGCATCATCGGCGAAAAGGGGAGCGTCATCTGGGACGGCGCGACTGAATTCAAGGCGCAAGTCGTCGCCAAAACCGGTGGCTTCTTCTCGGAATGGGAGACCGTGGACGTGCCCGCCTACGAGAACCCGGACAAAACCGGCGGGCACGGCGGCGTCATCCGTGAGTTCATCCGCTGCGTCCGCAACGGCGAAACGCCCGAAACCGTCTGCACCGACAACATCAAAAGCCTCGCGATGGTTTTCGGCGCAGTGGAGAGCGCGGAGGCGAAAGCCCGAATCACGATTCATGAATCATGAATCACGAATTACGATTCACGATTCATGATTCTCATCACACAACAGGAGAATTTTTATGCATATTCAATCTTTAACTGGCGAATGGCAATTTCATAAGAGCGGCGACGAGGCGTGGCTGCCTGCGCATGTGCCTGGCGGCGTCCACACCGACTTGCTGGCGCTGGACTTGATCCCCGACCCCTTTGTGGCCGATAACGAGAAGCGCGTGCTGTGGGTCGCCGAAAGTGACTGGGTCTACCGGCGTGCGTTTACGGTGGATGCGACGCTGATGACGGAACAGCGCGTCAGCCTGGTCTGCGATGGGCTGGATACGCTCGCGGAGGTGACGCTCAACGGCGTGCGCCTCGGCGAGACCGACAACATGTTCCGCCAGTACACGTGGGACGTGAAACCTCTGCTGCGCGAAGGTGAAAACGAACTGGTGATTCTGTTCCGCTCGCCGGTGCAGTACATCACCGCCAAACAGGCAGAACGCCCGCTGCGCGGCGTTTCGCAGGCCATCGAAGGCGGGCCGTATCTGCGCAAAGCGCCCTGCCAGTTCGGTTGGGACTGGGGTCCGCAACTGCCGCCGATTGGCGTGTGGAAAGACATCCGCCTGGAAGGCCGCAGCAACGCGCGGATGGCGGACGTGCATCTGCGCCAGGAGCACGATAACGGCGCGGTGACGGTTATGGCGAAGGTCGCTATTGAACGCTGGGACGCCATTCCGTTGACCGCATTGTTGCGCCTCACGACCCCAGATGGCGCTGTGCAACAAGCGCAGGCGATTGTGACGGGCGACGCGCAGACAGTCGCCGTGCAGGTTGACCGTCCGCAGCTTTGGTGGCCCAATGGCTACGGCGCGCAACCGCTCTATCGTGTGGATGTGCTTTTGCTCGCAGGGGATACCGTGTGCGACACCGCGCGCTACCAGCTCGGCTTGCGCACGCTCGAACTGCGCCGCGCCCCCGACGCCTGGGGCGAGTCGTTCACCTTCGTCGTCAACGGTGTGTCGGTCTTCACCAAAGGCTCCAACTGGATTCCGACGGATTCGTTCCCCACGCGCATCACCGACGCTTTCCTGGAGCAGTTGATCCGCGACGCGGCGCTGAGCCACCAGAACATGTTGCGCGTGTGGGGCGGCGGCTTCTACGAAGAAGAGCGCTTCTACGATCTGTGCGACAAGTATGGCCTCCTGGTCTGGCAGGACTGCATCTACTCGTGCAGCATCTACCCGATGTGGGACGCTGCCTTCATCGAAAATACGCGCGTCGAGACCGTGGAAAACGTCCGCCGGCTACGCCACCGCGCCAGCCTCGCGCTGTGGTGCGGCAACAACGAAATGGAGGCCGGCTGGGTCGCGTGGGGCTGGAATCGCCCGGAGAACGCTGATCTGAAAGCCGATTACGACCGCTTCTTCCATCACCTGCTACCGGCGTGGATCACTGCCGAAGACCCCGACCGCACCTACTGGCCTAGTTCCCCTTCGACCGGCATCCCCTTCCAGCCGCCGCACGGCCAGGAGCGCGGTGACGCCCACTACTGGGATGTCTGGCACGGCGGCAAGCCCTTCTCGGCGTATCGCGGACAGTTCCCGCGCTTCATGAGCGAATTCGGCTTCCAGGCGCTGCCTACCCTGGCGACGATCCAGACCTACGCGGACGAAGCCGACTGGAACATGACCTCGTACATTATGGAGCACCACCAGCGCAACGCCGCCGGCAACGGCAAGATGATCGCCCACATGACCGATCACTACCGGATGCCCAAGGATTTCCCGTCGCTGGTCTACCTCTCGCAACTGCTGCAAGCGGAAGGCATCCGCTTTGGTGTGGAGCATTGGCGGCGCAACCGGGAGCGCGTGAGCGGCACGCTGTACTGGCAACTCAACGACTGCTGGCCTGTGGCGTCGTGGTCGAGCATTGACTACTTTGGACGCTGGAAGACGCTGCACTACGCCGCTAAACGTTTCTATGCGCCGGTGTTGCTCTCCATTGAGGATGTGGGCACGCTGATGGGGATCCACGTCACCAGCGACTTGCAGACGCCGTGGGAAGGCGCGGTGCGCTGGTCGCTGCAAACGGTGGGCGGCGCGGAACTGGCCTCTGGCGTTGAGCCGGTGACGGCGGCGCCGCTGGCCTCGACGCACGTGCGCACGCTGAACTTCGGCGACAAAGTCACCGATGCCAACTGCCGTGAGGTGGTCTTTGTCTGCGAGCTGTGGCAAGGTGACACAGAAATCGCGCAGCGTGTGGCGACCTTCGTTCCCGACAAGCACCTGTCGCTGGTCGAGCCGGAGCTATCGGCGACGGTGAGCCAGGGGGAAGGCGCGCTCGTCATCGAGGTGACGGCGCAATCGCTGGCGCGCTTCGTGCAACTGGAACTTTTCGGCGCGGACGTGGTCTTCAGCGACAATGCCTTCGACGTGCCCGCCGGGCATACCGTGCGGGTGACGTGTCCGCTGCCAGAAGGCTGGACGTTAGACGATGCCCGCGACGCGCTGTGGATGCGCTCGTTGTACGATTCGTACGCGTAAATATATACGTCATCACCTGGCGTCATTGTCTCCGGCGGCAATATATGTTACAATGAAGGTATGAAAGAATACGCGGTTGATGATGCCACGCTTCATGGAGCGGACATACTTGAGATGATTGCGACACGGATTGCAGAAGCCTTGCATCCGCAGAAAATCATCGTTTTTGGGTCTTGGGCGCGCGAGGAACAGAATGTTCACAGTGATATTGACCTGCTCATTATCCAGGAATCTGATTTACCTCGCCCGCAACGTTATGCGCAAGTCCGGCGACTCTTTTGGGGGATAGGGACGCCTTTGGATATCCTGGTTTATACGCCAGATGAATTTGCGCGTTACCAGGATGTTCCCGGCAGCTTCACACATACGATTGCCCGCGAAGGCAAGGTGCTGTATGCACAACCCGGCGCGTGATTTAGCGTTAGAGTGGTTGCGCCGCGCAGACCATGATCTTCGTGTTGCCCGATATTGACAAACGATGCCGGGTTCCGTTGGAAAGCCTCGGCTTTCACGCGCAGCAATGCGTTGAAAAGGCGTTGAAAGGATACTTGACCATGCATCAAGTATCTTTTCAACGCCGTCATGACCTGAGTTATTTGCTTGATCTCTGTGTCCCGTTTGATGAAGATTTCGCGCAATTCTACGCCAGTGCTGATGAACTGACCCCTTATGCAGTTGAGTTTCGTTATCCAGATGCTTTGCTCTCGATTTCCTCAAATCATGTTTGGACCATCATAGAAATAGCTGAACGTATCTACACTTTTGTCCTGACACGCTTGGAGTAAGCTGCGCTTGAATTATCGGCAGGGATCATAATCCGCGCCGAGGATGAGGCGCAGCTTCACCTCGCTGGCGGGGTCTTCCGCGTAGAATACGTTCGCGTCGGACACGCGGAAAAGCTGCTGAATCTGGCTCAGCCCCGTGCCTTTGGTCGTGCTGCTGAAGACGACGATTTGCGTCTGCGCGTAATCCAAACGGTCAGCGGTAGCAATGACGGGGGTGTAACCGTAGCGGGTGAGCGTATCCGCCGCCAGCCAATCGCGGTCGGGCGCATAGCTGCCGTTCCACACCTCGATGCGAATCTCGGCGCGGGCGGCGCGGCTTTCGGCGGGGCGTGCGATGGCTGCGTCAATCACCGCTGCCATCGGCTCCCAGACGGGCAGAAAAACGTTGCCCCCCTGTCCTGTGATGTAGAATTCCGTCTCGTTGCGCCCGATATTGTAAAAGCGCACGTCAGTACTGTTAATCCGCGCCGCGACGATGCCCAGTTCGAGCAGGTTGCCCAATCCTAAATCCGTCTGATACAGGTCGCGGGTCTGCTCATACAGGCTAGGGATCATCGTGAACAGATTCGATTGCTTCGCCTTGCGCCACATTGCTTCCAGGATTTGCTGCTGGCGCGCCTCGCGGGCGAAGACGCTCGTTGTTTTGCGCGTCCGCGAGTACCACAGCGCCAATTCGCCGTTCATGTGCACCAGGCCCGGCTCCATCGTGAGAATGTGATACTCACCGTTTTCGTCCGGGATGGGCCAGTAATCGTGCAGTTGACAGTGGACCGGCACATCCACCCCGCCGAGCACATCCACCAAGCCCATCAACCCGTCAAAATTGACCATCGCGTAATAATCGGCGGTGATGCCCAGGTTGTACAACAACGTCTGGTTGAGCAAACCAATCCCGCCGCCATCGAAACCATACTTCTCGCCATACGAATCGGCGGTATTGATGCGCGCCATCCGCAGGTTGGGGATGTAGATGTAAAGGTCGCGGGGGATGGAGAGCACAGCCACGGACGGAATATCCGGGTACACGACGACATACTGAATCGCGTCGGTGTTCCAGTAGTCCCAGTCGGGGCGTTGATCGCTGCCGAGGAGCACGATGGTCAGCGCCTCCGCCGGGATGGGATAACGCGGCGCCGCCGTCGGGATAGGGATGGGCAGATAACCCGAATATGCCGTGGTCATCGTGATCTCCAATTCCGCAATCGGGGTGATGGGGATGGCGGTAGGGCGGCGCGGCGGCAGCGGCGAGGGCGTGATCGAAGGCGTTGGTGTTTTGGTGGGCGTGGGGGTGTACGTCGGCGGCGGGGTGGGGGTGTACGTCAGCGTCCAGGTGGGCGGCAGAAAAGGCGTCGGCGTCACTGGCGGCGTGGGTGATGGCGGCGTGACTGTGGCGGTGCGCGTCGGTGGGATGACACTGCTGGTCGGCGTGACGATGATGTATTTTGTGGGCGTTGCTTGTTGTGAGAGGCGGGCGATGTTAAGCAGCAGGACTGTGAGCAGGAGAATCAATACCAGGCAGATGATTGCCATGAGTGCGGTTTGAACTTTGGACATTAGGTTTACACTTCGGTATGCAAGATGGTCATTGTGTATATTGTGCATTATAGGCATCCTTTTCAGTTTGTCCAACAAGACCAGTCCTTGGGGGCGTTTCAAAATTAGGGCGACTTGCCAGGTGGGACGCACTTACGCCTCGCACAAGGCCGGGAAAGCTCCAAGGGGCCTGCGCTCTGTGCCCCCATCCCCGGGGGCGCGTTACGCGATGGCTGGGACTCAAAACTACACTTGCCGCCCGGCCATACCCGCCCCCGAGACGGGGGCGGTGAGCGTGCGCTACTTTCGCTATACGAAGCGGTTTGTCCAACGCAGTTGACCGTCTGGCTTTTTCATTTACACTAGCAGTATTCTTTTCATCAATCTCATCAGGGCATTGTTTTTTATCCATTGTTCAGGAGGAACTCATGGTACCCATCGCAGTTATTACCGATACGGATTCCAGCTTACCGGCCGCAGTGGCGGCGCATTATGGCATCCAACAGGTGCCGATCAACATTCACTTCGGCCAGGAGACTTTCCAGGCCGCGGTGAACCTCAACGACGCCGAGGCATTTGTGCGGATTGACCGTGACGGCAAACTGCCGACGACCTCGGCGCCGACGCCAGGCCAGTTCGCCGAGGCGTACCAGGCGGCGTTCGATGCCGGGGCGGAAGCGGTGCTGTGCTTCTGCGTCAGCGCCGCGATCAGCGGGACGTACAACGCCGCCCTCACCGCCCGCGAATTGCTACCTGACCGCCAGATCACCGTTGTGGATTCGCGTACCTTGTCACTTGGGCAGGGCTATATGGCGATAGCCGCTGCGGAAGCCGTCGGCCAGGGCGCGTCAGTGGAAGAAGCCATCGCCGCCGCCGAATCGTTGCGTGAGCGCACGCACGTTTACGCGGCGCTGGCGACGCTCAAATATCTGGCGATGAGCGGGCGCGTGGGGTATCTGGCAGCGGGAATGGCGAATTTGCTGAACATCAAGCCCATTCTTACCGTGCGCGACGGCAAACTGGATATGCTGGAAAAAGTCCGCACCCAGCACAAAGCCTGGGATCGCGTCGTCGAATTGACCGTGGGGAGCCTGGGCGGTCGCCCCATCGAGCGTGTGGGCATCATCCACGTCAACGCGCCGGAGAAAGCGCGCGAGTTCGAGACGCTGCTGCGCGTGCAGCTAACCTTCCCCGCCGAGATCATCACCGCCGAATTCACGCCGGGCCTGTCCATTCATTCCGGCACTGGCGTTGTGGGCGTCGTCGTCGTTGCCGCGAAGTAGCAATCTGCATAAGGTTTATCAGGGATGGGAAAGATCATCTTTCCCATCCCTGGCTTTCATATAACCCAATTGTCAATCCTCCCGCCATAAATATGACACGTTTTGACACGTTGTCGGCGTATATTAGTGTTGTTGTAGAACAAATGAGCTATTCAAAAAGAGGAGGACTTCGATGGACAAGATCATTGGCTATTGTGGACTGAACTGCGCGGAGTGTCCGGCGTACCTTGCCACCCAATCGGGCGATGCGGCAGCCTTGGAGCGCGTGGCAGCGGAGTGGCGCGTGGCGTTTAACGCGCCGGATATTACGGCGGCGGGGATCGTCTGTGATGGTTGTCTGGCGAGTATCGGCGGACGGTTGGCTGGCTATTGCGGCCTATGCGAAATTCGCGCGTGCGCTGTGGAGCGCAATGTGGCGATTTGTGCCTTCTGCGCCGATTACGGCTGCGCCAGGCTGGAAGGCTTCCTTGCGCAAGCGCCAGCCGCGCGCGCGACCCTAGAGCAGTTGCGGGCGGCGTAAGATGGGCGAGCGTTTTGAAAACCGCGATATGGCAGGGACCTTGTTCCATAACGTCAATCTGTATGGGACAATGTTTGATGACGTCAACCTGGCAAATGCGCGCATCTACAACGCCAATCTCAGCAATATGACGATTGACGACGCCAACATCACCGGATTGACCATCTTCGGCGTGCGCGTGGATCAGTTGATCGAAGCGGAGTTCGACCGCCGCGACCCGGAGCGCGTGCGCTTGCGGATGCGCGACATCTTCGACCCGGAGGAAGTGCGCCGCGTGCTGACGCATCTCGACGAAGTGCGCGCCGAATTCTACGCCCGTCTGCGCGCCGCGCCGCCGGATGCGCTCATTGCGCATCCCGGCCCGGATCGCTGGTCGGCGTTGGAACACGCGCGGCATCTTGTGTTCGCCGAAGATATGTACCTCAATCGTTGGCTGCTGCGCAACGACCAGCCGTGGCTCAAGCTAGGATTTCTGCCGCCGTTCCTCGAAGGCAACCCCGCCTTCGCCGAGGTGGGCAGCGAACCGAACGATGACCTGGAGACCGTGCTGGCAACGTGGGACGCGCTTCACGCCGGGATGTGGGCGTTCGTCGCCGCGATCACGCCCGACATCCTCAAGCGCGATACCAGCGACGTGGACTTTGGACAGCGCTGCATCGGCGGCGTTCTGCAAGGGATGGCGAAACACGATCTGACACACATCCGCATGGCTGAGGCTGCCCTCGCCGACCTGTGTTGACAAAGCAACAGTAGGTCGTAAAATATAGAAGCTATCTGGCGGATAACAGCAACGGATTAAATCGGGGTTGCGCGAGTGGCGCAACCCCGATTTTGTTGTTGCCGAATCAAATTCATAAAAAGGTGGTTAACGATGCGCAGAGTCAAATTTCCGGTTGTCAGCATTATTTTGTATGTTTTTGCGGGATTGTTCACACTGTATACGATTTGGGCAGCGATCTACTCAGTCAACTATATCTCGGACATGGTCGCAGCGAAGCAGGTTGTGATCAGTGGAAAGGAGTTCGAGGTCACGAATTTCCTGATGACTAACGTGGCCCAATATGCGTTTTTCGCACTCGCCCTCTTTGCATTGGGCCGGATCGTGCAAGTCCTTTCGTCTGATAGCGATGACGAAGAGTATGCGTATGAAGATGAAGATGAGGATGTGGATGCGGACGAGGATGCATCATTCGAGGAGGTTTCGGACGACAATGCCGCCGAAGCCGACGCCGAGGTGTTAGAACAAAACGCCAACGAATGATACGGAACGCAGATTGATCATGCCCCTGGCTGCTGTCACAAAACAGTCGCCAGGGGCATTTATTGTATATGCACAATCCGTTTCATCCGTTTAATCCGTTGACAAAGGAGGCTTGTATGCGTTACCGCACGTTGGGCCGAACCGGCCTGCAAGTGAGTGAAGTCAGTCTGGGGACCGAGTATCTGATGGACAAGTCCCGTGAGCATATTGTTGAGGTCATCCACGCGGCGATAGAAGCGGGCATCAACTACTTTGACTTGTTCGGCGCGGCCCCTGCTTTCCGCGACGCGATGGGGGCGGCGTTTGCGGGACGCCGCGAAGACGTCTACCTCGCGGCGCATCTGGGCGCGGCGGTCACAGCGGAGGGGCAATACCTGAAGACGCGCTCGCTCAAGGTCTGCGAGACGTTCTTCGACGACTTCCTCGCCCGCTACGCGACCGATTACACGGACGTGCTCGTGTTGCACAACTGCGACCGGCAGAACGACTTCGATGCGCTGTTCCGCGAAGATGGCCCGCTTGGGCTGGCGTTGCGGCTGAAGGAAGCGGGCCAGACGCGCTTCATCGGCTACAGCGGGCACACCATTGAAACGGCGTTGCAGGCAGTCGAGAGTGGCGTGATAGACGTGCTGATGTTCCCGGTGAACATGGCGGGAAACGCCGTGCCCGGCAAGAAGGACCTGCTGAAGACGTGTCTGGCGCGCGGCGTGGGCGTGGTGGCGATGAAGCCCCTGGGCGGCGGGAAGCTGCTGCAAGGCCCGCGCACCGTGCGAATGGCGCATTACCAGATGGGCGGGGAAGCGCAGAAGCTCACGAAGCACACGCCCATCACGCCGGTGCAATGCCTGCATTACACGCTCTCGCAAGTGGGCGTTTGCGCGGCGATCCCCGGCTGTGCCAGTGTGGAGGAGCTACGCGGCGTTCTGGCCTACGAGGACGCGACCGAAGCCGAGCGCGACTTCTCCGATGTCATCACCGACTTCGCGCAGTACACGCCCGGCGAGTGCGTCTACTGCAACCACTGCTTGCCGTGCCCCGCACAGATTGACATCGGGCAGACGCTCCGGCTGTTCGATATGGCGCAGCAAGACTTCACCCCGGCGCTCCGCGCCGCCTACGACGCGATGCCAACGCATGCCTCCGACTGCACGGCCTGTGGCGCGTGTGAGAAACGTTGTCCCTTCGGTGTCTCCACCGTCGCCCGCATCGCCGAAGTCGCCGCGTTTTTTTAGACGGGATTTACAGGATTGACAGGATGAATCACCCCTCACAATCCTGAGAATCCTGTCAATCCCGTCAAAAAATCTGCGTGAATCTGCGAGAATCTGTAATAGTCGAGAGGATATTGAACACATGGGTAACGCGCTTTTACTACCGCCAAGTCGCCAAGTCCGCCAAGAAATCTTAAAAACTTGGCGCTCTTGGCGTCTTGGCGGTTGTTCAATATCATCCTGATGAGTACAGAATCTGCGAGAATCAGCGTCCAGATAGAATACCCGGCGGCGCGAGGCTGTACTTCGCGGCGATGTCGCAAAACTGCGCGTAGGTTTGCTCAAGCAGCGGGATGCCGTTGCGACGACATTCCGCTGCGGCCTCGAATTCCTTCTGCCCCGCGAAGTACACCCGCTCCGCGCCTTCTGCCGGAGGCGTGTGACGCAAATCGCGGAGCATCCGGTCCATATCACGGCGGAATTCACGCGGGTCGCGGAACGCCGCAATCTGGATCGCGCCGAAGAAGTGGCTCACGCGGCCCGATGAGGTCGCCGTATCCGCCACGTCCGGTCCGAAGGGCGCGCCGCACAGCACCGCGCAGAGGATGTCCACCATCACCGCCAGGCCGTAACCCTTGTAGCCGCTGAGCAACTCACCCTCGCCGCCGAGGGGCAAAATGCCGCCACCCACCCGGTGGAACATATCGTCCAGCAGCGACGCCGTATCCTTCGCCGTGCGCCCGTGCTTGTCCACGGCCCATCCCGGCGGCAGTTCCTTGCCCAGGCGGTCGTACACCTCGATCTTGCCGCGTGTGACCACCGTCGTTGCCATATCCAGCACGAAGGCGCGTTCCTCATCCGCCGGAGCGGCGAAAGCCAGTGGATTCGTGCCGAACATTACCTGCCGCCCGAAGGTCGGCACGCCCAGCGCGGCGGTGTTGGTCATCGCGATACCGAGCATGTCGGCGTCGAGCGCCAGCATCGCGTAGTACCCCGCGATCCCGAAATGCGTGGAGTCGCGGACGCAGCCGAAAGCCGCACCGTTGCGCTGCGCTTTGCCGATGATCTGCCGCATCGTTCTGGCGCTGATAGGAGCACCCATCGCGCCGTGAGCGTCCACGACGAGCGACATCGGCGTGTCCATCACCACCTCGACGGCGGCGTCTGGGCGCACGATGCCCGTTTCGAGGCCGTTCACGTAGCGAGGCAGCCGCGCTGTTCCATGCGATGGAATCCCACGTGCGTCTGCTGCCACAAGAACGTCGGCGGCGATAGACGCATCTTCCTCGGAAAGGTGGCACGCTTGAAAGACCTGTTGGCAAAACGCCCGCAATGGCTCAATGGAAATTCGCAAAGATTCGGTTTTCATAATTGTGGCTCTCTAGAAAATCGCAAGTCCCCGCCTTGGTTGCCTTCGCAAACGCTTCCCGGGTCAGCCGGTACGTCGGGTGCTGCAATCCTGTCGGCGGATAAAGCTCATCATGAGTATACTGGAACCCTAGTTTCTCCAACACTCGCCGCGAGGCTACGTTGGCCGGATGGTGACCTGCGGACAGCACTGTCGCCTCTAGCCGGTCAAAGGCATATCCCATCACTGCCCGTGCAGCTTCTACAGCCAATCCCTGGCCCCAGTAGGTGCGTCGAAGGTGAAAGCCGATCTCGTAAACGCTTCGCTCATCCCGGTATGACCTCAGTCCACAGCAGCCGACAAACTCACCACGGTCGAGAAGGAAGATAGGCCAGTACTGAACGCGATACGTGTGCAGATTGGCCATCTCGCGCGCCAACCGTTCCTGGATTTGGTCTGTGGAGAAAGGGCCGCCGATGAAGTGGGTGACGTTCTCATCGCCCCACAGCCCAATAGCAAGATCAAGGTCAGCTTCGGTCCACGGACGGAATCCCAGGCGCCGGGTGTGCAAATCGTACGTCATCTCGGCAGGAGGGTCATCCCTGACCCAGCACCTCAGGTCGCCCAGGCGCTCCATCTCCCAAACGCTTCTTGAGGAAGTATTTGCAGTGGCCTGGCGGGTAATCTTCCAGTGTGGCAAACAGTTCGTAGCTTAACCGCTCATAGAATGGCCGCGTCTCAAAACTGTAGGTATCCACGTGCGCATTTTGACATCCAAGTTGGATGGCTTCCGCTTCAGCCAGTCGCATCAACCGCGTTCCATGGCCCCGATTGCGCAGGGATTTCTCGACCCATAGGAGCGCGATGTACATCCATCCGCCAAAGCAATTCGCCACCACGCCGCCAACGACCTCGTTTGCCTGGTTACGCAGAAATATCCTGAGCGCTCTGCCCAGTTCCACCTGCCCGAGATGTTCGAGGATGTTATTACCCAATCCTTCGAGAATCGCCATTTCCGCATCCTGGGCGGCATAGATCTCTTCTGGGATCTTGCAAATCTGGATTGAAAGTCCGTGTTCGTCCATAGTTACTCCATGCTCCACAGGTGAAATTCCGTAAAGCGGATGGCCGTGCCGTCGGGATGCGCGC
The DNA here is from genome assembly GCA_035420085.1 of Anaerolineae bacterium. GTDB lineage: Bacteria > Chloroflexota > Anaerolineae > B4-G1 > SLSP01 > DSWT01. The sequence goes on from DAOLUH010000017.1 coordinate 82,045, forward strand.
CGGGATAGATAGAACGGTTAATATCGCCAATTGCGTACAGCCCCACCTGGAATGGCTCTGGAGCGGGAAAGGCTACACGTCCTACACTGAACCACTGTTCACCATCGGTGCTGCACAAGGCTGCCACGTGCGCCTCTCGCCGTTCCAGGCGCAGCCAGACACATTCGGGGATTCCGCTGCCTGGCAATCGTCCACGCGCTGCAAAGGGAGTCTTCTTCTCAGTAATCCCTATAAGTGTGACCTCGCGCGGGCCAAACTTCCCCCATACGAGTTGCAGGTAGTTGTCATCATCTTGCCACAATAATAACCCTCCTATAGCCGGGCAATCGTTCGTCGCCGGGACACACACGGTTTGAAGCGCCACATTCCCGGATGCAGTGCGTAGCAGGCATGGGGCACTCCGGTTGAGACCCCACAGGGTGCGCCCGTTCGCAGCACGGATTTCTAAACCTTGTGACACCGTATAGGCGCAGTCACTCATTGGATCGCGCCAGCGCCAGCCGGGATCAAGTGTGGTGTCAAAAGCGTCGTGAAATAGAAGAGCTGCATCCCGTCGCGTCTCTCCCGGCTCCAGGAACCACTGGATAAGCGGTGCGGCATTAAGTTGGGGGTGTTCAGCGCGCAGGCGGGCGCAAAAGGTGCGCGCTTCTTCGGGCCTGGTAAAGGTTGCTTCGAGCGCACTCAAAGTCATAGTCAGTACATTAAGCTGCATAGACTTCCACTGTTGAATAGCTGCCATGCTGACCAGGACCGTTTCAAATTGTTGTAACGCTGCCTTGGTATTATTGATCAGCCGGTAGGCTTGCCCTAGAAAGTAATAAATAAAGGGGGAGTACATCCAACTGCGTTCTTTTTGTAAGGCGAGTGCTTCCTGGAAAATCGCAACCGCCTGCGCTCCATCGTTTTCACTCAATGCCAGATAGCCGAGACCTGCGTATATCTCAAGCATCATCTCGTTTTCCGGCGCGACCTGACACAAACCACGTTTGGCGGCCTCGTAGTGTTGCCGGGCTGTGGATAAATCGCCCAAACCGTATGCTATGTCTCCCCTAAATTCCAACTCCCGGAGGCGATGTAATTCATCGCCGATTTTAACATACAGAGGCAGAGCCTTTTCAGACCACCCTTGCGCGTCCTTCCAGTTACCTCTGTTCTGTTGTAGGCATAAGGCCATGTCGTAGGCGTCCGCCAGGCCCCGAAGGTCGTGGGCCGCTTGCGCCTTCTTTTCTAATATATGTATCCAACGCCATGCTGCATCCACATCGTTTCCCGCATAGTCATCACTAAGATACGCTGCAATCACATGCGCGTAGGCCACATACAATTCCGCGATGTAAGGTAAACGCTGCAAGAACTGCGCCGTCGTGCTCAGCGTCAGGTCGTAACATCTATCACAATCTTGATCCTGCACAAAATATCCCCAGGCCAAGACCTGGGTCAGCAGCGCCAGTTCAAGCGATTCCGGCTGTGGATTGAGCAAAGCCAACCCTTCTTCCGCGATTGCGACACGCTCCGCACCGCGTCCCCGGAAAAAAACCACCTCGCCCAACCAGTGATAGAGCAACGCCATTGTGCGTGTGGCTGCGCCTATGGTTTTACCAAGAGCAATCGCTTCTCGCAAGTAAGGTTCGGCTTCCGCCGCGTGTCCTGTTGCGGCGTAAATCTTGCCCAGTGCTCCGCGTGCTTCCAGTTCCCAGTCTTTCTGTGTCCCGCCCAGCTCTGCGGCGTCGAGTATGCGCAAAGCCCGCTTGTAGTCATCTATGGCTTCTTCATTGGCGTATGATCGCCGTGCCTGCTCCCCCGCCTGGAGCAAGTACTTGATGGCCTGCTCAGGCACTTCCGCCTGTTCCCAGTGATACGCCAGCAAACTCACCTGCTCCTCCACGCGATCGGCGAACAACCGCTCCAACGCCTCCGCCACCTGCCGATGATAGGTGCGGCGTTCCTGCTTGAGAAGCCCATTGTAGGCCGCCTCGCGGGTGAGTTCGTGCTTGAAAACGTATTCCAACTCCGGCATCCTCGCCCGTTCGCGGATCAGTTCCTCCCGCTGTAAGATCAATAAGCGTGTGGACAATTGCTGCTCTTCCTGGGCAATCGCCGCCAATACACGGTAGAAGAACATCCGTCCGATCACCGCCGCCAGTTGTAATACTCGTTTGGTCTCCTGCTGCAGGCGGTCGATGCGCGCGCTCAGCACGCCGTGCAAGGTGTCCGGCAGGGCAATGTCGGCCACGCTGCGCGTCGCGCGCCACTGCCCGGTCGCAGTGTCCTGCTCGATGGCATGACTGTCAATCAGCGTGCGGAGCAGTTCCTCCACGTAGAAGGGATTGCCTTCGGCATGGGCCAGGATGCGGCTGCGCAGGGCATCCGGCAGCGCCTCGACGTGCAGCAGGTTGCCCACCAGGGTCTGGCTTTCGGCAGTGGAGAGCACGGTCAGCCACAGGTCGGTGTGGCGGTGGTGATACCAGCGGGCGGCCGCTTCTTTGAGTTTCCAGCAGCCGTGCTCAGTTTCCGGGCGCATGACGCACAGCAGGAGCAGCGGCGCATGGTCAGTTAGCGCCAGCACGCGCTCCAACAGAGCCAGAGAGGTGGCGTCCGCCCAGTGCAGGTCTTCGCAGACGAGGAGCACCGGCTGTCGCTGCGCGGCGCGTTCAAGCAGCACCGTCACCGCAGTGAAGATTTCGGCGCGCAGGCTTTCACCTTGCAGGTCGCGTTCCATCGCGTACTGTTCCTCCAACGGCAGCGAGAGCAAGCGCGCCAGATAGGGGTACACTGCATCGAAGTCATCCGGGCATAGCGCGCTGACCCGCTCGCGTAACGTGGTACACATCGCCGGTGGCGCGTAGTCTGGCGTCACGTTCATGAAATTCCGTAGTATATCCAGCCAGAGCAGGTAGGCGATGCTGCCGCCGTAAGAGAGGCAACGGCCCTCAACCCATTGAAGAGTTGATGATTGAAGATTTGTTGATTTGCGGAGTTCAGCGACGAGGCGGGACTTGCCGAGGCCAGCTTCACCGACGAGGGTGACAATGCCGCCTACGCCGGATTGGAGGCGGGTGACAGCCTCCTGCAACGCCTGAAACTCCGCGTCCCGGCCCACCAGTGGGGAAGACAGACCCTCAATGCCGCGTACTTTGCCGTGTACCGGTTTGGCTTTGAGCAGGCGATACACGGGGAGCGGCTTGGTTTTGCCCTTGAAGGCCATCGGTTCCAGGGCGGTAAACTCGAACAGCGGCGCGGTCAGCCGGTGAGTGTCTGGCCCGACGAGGATGTCGCCACGTTCTGAGGCGTCTTCCAGCCGTGAGGCCACGTTGACCGCGTCGCCCATCACCGAGTATTCGCGGCGTTCGGCAGTGCCCAGATCACCCGCAATGACGTGTCCCGTGTTGATACCGAAGTGCAGGCCGAGATCGGTTGAATGTTGCAGATTGAAGGTAGAAAGTTCTTGCGCCATGTCGAGGGCGGCGTAGAGGGCGCGGGCCGGGTCGTCTTCATGGGCGACGGGTGCGCCGAAGAGCGCCATGATCTCGTCGCCGATGAACTTGTCCACAACGCCGCCGTACTTCTCGACCACCGGCACGAGGTGCTCGAAGCAGGCGTTCATCAGGTCGCGCACGCTTTCGGGATCGAGGGTTTCCGAAAGGGCGGTGAAGCCGCTGATGTCGGCGAACATCACCGTGACGAGTTTGCGCTCGCCGTGCAATTCGGAGACGGCGGGGCCAGGATAGGACAATGCGGCCAATTTTTCGCGCATCGGGGCTAACGCCGCCTCCACGACGGTATCTCCCAGGAGCGCGTGCTGGGCTTCCAGCGCCGCTATCGCTTGTTCAAGGCTCTCACGTTCTGTGGTCATGGCTTTCTCTCCTTTCTGGTTGCCAATCCTTCTTCAACAGCGACATCAACACCCAATCCGAGAATCTACCTTTGAACCGGCGGTATTCTCGCAATACGCCCTCGGTTTCGAAATGCAAGCGCCGGAGTAGCCCGATGGAACGAGCGTTTTCAGCCAACACGTAGGCCTGGATGCGGTTCAAGTCCAACTGCGCGAAGCTGTAGACAATCACAGCTTGGAGAGCTTCGCGCATGATCCCCTGTCCCCAATACGCGCGGGCTAAATCATAGCCGATTTCACCGCGCTGGTCGTAAGGGCTGAGAACCTCGTAGCCGCACGTCCCTACCAACACCGGGCTGCCCTTCAACGTGATCGCCCACACAATGCCCGCGCCGGTTTGGGCATACGCGATGTATTCTTCAACGATGGCGGCGGCTTGTTGCAAGTCGGTCAGCGGCTCCATGAAATGCTCTGTGACCTGTGGAGCGGTGTAGTTCTGAAAGATCGCTGCGCAATCCTCTGGGCTGACCTCGCGCAGGAGCAAGTGTTCGGTTTCCAGTTGAGGAAACACGCGGTGAATGTTATTGGGATTGGTGAATGCCATAGTTGGAGATCCTCAGTCATCTATTCATTCGATATTTGTGCTCTCCATGTGCCGCCGTTGCCACCAGTGGGCGCCCGCGGCCAGGATGGCGAGCACGGCTAACCCGACCACCGCCCACGGCGACTCGCCCGCTAGCATCACACTTGTATCGGTCATGCGCAGCGCGGTGGGGCCGGGGCGCTCTTCCGCAATGGTGTATTCACCGTGTACGTCTGTCGCTGTGCTGCTGGTGATGCGATTGTGCGTCGCGTCGAGGATAGCATCTGTGTCTTGGGTCCACTCCTGGCAGGGCCGCGCGCGATACCACAATTTGAGGTTCGCTTCAGTCAGGCCGGCGATCTGGGTGTTGTTGTATGTGAAGGTCAGCGTCGCTTCGGCGCTGCTCCCACGCTCGCTATCCACGCGCCATAACAGACCGTTGGTGGCAATCTCGGTGTTGCAGGTATTGCGATAGTAGCGCGTCACGTAGACTGAACCCTTGCCGCCGGACCTGTAATCTACCGTCACACCGCTGTCGCCGACGGTCACCGGCGCAAGTTTCCCTGCGGACAACAAGGCACGATAACGTGCACCGCCCCTGTTACTGTTCGCCACGCCGTAGTCGCTGAAGATTAAGCAGGCGCGCCCGGTGTCGCTGTTATAGCCTGGCATCCCAATGAGTAGGTCAACGTAACCGTCGCCGTTCACGTCCCCCGCGCCTGTCACGCTAAGGCCGGCCCTGCTACTGGTCTCTTCGCCTGTGTAAATGACACTGGCCGCAGATAAGGCTATGCTGCCTGGATTGGCACTGCCCAGCACCAGATAGGCGCGCCCGGTATAGCTACTGTAGCCGGGCGCTCCAACAAGCAGGTCGGCATAGCCATCGCCGTTCACGTCGCCCGCCCCTTTCATGCTATAGCTAGCGCTGTTACCATATGCCTCACCGGTGTAGATGGCGTCGGCGGCCGACAAGGTAATGTTGCCCGGACTGGCGCTGCCTAGTATCAGGTAGGCGCGCCCGGTACTGCCGTTGTAGCTGGGCGCCCCGACAAGCAGGTCCGCGTAACATCACCATTCACATCTCCCGCGCCGGCCACACTGTTGCCAGTGAAGTTACCGGTTCCCTCGCCGGTGTAGATGGCGTCGGCGGCTGACAAGGTAATGTCGCCCGGACTGGCGCTGCCCAGCACCAGATAGGCGCATCCGGTATTGCTACTGTAGCCGGGCGTCCCAACAAGCAGGTCGGCATAGCCGTCGCCGTTCACATCCCCTGCGCCGGCTACGCTATCACCGGCACTGTCACCACTCGCCTCGCCAGTGTAGATGGCGTCGGCGTCAGCCAGGTTGATGCTGCCTGGACTGGCGTTGCCCAGCACCAGGTAGGCGCGTCCGGTTGCACTACCGTATGCCCCGATGAGCAGGTCAGCGTAGCCATCACCGTTCACATCCCCTGCGCCTGCCACGCTATCACCGGCATAGTTACTGCTCGCCTCGCCAGTGTAGACGGCGTCGGCGGCCGACAAGGGAATGTTGCTTGGATTAGCGCTGCCCAGCACCAGATAGGCGCGCCCGGTATTGCTACCGTAACCGGAGGCCCCGATGAGCATATCGGCGTAGCCGTCGCCGTTTACGTCTCCCGCGCCCGCCACGCTATCACCGGTGTAACTATTGTCTGCCTCACCGGTGTAGATCGCGTCGGCACCGGCCACTCCCTGGTCCAGTTGCCAGCCATCTGGCCCGCCCAGGAACAGATAGGCGCGCCCAGTGCTGTTGCTGTAGTTGTATGCACCGATGAGCAGGTCGGCGTAGCCGTCGCCGTTCACGTCTCCCGCGCCCGCCACCCTAACGCCGGCGTAGTCTCCGAGATTCTCTCCGGTAAAGGCAGCATTGCTGGTAGCGAGCGAACCGCCGGTGAGGCCGGGCGGCGCGCCCTCCCCTTGGACTCGTGCGGGTTGGGAAAACGCCAACACTAATAAAAGCAGGAACAAGGTGAAGCGTTTCATAGTAGCCTCCTGTATACTGGGCGTCAAGATGCCAGCCCATTTTGGCGCGAGGATGGATTTGCGATGTCCCAGTAGCTGGTCTGGAATAAAGTGAGAGACAAGGCTTTCTCGTGGCGTGACTTTACATCGCTACAATGATTATATACTTGCATACGTTGAGAGTCAATTTATCAAAGGTGCGGGAAGCGTTTGAAAGTTGGGACAGAGAGCCTTCGGCACTGCGCTCTTCAGAATGACGCGCCCGGAAGTTATACTTTTATAGACCTTTTGGCGCGTTTGACATTGGCGAAAAGCGGCACATCCTTATGGGTGTATAGCCTACTCGTGTGAGCAAAGGAGTAATCGATGAAAACGATCGGTCTGATCGGCGGGATGAGTTGGGAGTCATCGCTCGAATATTACCGCATCATCAACGAAACGGTCAAAGCAAAATTGGGCGGGCTGCACTCCGCCGAGTGTGTGATGTATTCTGTCGACTTTGCCCCGATAGAGATGCTGCAACGTGAAGGACGCTGGCAAGAATCCGCTCGGCCTCTGGTCGCGGCGGCGCAAAGCGTCGAGAGGGCCGGCGCGGATTTCGTCGTGCTGTGCACCAATACGATGCACAAGCTCGCGGATGAGATTCAGGCGAACATCACCATCCCCTTTCTGCATATTGCAGACGCGACGGCACAGAAGGTCAAAGTGGCGGGGCTTACCAGGATCGGGCTATTGGGAACACGTTTTACGATGGAAGAGGACTTCTACACAAGCCGTCTCAGTCAGAAATATGGCCTCACCGTCCTCATTCCCGCTGATGACGAACGCGAGATCGTCCATCGCGTCATCTATGACGAGTTGGTGCTTGGCGAGATCAAACCGGAATCGCGGGTGCACTATCTGCGGATTATGGAGCGATTGGCGCAGTCTGGTGCGGAAGGCATTATCCTGGGTTGCACGGAGATAGGCTTGCTGGTCCACGATGGGGATACCTGTGTGCCGCTGTTCGATACGACGAGAATTCACGCCGTCGCGGCAGTGGAGTACGCGCTCGCGTGAGGAGAAACCTATGCCATTTGCGAAAAAATTCCGCGCGATGATGGATTTTCCACTTCCCGGCGACACTGTCGGCGATTTTGTCGTCGAAAGCGTTGACGTCCACGACGAATGGGGCGCGCCGGAGGGCTACGTATACGGCGTGCAGATGGTGCTGCGCGGGCCGGGGGGAAAGCAGGCTGTACAGCGCGCGCTCAAGTCCCTGCTCTCCAAGCATCCGACGACCTTTTCGGGCTACGGCAATCCCTACCAACTATGGTTCAGAAAGCCGGAGATCGAAGGCCTCGGCGATCAACGCTACGCAGTGAGTGTGAAGGGTGCCGGAGCGCGCATCTACCTTGAGCCGGAGTTGGCGCGCTTCCTGGATTATCTGGCTGACCACCATCTGGATGCGCCATCCGATCCGGCAGAGCGTGAGGCGCTGATCGAGAACTACCTGGAGCAATATCGCGCCGAAATCGCTCTGCTGGTCGCGCGCTATCACAGGAAACTGGCGAAATCGGAAGATGGTAGTCAGTAGGCGGTAAGCAGGAGAAGACCTCTGCCAAGCACCAGGTGCGCAGAGAAGACTTTTTGATATGTCTCTGCGGCCTCAGCGTGCCTTGCGGTGAGATATAAGAAATCGCCAAAAATTCCCTCTTGACAAAAATACGGCTCTATCGTATAATCATAATGCAACCGGTTGCAAAGGTTCTTTACGCGAGGAAATAAGCAGGAATGAAGACCGTTCAAACTATCGCCGATATTGCGCGACTGGCAGGCGTATCCAAGTCAACGGTGTCGCGCGCATTGAATGACAGTCCGTTGATCAGCGCCGAAACGAAGGCGCGGATCCGCGCTGTGGCGAAAGAGCACAATTACCAGATCAACGTCGCGGCCAGCCGTCTTAGCCGCCAGCAGAGCCGCACGATCGCCTTTGCGGTACACGCGCACCAGTACAACGCTTGCTTTTCGGTGAACGACATTTTTCTTTTGGAGATTCTGGGCGCCATCACCAATACTTTGTCAAACCTGCACTACGATTTACTGGTGGCCAACATCAATCCGCACGATCCAGCCTGGCCGCACCAATATCTGGACACCGGGCGGGTGGATGGCTTCATCCTGCTGACCTCCACACGCAAAGAGTTCCACATTGACACATTGGTGAAGATGCAAGCGCCGTTTATCGTGTGGGGGACGCCCTTGCCCCCGCACAGCTATTGCTCGGTGAACGGCGATAATTTTGGCGGCGGCCGGCTGGCGACCACCCATCTCTTGCAAAATGGGCGACGTCGCATCGCTTTTCTCGGGGGGCCGGCGGAGGAAGCGGAAGCGCAGCGCCGTTATGAGGGCTACGTCGCCGCGCTGCGCGAAAGCGGGCAGGACGTGGATGCAACCCTCGTCCGGCATGGCGACTGGTCAACTGACTCCGGGGCCGAGCAGATGCAGCGCCTGTTGTTGGCCCGACCCGACCTGGATGCCGTGTTTGCGAACAGCGATTTGATGGCGGTCGGGGCGATCAACGCATTGCACGAGCAGGGACGGCGCGTGCCCGAGGACGTCGCCGTGGTGGGTTACGATGACCTTTCGATTGCTATGTTCAATAACCCGCCACTTACCACGATCAGCCAGAACCTACCCCTGGTAGGAAAGTTGCTGGCCCAGAACTTGATTCAGTACATCGAAACAGGCGTTGTGACCAACGTGACCATCCCGGCAAAATTGGTCGTCCGGGAATCTGCCTGATTTCAGCCCTGCGCAGGTTTCCGAACCTGCGCCAGGCTTGTCGCCACTTATGGCGTTTTTTTAGCAGAAAATGCAACCGGTTGCATTGACCATCATCAAAAGGAAAGAGAGGTAAGGAAATGTCAACGACACACACGATCATTGGCCTGCGGGGTAACGTCATCAGTGCGCCGGAGAAGGCGCGCGCGACGGAGTGCGCGAGGGTTTCACTGCCGGACACGGCGCAGTGCAAATTCCTGGGTTTGCAGTATATTGCAGTAGAGCAGATTGTTGAGACGTCTGCTGCAAAGCGCGCTACGCGCTTCAAGCTCCGGGATGTCTTCTTGAGCCTGTGGGCTGTGCTATTCCCTGATCAAGGGCGCGAGACCTATCGCCAGCTCGAAGGCGACGATATGACGCCTGTTGTGGCCTACAAATCCGGCGACCGCTATTATCTGGCGGACGGAGAGCGCAGTCTGGCGACTGCCCGCTATCTGGGTCGGGTATACATCCTGGCTGAGGTATGGGCATTACCCTGACTGTGACTAAAATCAGGACACGGATCGCACGGATTTTATGCAGTTTTTATCCGTGTCGTCCGTGTTCATCCGTATCCCATAAAGGTTAAAACGTGACAAACATCTTAAAACACCCTCTCTTTCGAACACTGCGCGAGCTGAAGGGCAACCCGCGCGTCACCGTGCTCACCGAGCTGATGTTCGGCATTCCCTTCAGTCTGTTCTCCCCGTTTATGTCGGTGTATATGCTGGCGCTGGGGGTGACGGATCAGGAGATCGGGACCATTGCCAGCCTGGGCCTGGCGTTCCAGATTTTCAGCGCGTTACTCAGCGGCGCGATTGTGGACAAGTTTGGCCGCCGCTGGAGCCTGTTCCTCACCGATCTGGTCTCCTGGAGCGTGCCCTGCGTGATCTGGGCCGTGGCTCAAGACATGCGCTACTTCGTCGCTGCCGCGGTGCTGAACGGCCTGTACCGCATCTCGCACACGGCCTGGACCTGCCTGATCGTCGAAGACGCCGAGGAGCGGCACCTGGTTCATATTTGGACCTGGATTACGATCTTCGGGGTTTGTTCGTCGTTCTTCACGCCGTTGGGCGGGTGGTTTGTGGCGCGCTTTGGCCTCATACCGGCAATGCGCGGCCTGACGGCCTTTGGCTTCCTGGCGATAACGGCCAAGGCGGTGGTGTTGTTTATCTACTCGCACGAGACGGGGCGCGGCCGGCAGCGCATTGAGGAAACTCGCCATCGCTCGCTGTGGAGCCTGCTAGGCGAGTATGGCGGCGTTCTCGGCCAGCTCTTTCGCTCCCGGTCTATTCTGACGGCTCTCTCCTTGATGGTGATTACAAGTATCTGTTTCATCGTCCACAGCAGCTTCTGGGGCGTGTTGATCACCACCAAGCTTGGTTTCGCCGAGTCGAGCATTTCACTCTACGTGATGCTGCGCTCGCTGGTGACAACCGTGTGTTTCTTTGTCCTCGGCCCGCGGCTCACCAACTTACTGCACTTCCGGCTGCCGCTGTGGGTGGGGTTCGCCGCCTACTTCGCCGGGCAGGCGCTGCTGGTCTTCATGCCGCCGCAGGCTGTGCTTCTGTTGGTGCTCAGCGTGGTGCTCGAGGGAGTGGCTGCGGCCTTGATTAACCCGATGACCGAATCCCTTTTGGCCGTGGCGATGGAAACGCATGAGCGGGCGCGCATCAGCGCGATGGTGTATGTGATCCTGCTCGTGCTCACCTCGCCATTCGGCTGGATCGCCGGGCAGCTCTCCGCGCTGAATCGCTCGCTGCCCTTCGCGCTGAATATGGGCCTGGTGGTGATTGGCGCCGGGCTGGTGTGGCTGGTCAGCCGCGGGCGGGCATCCACAGCTCTCAGCCGCGAGGCATAACTCTACTACAAAACCAAAATTCTAGCAGCATAACTTTCAACCTGCAACCTGTAACCTGCAACCTGTAACTATTTTCAAGGAGGTCGTATGAACATCAAGACAAACACAGGTGAATTATCGGAAGCCGAGGTTTCGGCGCGCGTCGAGGCCATCTTGAACGGACTGAGCCTCGCGGAGAAGATTGGGCAGCTTACTCAGATCGGGGGACTGGCGTTTTTACCGGGGCCGAAGCCAGAGGAGATCATCCGGCAGGGCGGGGCCGGGTCGGTGCTGTGGGTCAACGACACGAAAACGTTCAATGCGTTGCAGAGGATTGCCGTTGAAGAAAGCCCGTCCAAAATTCCGCTGCTCTTCGCCCTTGACGTGATCCACGGCTACCGCACCATCTTCCCCGTGCCGCTGGCGATGGCGGCCTCGTGGGATCCGGCGGTGGTCGAGCGGGCGCAGGCCGTGGCGGCCAAAGAGGCCCGCGCCGCCGGTCTGCACTGGACGTTTGGCCCGATGGTGGATATCGCCCGCGATGCCCGCTGGGGACGCATCGTCGAAGGCGCCGGCGAGGACCCGTGCCTGGGCGCGGCGATGGCGGCGGCGCACGTGCGCGGGTTCCAGGGGCCGTATCTCGGCGCGCCTGATCACGTGGTAGCCTGCGCCAAGCACTTCGCCGGCTACGGCGCGGCGGATGGCGGGCGCGATTACGATCCCGTCTACCTGCCGGAAACCTTGCTGCGCAACGTCTACTTCCCGCCCTTCGAGGCGGCGGTGAAGGCCGGGGTGGGCACGTTCATGAGCGCCTATATGGACCTCAACGACGTTCCCGCCAGCGGGAACCGCTTTCTGCTGACCGACGTGCTGCGGACCGAGTGGGGCTTCACGGGCTTCGTCGTCAGTGATGCGTTTGCCGTCGCCAGCCTCGTCACGCAGGGCTTCGCCCGCGATGGGCGCGATGCGGCTCTGCGCGCGTTGAGCGCGGGCCTCAATATGGACATGGCGAGCAACACTTACTTGCAGCACCTCGCCGGTCTCGTCGAAGCTGGCGCACTGACGCTGGAGGAGATTGACGCCGCCGTGCGCCCCATTCTGGCGATCAAAGTGCGGCTGGGCCTCTTCGAGCAGCCCTACGCCGACGAAGCGAAGCTGACGGAGGTCGTCGCCTTGCCGGAACATCGGGCGGAAGCGCGTCGCGCCGCGCGACGCTCGATGGTGCTGCTGCGCAACGAGGGCGGACTGCTGCCGCTCCCCAAGAGCCTGACGAACGTGGCCGTCATCGGCCCGCTGGCCGATTCGCAGGAGGCTACGGAGGGATCGTGGATGGTCTTCGGCCACACGCCCAACGCCGTCACCGTCCTGGCGGGCATTCGCGCCAAACTGCCGGACGCGCGCGTGACCTACGCCCCCGGCCCCGAGATCCGGCGTGACATCGCCTCGTGGTTCGAGAACAACATGGACCCCGCCGCCAAGAAAGCGCCGCAGACGCCGGAGGAAGCGGAGGCCGCCTTCCAGACCGCCATCACTGTAGCGTGCGGCGCCGATTTGGTCGTGATGGTCCTCGGCGAGACCGCCGACATGGCCGGCGAGGCTGCTTCGCGTGCGTCGCTCGATCTGCCGGGTCGCCAGGAGGAGCTGCTCAAGGCCGTCGTGGCACTCGGCAAGCCGGTGGTGCTCGTTCTGCTGAACGGTCGCCCGTTGAGCATCAACTGGGCGGCGGAGAACGTCCCGGCGATCCTCGAAGCGTGGGAGCCGGGCAGCGAGGGCGGCCACGCCGTCGCCGATATCCTGTTTGGCGATGTGAACCCCGGCGGCAAGCTGCCCGTCACCTTCCCGCGCAAGGGCAGCCACGCGCCGCTCTACTACGCGCGCAACCTCACCCACTCGCCTGAGGGCAGCCAGATGTACAATCCGCGCTACTGGGACGGCCTGCCGACGCCGCTCTATCCCTTCGGTTTTGGCCTCAGCTACACCACCTTTGCCATCGCCAGCCTGCAACTCTCCGCGCCGCAGGTGAAGGTGGGCGACGCCGTCGCCGTAACCGCCGACGTGACGAACACCGGCCCGGTCGCCGGGGACGAGGTCGTGCAGCTCTACATCCACCAGAAAGCGGGCAGCGACTCGCGCCCAATGCGCGAACTGAAAGGCTTTGCGCGCGTCACACTTGAGCCAGGCGAGACGCAGACCGTCGCCTTCACCCTCGGCCCGGCGGAACTCGGCCACTGGAGTACGAACGCCAACGCCTGGGTGCAGGATGCCGCCGCCTTCGACGTATGGGTCGGCGCCGATTCGCTAGCAACACTCCACGCGGATCTTGTGGTAGTCCGGTAAAAACGCTTTGTTGAGGGAGTCTCTACAATGATTCGACGTTACACCGAGGCTGATCGTGAGCCAATCCAGGCCATCACGGCAATCTGCTTTGCCGGTGTCTCCATTGACTACGCTATCGAGCTGCGCCACGGCGTCATCGCCGGGAAGGATTGGCGCTGGCGCAAGGCGCAGCAGATCGCGGACGACATCGCCGCCAACGCCGAGGGCATCTTTGTCGCCATAGAGGATGGCAAGGTTGTTGGCTACGTCACCTCGCGGGTAGATTGCGACACAAAGATTGGCTGGATTCCGAATCTCGCGGTGCTGCCAGCGTACCAACAGCGCGGGCTAGGCCAGGCCCTCATCGAAACGGCGCTGACTTACCTGGCGGAAGCCGGGATGCTTTATGCCCGCATCGAAACCCTGGCGCACAATGCCGTCGGCCAGCATTTCTACCCCAGTATGGGCTTTGTGGAAGTGGCGCGGCAGATTCACTATATCAAGCCGCTGGGGAGTGGGGAGTGAGGAGTGGGGGAGTTGGGAGTGGGGGGTGAGGGGATGGGCGGGGGGATAGGGTCGGAAGACGAGTTGGACGAGAGGCTTTCGGAGCCGTCGTTGGCGGTGATGGAGGCTTTGCGTGGGCTGGATAGCGACCTGCTCATCCTGGGCGCGGGGGGCAAGATGGGGCCGACGTTGGCGCGGATGGCGGCCCGCGCGCTGCGGGAAATTGGCTCGCCTTACGCGGTGGTCGGCGTTTCACGCTTCAGCCAACCGGGCGCGCGTGAGCAGTTGGAGGGGTGGGGGGTGCGCACTTTGGCGTGTGACCTGCTGGATCGCGCCGCCGTCGCCGCGCTGCCCGACAGCCGCAACATCGTCTATATGGTCGGACAGAAATTTGGCACGACGACGAACGCTCCCCTGACCTGGGCGCTCAACACCTACGCGCCGGCTCTGGTCGTGGAGCGTTTCCCCGACGCGCGAATTGTGGTTTTTTCCACGGGCAACGTTTACCCGTTCACTCCCGTCGTCGAAGGCGGCTCTCAGGAAGATGACGCGCTGGGGCCGGTGGGCGAGTACGCGGCCTCGTGCGTCGGACGGGAGCGCATCTTCGCCTACTTTTCGCAGCGCGTTGACCTGCGCTGCGCCATCGTGCGCCTCAATTACGCGATTGCGCTGCGCTACGGCGTGCTGGTGGATATTGCCCGTCACGTGCTGGCTCAGGAACCGGTGGATGTGACGATGGGCGCGGTCAATGTCATCTGGCAGGGCGACGCCAACGCGCAAGCCCTGGCGCTCCTGCCGCATTGCGCGACGCCGCCGTTCGTGCTGAACGTCACCGGCCCGGAGACGGTGTCCGTGCGGCGCGTGGCGGAGCGTTTTGGCCGCATATTCGACGTCCCTGTGACGTTCACTGGCGCGGAATCGCCGCTGGCGCTCCTCAGCCATACCGCGAAATCACAACAGTTGTTCGGCTACCCCCGTGTGACGTTGGATCAGATGATCGCGTGGACAGCGGCCTGGGTGCAGCAGGGCGGCCCGTTCCTGGACAAACCCACGCACTTTGAGACGCGGGATGGGCGGTATTAGCGAGTTGCAAGTTAAGAGTTGCGAGTTGTGGGTTGCGAGGTGGGAACGGTGGGGGTGAAACCTGAGTTGTTGGGGCTGGTGCGGCGGGGGGTGGTGATTCCGGCGCATCCGTTGGCGTTGACGGCGGAGCGCAGGCTTGATGAGCGACGGCAGGCGGCTTTGACGCGCTATTACTGCGCCGCCGGGGTGGGCGGGATCGCTGTGGGCGTGCATACCACGCAGTTTGAGATCCGCGAGCCACGCTATAGGCTGCTGGAACCCGTGCTGGCGCTGGCCTCGCAGACGGCGGACGCGGCGCTTCGAGAGCAGCCGCGCCCGTTCATCAAGGTCGCGGGGCTGTGCGGCGATACCCGGCAGGCGCTCCGCGAGGCAGAACTGGCCCTCACGCTTGGCTACCACGCGGGACTGCTGAGCCTGGCGGCGTTCCCCGATGCGCCGGACGCCGAGCTACTGGCGCATTGCCGTCGCATCGCCGAGGCAATCCCGCTCTTTGGCTTCTACTTGCAGCCAGCGGTCGGCGGGCGCGTGCTCAGTTACGCCTTCTGGCGGCAGTTCGCCGAAATCCCCAACGTGATCGCGATCAAAATCGCGCCGTTCAACCGCTACCAGACGCTCGACGTGGTGCGCGCCGTGAGCGACGCCGGGCGCGGCGGCGACGCCGGGCGCGGCGACGACATCGTGCTCTACACCGGCAACGACGACAACATCATCCCCGACCTGCTGACCGAGTTCGATGTGGGGGAGGGGACTCCGCCCGTGCGCATCGTCGGCGGCTTGCTCGGCCAGTGGGCTGTGTGGACGCACACGGCTGTCAGGATGCTGCGCGAGATCCAGGCGCAGCGCGCCGCCGGAACCCTGGACGCCGCCGCCTGGCTGCGCATCGGCGCGCAGTTGACGGATGCCAACGCCGCCATCTTCGATGCGGCGCACGGCTTTCGCGGCTGCATCCCCGGCATCCACGAGGTCTTGCGCCGTCAAGGGCTGCTGGCGGGGACGTGGTGTCTCGATCCCGCGCTGGAACTGTCGCCGGGACAGGCGGCGGAGATCGAGCGGGTGTACCGGCGCTACCCGCATCTCAACGATGATGGGTTTGTGGCATCTGTATTTGGCGATATTGAGGGAGAATATGAAACCGATGACGCGACCTACAACCCTTCACCGCATTGTTGAGGATCTGCCCACCTTCGTTATGTTCATCCTGGGAGCCGTCATCTTCTTGCTTTCCAACCCTCACACAGGATGGCTCTACGCGCTTATCTACCTCACCTTTTGCGTTGCCGCGCTGCTGTGGTTTATGCGATTTATATGTGCGCATTGCCTGAACGCCTACAACGCTGGTTGTCCCAGCCTCTTCGGCGGCATTGCCTCCCGCTTCTTCAAGCAACGACCGCCTGAAGCGTATGCCGAATCGTTCAGACGAAACATCGTCATACTTTATCCCTGTTGGTTTGTGCCGCCCATCGTTGGCCTTTACCATCTCGTAACGGCTTACTCTGCCCCGATGTTGGCGGCGCTCATTGCCTTTGCGCTGGATGCGTTTGTTATCCTTCCCCTTGCGTCGAAGCGACATAGCTGTAATGACTGTGCGATGGCTGCCCAATGTCCGCGAATGAAAACCAACCAACCCCAAAGCGCAAATCCGAAGTTTCATTTTCGCGGAGAGCCGCACATTCTGGACGATAGCGCGCGCCTCAGCGCCTGGTCAGTTCGTCAAACTGGCGGATGGTTTCACCCATTACGAGCTGGCCGGGCCAGAGCATGGCTTGCCGGTCGTGTTGGTGCATGGATTTTCCGTTCCCGCCTTCCTCTGGGACCCGACGTTTGCCGGGTTGGCCGATGCCGGTTTTCGCGTCCTGCGCTATGATTTGTTCGGACGTGGCTATTCCGACCGCCCTGATGTTGTCTACAATCAGGCTTTGTTCGACCGCCAGTTGTGTGAATTGCTGGACGCGCTTGGATTCACCGCGCCCGTCAATCTCGCGGGCCTTTCGATGGGTGGGGCGATTGCGGTCGGCTTCACGGCGCAGCACCCGGAGCGCGTGCGCGCGTTGGCGTTGTTGTCTCCGGCGGGATTTCCGGTTCCCGCATCGCGCGCCGCCTGGCTGTTGCATCCGCCGCTGGTAGGCGAGTGGCTCTTCGACCGCTTCACCGAAAAACTCATCGTCGGTGGGCTGGCGAAGGACTTCTACGTGCGCGACAGACTGGCGGAATTCGAGGCGCGCTATCGCGTGCAGATGCGCTACCAGGGCTTCCGGCGCGCGCTGCTCTCCACCCTGCGTCATGGCCCCATCAGCACGATGGCGACCGCATACCAGGCCGTAGGGAAACTGACCTGTCCGGTGCTGCTCATCTGGGGCCGCGACGACCAAACCGTACCGTTCGCCCTCAGCGAGAAGGTCCGCGCTGCCATTCCCCGCGCCGAGTTCCACCCCATTGATAACGCCGGGCACATCGCGCATTATGAGAAGCCGGAGATCGTCAATCCGCTGCTGGCGGCGTTTTTTAACCAGCCGATTTCATCGTTTGAACGTTGAAACGTTCGAACGTTAACGACTTGCTTCACGGAGGCTCAATGGAAATCACAGTCAATTGCGCAGAGGCGCCTGGCGTGTTGGAGCATTTCTGGCGTAGCACCGGGTTCACCCCCGCGAATTTGCTGCTGGATGCCGACATGCAGCAGGCGATGGCCTACGTGGGCGCGATGCCGCGCCAAGGGATCGCCTACGTGCGCATCCACTACTTGCTGGAACTGCTGCTGGCGGAAGGCCTGGGGACGGATGCGCCCGCCTACGATTGGTCGCGGCTGGATACGGCGTTGGATGTGCTGGTGCGCAATGGTCTCAAGCCCATTTTTGAGCTGATGGGCAACACGGGCGGCTACTTCACCGACTACACCGACGCGACGCAAGCCCACGCCTGGAAACGGCTGGTGCGCGACCTGGCGCTGCACCTCATTGACCGCTACGGGCGAGCCGAAGTGCGTGGGTGGTTCTTCGAGACGTGGAATGAACCGGACGTCCACTTCTGGAAGCAGAGCATTGAGGCGTTCTGCATCTACTACGACGCTTGTGTGGAAGGGCTGCGCGAAGCCGATCCCGCCCTCGTCATCGGCGGGCCGGGAACGTGCCGCAATCTCTCGGAAATGCTGACGGCGTTCCTGGCGCATTGCGATAGCGGCGTCAACTACTTTACCGGCGAGACGGGCGTGCGCCTCGACTTCATCTCCGTCCACGAGAAGGGCGTGCGTTCCCACAAAGACGACCTGACCCCCAACTCGCTGGGCATCGTCGAGCGCGAGGCGCGCATCGTGGACTACATCCGCGCGCATCACCCGCGCTTCGCCGCACTCCCCTTCTGGAACGACGAGTGCGATCCGCAGGTGGGCTGGGGCGACATCCACACCTGGCGTGCGCGTCCGTACTATGCTGCCTTCGTCTGTAAGGTTATCAACCAGCACCTTGTCGGGCTGGCGGACGAGATGGGCGTGCATTACGGCCTGTTGAGCAACGACAACGGTTTCCTGGGCACATGGGGCCACCGCACTCTCTTCGCGCGCTTCGCCGAATTCGATCACATTGACCACGGGCAAGCCGACGGCAAGCGCGACGCGCCCCGCTTCGAGGAAGATGTGCGCCGACGGCGGTTCGAACTCATCAAGAAGCCGGTTTTCACGGTGATGACATTGTTGTCACTGTTAGGAGCGGAGCGTCTTGCAACGGCGGGCGCGGTCGGAGACCGGCCCGAGCTGCATACGGCTGCTTGCTGTGGTCAGTCTCCTGACCGCGCCACTGCCGCGCCTGACCCATTGGAAACCGGCGTTATCGCCACCCGTCACGGCGACGATCAGATCGCCATCCTCGTCTACAACAGCCGCGACAAAATTATGAGTTCTGGCGTCACGCCGATCACGCTGCGCCTGGAAGGACTCCCCTTCGACGCCGCGATGCTCGTTCATTATCGCGTCGCCGAGGGCTACAGCGACCCCTTCCTCGTCTGGGAAAGCCAGGGCGCGCTGACCTTCCTTGCGCCGGAGCAGTATGCTGCCCTGCGCGCCGCGCAAGAAATCGCTTTGCTGGAAGAACCCCGCGAGGTCGCCACGCCTGACGGCGCGCTCACCCTCGCCTTCGACCTGCCGCTGCCCGGCGTGAGCCTGCTGCTGCTCGCTGCTCGACCCGCCGATCCGCCCGCGCGCGTCACCGGCCTGCGCGCCGAACGCTACGAAGGGATGACCGGCCAGCAAGAAATCCTCTTGATCTGGGATGCTCTGGATTCCCGCGCGCTGCGCACCTACGAAGTGCAACACGCGCCCACGCCTGCAGGCCCCTTCACGCGCATCAATGGGCCGGACCAACTCGCCGCCGCCTTCCTGCACGTCGCGGGAAACGTCTCCGGCTACTACCGCGTTCGCGCCGTGGATCATTGGGGGCGGAGAGGGGAGATGTCGGATAGTCTGTCAGTCGTGTAGTTGTATATGTTGTAACAACTTGCTTTTTGTGGCATAATGAAGTAGAACAATTTTGTTGGAGAGATAACCCGATGTCGTATGATAGCATTTTGCCCGAAATCACCAATCGCATCCTCGCCGTGAGTGACCCGGCGCAGATTATCTTGTTTGGCTCCTACGCGCGCGGCGACTGGGGGCCGGATAGCGATCTTGACCTGTTGGTCGTTTTAGACCAGGTGGATTCGACGCGGGCCGCAAGCGTTTCTCTGCGCGGCGCGTTGCGCGGCCTGCTCGTCCCAATTGACGTCTTGGTGGCGACCCCGGAACAGCTCGAACGGCATCGAAATACCATTGGGTTGATCTACCGCACCATCTTGACCGAAGGGAAAGTGCTTTATGAGCGCTCTGCCGCCTGATGCAATTGCCTCATTTTGGCTATAACGCGCTCGTTCCGATTTGCTGCTCGGTATGGCCGCTTTGGAGACTACAGGCGTACTCCCCGAAGACGCCTGTTTCCACGCCCAGCAATGCGCCGAGAAAGCTTTGAAAGGATTACTTTGTCACCTCAACATTCCATTCCCTCGCACTCATGTCTTGGAAGTGCTCCTGGATCTGCTAAAGGTCAATGACATTAACGTACCCGACAACGTGGATAAAGCCTTCGGGTTATCACAATATGCCGTTCAGACAAGGTATCCAGGTGTATGGGAACCGGTAACACCCGAAGAGGCTACTTCTGCGTTCCAACAGGCTGGACAAGTCTTGATCTGGACCGAGAAGCAGATATATAGGTAGAGAGAGTCTATGCTCAAAAGCTTGTTCGTCAAACTAGCCACCGGACACTTTTAGTAAAGAGGGTTGATTGACACTGAAATCCGAGTA